>JAQTYE010000166.1 GCA_028749255.1 Paracoccaceae bacterium | reverse complement strand
GCCGCAACGGCGCGAGACCGCCATCGCCCATATCGCGGCATTCAAAGCCGGGTGCATTTCGCTGCCGCTGTTCACCCTGTTCGGTCCCGAGGCCCTGCTGCACCGTCTGCGCGACAGTGGTGCGCGTGTGCTGCTGACCGATCACGCCAGCCTGCCGGTGATCGCGGCCATCCGCCACGACCTGCCCGATCTGGAAGTGATTTTCACCGTCGATGGCCCGGCCGAGGGCGCGCAGGATTTTGACGCCGCGCTGGCGGCGGCCTGCGACAGCTTCACCCCGGTTCACAGCCTGTCCAGCGCGCCTGCGATCCTGATCTATACCTCGGGCACCACCGGCAACCCGAAAGGCGCGCTGCATGCGCATCGGGTGCTGCTGGGCCATCTGCCCGGGGTCGAGATGAGCCATGATTTCCTGCCGCAGCCCGATGATTGCATCTGGACGCCCGCCGATTGGGCCTGGATTGGCGGGGTGCTGGATGTGTTGTTGCCCGCGCTGCATCACGGCGTGCCGGTCGTCGCCTGCCGGTTTCGCAAATTCTCGGCGCGCGCGGCGGCGGATCTGATTCGGCGGTTCAAGGTGCGCAACGCGTTTTTGCCGCCAACCGCGCTGAAAATGATGAAGGCCGATCCCGACAGCGCGGATTGGGCGCTGAACATGCGCTCGGTCGCGTCGGGCGGCGAGCCACTGGGGGCGCAGTTGCTCGATTGGGGGCGGCAGGCGCTGGGGGTCACGATCAACGAATTCTATGGGCAGACCGAATGCAACATGGTGGTCTCCAGTTGCGCGACGCTGGCGGCGCCGGAAAACGGCGTGATGGGCTGGCCGGTGCCGGGCCACCGTGTCGATGTGATCGACGAGGTCACGGCCCAGCGGTTGCCCGACGGCGCCGAAGGCGCGATTGCCATTCTGGCCCCCGATCCGGTGATGTTTCTGGGCTATTGGAAGCAGCCAGTCGCGACGGCGGAGAAATTCGTGATCGGTCCCGAGGGACGCTGGCTGGTGACCGGCGACCGGGGGCTGCGGCGCCCCGACGGGCGGCTGGTGTTCAAGGGGCGCAACGATGACATCATCTCGACCGGGGGCTACCGCGTTGGCCCCGCCGAGATCGAGGATTGTCTGATCGCCCATCCTGCCGTGGCCATGGCGGGCGTCGTCGGCCAGCCCGATCCGCTGCGCGGCGAAATCGTCGCGGCCTTTGTCATGCTGCGCGCGGGCCACAGCGATTGCCCCGCGCTGCGCGATGAAATCGCGGCCCATGTCCGCACCCGGCTGGCCGCCTACGAATACCCCCGTGCGATCTATGTCGTCGCGGACCTGCCAGTGACCACCACCGGCAAGATCATCCGCGCCGAGCTGCGCAAACGCCTGATCCAGGAGACCTCGCAATGATCGACGCCGCCGTTCTTTTTGAAACCGAAGGCGCGCTGGCGCGCATCACCCTAAACCGCCCGGCGCGGCGCAATGCCATTGATGCGGCGGCGGCGGCAGGGCTGGCCGCGGCGCTGGCCCGGTTCGAGGCCGACCCGGATCTGCGCGTGGCGGTGCTGTGCGGCGCGGGCCCGGTGTTTTGCGCGGGCATGGATCTGGCGGCCTTCGGCGCGGGGCAGGTCGAAGAGGTGCTGTTCGGCCCGGGTGGCTTTGCCGGGCTGACCGAGGCGCCGCGCCGCAAACCGCTGATCGCGGCGGTGCATGGCGCCGCGCTGGCGGGCGGGTTCGAGCTGGCGCTGGCCTGCGACATGATCGTCGCCGAAGAGGGCAGCCGGTTTGGCCTGCCCGAAGTCATCCGCGGTCTGGTCGCAGGCGCCGGGGGCGCGCTGCGGCTTGCCACGGTCATCCCGCCCGCGCGGGCACGGGAAATCTTGCTGACCGGGCGGATGATCGACACCGCCGAGGCCTGGGATCTGGGCCTGATCGCGCGCCGTGCGGCAACCGGGGCCGGGGTCGAGACCGCGCTGGAGCTGGCGCGCGAGATTGCCGCGAATGCGCCGCTGGCGGTGACCGAGACCCTGCGACTGAGTCGCGCCGCCGAGGCCGCGCAGATGGCGCCGCTTTGGCCCGAGAATGCGCGCACGCTGCGCGCGATCATGGCCAGCGACGATGCGCAGGAAGGCGCGCGCGCCTTTCTGGAACGTCGCGCGCCACAGTGGCAGGGGCGCTGAGCCGGGTGGCTCAGCCGTAAAGTGCGTGCAGCACGGCTTCGGTTTCGCTCAGCAGCCGGTCGGCATCGGCGGCCGAAAACACCAGCGGCGGGCGGATCTTCAACACATTGGCCGCGGGGCCAGTGGTGGAAATCAGCACACGGCGGTCGCGCAGACGATTCACGATCTGGGTGGCCGCCTGCGCGTCGGCATTCTTGCCTGCGCGGTCGGTGACCATTTCAACGCCGACATAAAGCCCCGCGCCGCGCACATCGCCAATCGCCTCGAACCGGCTGGCCAGCGCGGTGAACCCATCCTGAATCATCTGCCCGATCCGCGCAGAGTTGGCCTGCAGGTTTTCGCCCTTGATCACGTCGAGCGTCGCTTGGGCTGCGGCAATCGCCACGCTGTTGCCGCCGAACGTGTTGAAATAGCGCGTATCGCGACCGAATTGCGCCACCACCTCGGGGATCACGGCGATGCCCGCGACCGGGTAGCCGTTGCCCATCGGTTTGCCCATCGTCACGATGTCGGGGGCGATGCCGTGGCGCTGGAACCCCCAGAACCGATCCCCCGTTCGCGCAAAACCTGATTGCACCTCGTCCGCGACGAACAGACCGCCCGCTGCGCGCACGGCGTCGGCCACGGGGCCCAAAACTTCGGGCGTGGCGAAAATCCCATCCGAGGAGAACAGCGAATCCGCGATGAAGGCGGCCAGCCCGTCGCCATGGCGGCGCAGCAGGGCGGCCTGCTCGGTCACCGCATCGGCCATCATCCGCCCCAGCGTGGCGGGGTCATGGCGATAGCTGTCAGGTGCCGGGACCCGGCGCACCCAGGTGCCCAAGGGTGACCGATCGCCCAGCGAGGGTGAAAAGCTTGCCGTCAGATCCGAATTGCCGTGATAGGCCTCGGCGGTGACGATGATGCCGTTGCGCCCTGTGTGACGTCGGGCGATCCGCATCGCAAGGTCGTTCGCCTCGGAGCCGGTGCAGGTGAACATCATGTGCCCGGCCTCGGCAATCCGCCCGCCAAAGCTCGGCAGCAGGTCTTCGGCGTAATTCAGGATGCCGTCCTGAACATAGCGGGTGTGGGTGCACAGCGTCTGCATCTGTTGATGCACGGCTTCGACCACATGCGGATGGCAATGGCCGACCGAGGCGACATTGTTGTAGGCGTCCAGATATTCGGCGCCGTCGCGATCAAACAGGCGGGTGCCGCGCCCGGTCGAAACCTGCACCGGGGTCTGATAGAACAGCCGGTATGCAGGACCGAGCAGGCGTATCCGCCGGGCGATTGCCGTGCTCGTTTCCGGGCTCAGATCGGCCAGAGTATCAGGGTCGAAGGCGTTGGCCATCTTGCCTTGGCCAGAGGGGGACGAGGACATCGGTTTCCCTTTCGGATGCATGGGGCGCCACGGACGCAATGCAGACATATCACCGACATCGTCGGCAAGACACCCGTCGCATTGCGCGCCGGGCGGGTCGATGTCGTGCGGGATGTCGCGCGGCGTGGCGGGCCCATGTCGCGAGGGGGGGGCGCGCGCAGATATGCGCGGCCCCCGGTGATGCGCAGTGCCCGGAATCAGAAGCGGGTTTGAAACCCGATCTGTGCGGCTATTGCCTCGTAATCCGCCATGCCGATCCCGTCATAGGCCAGCGTTGCGGTCCAGGTGCTGTCCACGCCGATCTGATAATCCAGACCCAGATTGACCCGCCCGCGTGTCGCCGATCCCGCCGGAAGCGCATCTACCCCATAGCCCGCGCCCGAGGTGCTGGAATGGATCAGCTTGATCCCGCCCGTCAGGGTCAGCGCGTCCTGCGCGGGCACCCAATCCGCGCGATAGCTCAGATCAAGCCCCAGCGCGGTTTCTGCCAGTGCCAGCTTCTGGGCCGGGATTTCGTTGCCCAAACCATCGACATAGCGTTTTTGCCGATCTTCGGTGTAGGCATAGCTCAGATTGGGCGATAGCGTCAGCGCGCCCGACTGAACCTCGCCCGAAACCTTGAACAGGCCGAGCGTTCGGGTCGTGTTGAACCGATCCGTGTAGGTGCCAAACGGTGTGATCCGGTTGCTGGATTGACCGAAAAGCACGCGCCCCTCGAAATAGATCGGGGCCTCGGGCAGGCGGGCCACGAAGTAAGGCCCGGCCAGCCAGCCCGTGCCATGGATCCTGGTGCTGTCTTCGCGCATCGCGGCGTGGTCGAATTCCACCATGGCGCCAAGCAACAGGTTGGGCGTCAGCGTCAGATGGCTGCCCACGGCCCCAAAGACATAGGTCGTTTTGGCGTCGTCCTGTTCGCTCCAGCTGCCGGTCAGCACCATCCAGACCGGACGTCCCGGTGCGGAGGCATAGGAAAACTGGCTCAGCCCCCGCGAGGCGCTGGCCGAAAAGCCACCCGCCTGCGTGCCGCTCAGAAAGCCGGTCAGATCCGGCTGGCTGCCGAGCAGTTGCCGTGACCGGGCCAGCATGAACTGCGCGATCTTTTCCTGGGTGACGTCGATGGTGGCACTGGTCACCGACAGGGTGTTGGACTGCAAGTTGCCATTGCCCGCCGCATCCTGTGCGGCAGCAACCGGAACACTGACCGATGTATCCCCCGCACCGCTGGCCTGAACGGTCACGTTGTAATCACTGCCGCTACCGCTGAGCGCGGTGGCGGTGCCGTTGGCCACCAGCAGATCGGTGATCTCGAAACCGGTGACGGGTTCCGAAAACTGCACTGTTACCGGGAATGTGCTGGCCCCGGCAGTCGAGGTCGCGGGGGTGCTCAGGGTTACGGCCGGTGCCGTGCCGTCATAGGTCATCGTAACCGTGTTCGAGGCGGTATTGGCGTTACCCGCCGCGTCGGTGAAGCGTCCGGCGGCGACAGACAGCACGACATCCCCATCGGCCAAGGGCGTCAGCACGGCGGTATAGGAGGCGCCCGATCCGCTGAGTGTCGCGGTCGCGTTGGTCAGGCTCAGATCCGAAAGGGTGAAGTCGGACGCCGGTTCTGACAGGGTGATGACTGCGCTTTGCACACCGTTGGCCGGTCCGGTGAAGGCCGCAATCGAAATCGACGGCGCGGTGCCGTCATAGGTCATGCTGACCGTGTTCGACGCGGTGTTGGGGTTGCCCGCCGCATCGGTAAACGTGCCCGCCGCCACCGAAAGCGTGACCGGGCCATCCGCAGTCGGGGTCAGAACGGCAGTATAGCTGCTGTCGGATCCGGTCAGTGTCGCAGTGGCGTTGGTCACGCTCAGATCCGCAAGCGTGAAGGTGGTGCTGGGCTCTGACAGTGTGATGATGGCCGTTTGCGCACCGTTCAGGGGGCCGGTGAACGCGGCAATAGAAATCGCGGGAAAGACGCCGTCATAGTCACGGGTCAGTTCATTCGACGCGGTGTTCCCATTGCCCACTGCATCCTGGGCGGCATTGGCGGGCAGGCGCACCGCGATATCCCCGCCATTATCGGCCTGGATCGTGGCAACATAGGTTGTTCCGCTGCCGCTGAGTGCGGTTGCCACGCCGTTGGTCACCATCAGGTCGCCCGCCGCGACCCCGGTCACGGCTTCGGTGAAGGTGATGGTGACGTCAAAAGACCCGCCTGCCGGGATGATCGCCTGCGCGGCCGTCAGCGATACGTCGGGGGCGGTGATGTCAACGCTGCGCGAGACCTCGTTCGAGGCGGTATTGGCGTTGCCCGCCGCGTCGGTGAAGCGTCCGGCGGTGACAGACAGCGCGACATCCCCATCGGTCAGGGGCGTCAGCACGACGGTATAGGAGGCGCCCGATCCGCTGAGTGTTGCGGTCGCGTTGGTCAGGCTCAGATCCGAAAGGGTGAAGTTGGACGCCGGTTCTGACAGGGTGATGATCGCGCTTTGCGCACCGTTGGCCGGTCCGGTGAAGGCCGCGATCGAAATCGACGGCGCGGTGCCGTCATAGGTCATGCTGACCGTATTCGACGCGGCGTTGATATTCCCGGTTGCATCGCTGACCGTGCCCGCCGCCACCGAAAGCGTGACGGGCCCATCCACCAGCGGTGTCAGCACAGCTGTGTAATTGCGCACCGAGCCGCTCAGGGTGGCCGTTGCATTGGTCACACTCAGATCCGACAGGGTGAAATCCGTGACGTCCTCGGACAGCGTGATCTGGGCCGTCTGCGCGCCATTCGCAGCCCCCGTGAACGGCGCGATAGAGATGGTCGGCGGGGTGCCATCTGCGGTCACCGACACTACCGCTGCCGCGGTGGCGGTATTCCCGGCGGGATCGACGATCTTGGCGGCAGGCAGGGTCACAACCACCGGACCATCCGCAATCGGCAGAAACCAGACGCGGTAGCTGCGATTGCCCAGCTTCTCTGCGCTTTTGATCGTGGCATTGGTCAGCGCAAAATCCGAGGCGGTCAGATCCGCAAAATATTCGCTGAAGCTATAGTCGATCCTGAACCCCGAACTCGTGGACGGGTTGGTCAGGCCGATTGTGCCCGAGGGTTGTGTCGTGATCGTGGCGACCGGCGGGGTGGTGTCCGGCGGCAAGGTCAGCTGCGGCGAAGTGATCTGATTGCTGTATTCGCCGCCGCTGGTCTTGGCGACATAGTTCGCCGGCAGGGTCACGGTCGATTGCGCGGCCCCGTCACGCCGGATGTAGATAATGACCTCGGTTCCAGAGTGGCTTCTGCGCGCATAACTGCCGCCGGTCACCACGGGGAAGATATCGCACTCGCCCGGGCAGTACAGACTGGCGGGCGCCGCCGAGAACCTGGCGGCATAGGTGCCGTCACTTGCGAAGGTCCAGCCTTCGAATGTCAGATCGAAACCCGCAAACGCCGCCGAGGGCAGGCAGAGCGCAAACAACACCGCGGCAAACAGCCGCCGAAACCGCGCGAGGCTGTCCTTGACGGGGGCGCGCAGGACGCCGTTTGAAATCGATCTTTGCATCTGTCTCTCCACCGTGTTTTTGGGCTGGGCTTGAAACCGGCGGATCCGGGCGGTCGCAAACGTGAGGTCGAACACGCCCCCGCACAGGCAGATCTGTCTCGTCGGGCGCGCATGTGTCCGGGCCGCTCTTGAAGACCGGTCCGAACCATGGCCGTAACAATCGCATACCCCTGCGCCTAGTTCCCAAATGGGACCCCCCGGCAAGAAAGCCGCGGGTCTCGGCAGTGTGTTTTGTTTTCGGGCGACTCGGGTTTTGGACGTCCGGTCGTCGTGTCTGGATGTGGGGTCGGAATATTTTGCGGGTCGGGAGGGGGATTTGTGGGTGCCTGAGGGAGAGATTCGTCCGGGATTCGCGCCCGGGTGGGGGTTTGCGGTCTGGTCTCTCGCCCCCTGGTTAGATTTTTGCTCAAGAAATGTTCAGCAAAATAAGGGTGTCTGCAGAAAAGTGACGGATTTACGAAAAAGGGTCTTGCGGAGGTTGGTGAGTATCCGTAGAACGCCCCTCACCGAA
>JAQTYE010000165.1 GCA_028749255.1 Paracoccaceae bacterium | reverse complement strand
AAGCTAACCTGCTCGACGACCGGACAGAGGCCGCGCAGAACGCTCAGGTCTTGAAGGGTCAGCAGGTTCATTCTTCCCTCCCCAGACGGCGGATCATCTGCAAGAAGAACGGTGCGCCGACCAGCGCGGTCAGCACCCCGAGCTTCAGGTCGCGTTCGGGCGCAATCAGCCGGGTCGCGATATCGGCGGTCAGCAGCATCGCCGCGCCCCCCAGGGCCGAGGCCGCCAGCAACGCCGAAGGCCGCGCCCCCACACGCGCGCGCAGCAGGTGCGGCACCACAAGGCCCACAAACCCCACCGCGCCCGCCACCGCCGTGGCCGCACCGACAAGCAGCGCCGAGCCAAAGATCACCCGCAGTCGCAGCGCCCGCAACGAGACCCCCATCGAGGCGGCCGCATCCTCGCCCAGGCTCAGCGCATCCAGCCCGCGCCCGGTGGACAGCAGCACCGCCCCGCCCAGCAGCAGAAATGGGGCGACCAGCCAGACGTGGCTCATTGCGCGATCCGCCAGAGACCCCATCATCCAAAACACGATTTCCGCTGCGGCATAGGGGCTGGGCGCAAGGTTCAGCACCAGTGCAGTCAGCGCACCCGCCAGGGCCGAAACCGCAATCCCCGCCAAAATCAGCGTCAGCGCCCGGCCCGACCTCCCGGCCAGTACCAGGATCAGCCCGACCGCCGCGCCCGCACCCGCCAGCGCGGCCAAGGGCAGCGCCAGCGCAAAGGCGGCATAGGCCCCGGTCTGGATCGAGAGCACCGCACCAAGGGCAGCCCCCGACGAGGTGCCGATCAGCCCGGGTTCAGCCAGCGGATTGCGCAAGAACCCCTGCATCGCGGCGCCCGCCAGCCCCAGCGCCGCCCCCACGCCAACCCCCAATATCGCCCGCGGCAGCCGCAATTCGCGCATCACCAGCCCGGCTGCCCCCTCGCCCGAGATCAGCGCCCGCAGCCCTTCGACCCAACCAATGCTGGATGGGCCAATCAGCAGCGAGGCCAAAAACAGGGCCGCCACCAGTGCCGAAAGCGACATCAACAACGCGCGATAGCTCATTGTTCTGCCTTCTCTTTTTCAAGATCTTTTCCAATGGCAGCCAGCTCTGCCACGGCGCCCAACATCGCAGGTTGACCACAGCTCCACCGTGCATCGCGCAAACCGCGCGCACGCGGCAGGGCGGCCAGCGCCGGGTGACGCAACATCTCGCCCGCGCGGCTGGGGCCATGGCCATAACTGTCGCCGCCCGACACCACCAGATCGGGCGCGGCCATCACCAGTTGTTCCAGCGGCATCGGCCCACCCCAGTCCTGCCCGGGACCGCCGACAACATTGTCAAACCCGGCCAGCGCCAAAATCTGACCTGCCAGCGTATTGGGGCCATAGCCGTAGCCGCCGATGCCATAGACCGCGCCGCGCAGCCCGGGCGCCGGGCGCGCAATCGCGGCCAGATCGGCGTCGAACTGCGCCAGCATCGCCTGTGCGCGGACCTCTTGCCCCAACAACCGGCCCATCGCGGTGATCCGCGTGCGGATCTCGGGCAGCGACGTGCCCGGCGGCAATTGCGCAACCCTGATCCCAAGGCGGCGCAGCATGGAAATGGTGGCAGGCGAGGACCAGACATCGGCCAGCACCAGATCGGGCGACAGCAACGCGATTTCCTCGGCCCGGCCGTGGTTGGCGCGATAGTGTGCAGCCTGATCGGCCAGCACCGACATGCCCGGATCAGCCGCAAAATGGCTAAGCGACACGATCTGCCCCGGATCGGCCAGCAACAACGCCAGCTGATCGGTACACAGGTTCATCGACACAACGCGCGCCGGGCGCTCGGCCGGGGGCACGGGCACATCGGCCCGTGCGAAAGTGGCCGCAAAAGCGGCCAGCGCCAGCAGGGCGGCACGCACCGCCCTGCCCGCACGATCAGAACGAGGCGCGCAGCCCGACATAGACCGCACGATCCGACGTGCCATAGCCCGGCCAGAGCTGATATTCCGTATCCAGCAGGTTTTCGACCCGCAGATAGGCCGATTTGCCCGCCGCCAGCTCATAACCGATTTGTCCGTTCAGCACGGTGTAATCCGGCAGGGCCTGCCGGTCAGCCACATGCCGCAGGCTCAGCGCGCCGGTCAGTTGATCGGTGATCTGTCCGCTCAGCGTGGCATTCAGGGTATGGCGCCCGAACGAGGTGTTCCACGACGAACTGCTTGACAGAACCGGGTTCGACCAGTCCAGGTAGGTATAGTTCACCGCATAGCTCAGCCGTGCGCCCAACGATCCATCAAGGCCCAGCTCGATCCCCTGCCGCGTGGTCTGGCCCGGCACCTGAACATAGGCGCTGTTGACATAGTCGATCAGATCCTCGGTCTCGATGCGGAACAGCGTCGCCGTCAGCTTGGTCTCGCCCCAGCTTTTCTCGACGCCCAGATCGAAGCTGCGCGAGGTTTCCGGCACCAGCGCGGTATTGCCCGACCAGGGATCATACAGCTCATAACCCGACGGCGCGCGGAACCCGGTGGCAAAAGCCGCGCGCAGCAGCAGATCATCGGCAACTGCCCAGGTCGCGCCAATCCGCCCGGTGGTCTGGCCGCCAAAGGTCGAATTGTCGTCATGGCGCAGCGAGGCCACCAGATCGACCCCGGCCACTGGCGCAAAGGCATATTCCGCCGACGCGCCATTCAGCGTGGTTTTCACCGTGCCGCTGACATAGGTGCCCTCGTAATCCTCAAGCGTGCGATCCAGCCCGAAGCTGAGCTTGCCCGGCCCGACCGGCGCCGTCGCCGTCCAGGCCAGTTTGCGCCGGGTGCCGCGATAGTCATACGCGCCGTAATCCGAGGTGTAATACCGATAGCCCGAGAAATACTGCGCGCTCAGGTCATGCTCGATCACGCCGGTGGCAAAACGCGCAAACACCCGCGCACCACGTTCACGGTGGGTGGTGGTGTCGAAGGCATCAACCGGCGTGACAGAGGACGAATCAATGTCGCTTTCGTCATTTTGTGCGAAGGCGGCAAAGCCCAGCGTCACCGCGCCAAATTCCTTTTGCCCACGCATCGACAAACGGATCGCGTCATAGCCGTCAGCCTCGGAGTTGCCGTTGTTTTCATCGGCGCTCGAAAAGCCATCGGTGCGGATCTTGCTGAGCGTCAGGGCGAATTCATCGGCGCCTTTCTTGGCGCCGAAGTTATAGACAGCCGACAGGCTGTCATAGCTGCCCGCTTCGATCGCGACCGACTGGCTGATGCCGTCGGCTTCGGGGCGCCGGGTGTCCAGGATCACCGCGCCCCCAATCGCCGACGAGCCCAGAACCGTGGAATTCGAACCGCGGATCAATTCGACCCGACCGAAATCACCCGCATTCAGGCGCCCGAAATCATAGGCGACCTGCGGCGTCGAAGGGTCGGCCACGTCGATGCCATCGACCAGCACCTTGATATAGTTTTGCGACAGGCCCCGGATCGTCAGCCCCGATTGCGAGCCAATCGGCCCGCGGGCCACGACGCCCAGCCCCGGCTGGCGAGCCAGGATCTCGGTCAGGCGGGTCTCGCCGGTCTGTTCCAGATCCTTGCGCGACAGCACCGTAACACTGGCGGCGGTCTTGTCTTGGGGGGTCGCCGTCAGCGCGCCGTAATAGATGACGATCTCATCCAGGGCGGTGGTCTCTTCGGCGTACGTGGGGACGGCCAGCGCGGTGCTGGCCAGAAGCGAAAGCAAAAGCGTGCGAGAACGGGTCATCTGTCTCATATCCTGCGGCGGGCCGGATCGGCCCTGATGTCAAACATGCCCTTGGAAAGAGATCTTTCCGCCGACGGTGGGTGTCACCTTCAAGCGGGAAAAACCGCCCCCCCGCACCCCCCGTGCAGTGGAAATCAGTGATCGCCTCGGCAGGTCTCCTGGCTTGCGGGTCGTCGCATCAGGCCGCCTTCCCGGGGTGTCCCAGTGGCAAATGGCCCATGCTCGCCGCTTACAGTTGCGGGGGCAGCACCGGAATTGGGTTTGACCCCGCACCGATTTCCCTTTTCATCCGGCTTTTGGGGCCGGAACCGAAGTGCGGATGTCTTGGCGCCGCACCGCGCCCATGTCAAGAATTATTGGGCGTTTCCGTGGGTGGCGTGGCCACGGGCGCACAGCGTGCGCAGGCCCGGTTGAAGCGCACCGAAGACATCAACGCCAGCCCGATGAACCCCGCCCCCAGCAGCCCGGTCACCACCTCGGGGATATGCATCAGGGTCTGCACAAACATCACCCCCGACAGGATCAGGATCGACCAGAACGCGCCATGTTCAAGATAGCGAAACTCGGCCAGCGTGTCGCGTTCGACCAGCATGATCGTCATCGAGCGCACATACATCGCCCCGATCCCCAGACCGATGGCGATCAGGAACAGGTTTTGCGTCAATGCGAAGGCACCGATCACCCCGTCGAAGCTGAAGGATGCATCCAGCACTTCCAGATACAGAAACGCACCAATCCCGCCGCGCGCGGCTTCGGTGGTCAGCGAGGCGCGGTCCAGCACCTGGCCCAACACCTCGACCCCCAGAAAGGTCAACAGCCCCGCCACGGCGGCGAACAGGAAGCTGCCCTCGGTGCCCGGCGGCAAGATCCAGGTGAACAGCATCACCACCGCCAGCACGAAGCCGATTTCCAGACCGCGGATCGAGGCGCAGGCACGCAGCCGACGCTCCAACGTGGCGATCCAGTCAACTTCCTTGCCCTCGTCGATAAAATAATTCAGCGCGACCATCATCAGGAACGCCCCCCCGAAAGCCGCAATCGAGACATGGGCCGACCCGATGATCTGCGCGTATTCGGCGGGTTTCGTCGCGGCCAGCACCAGCGCCTCGATCGGGCCGATGCCCGCCGCGATCACCACGATCAGCAGCGGAAACAGGATGCGCATGCCAAAGACCGCAATCACGATGCCCCAAGTCAAGAAGCGATGCTGCCATTCCGGCGTCATGTCCTTGAGTTTATTGGCATTTACGATGGCATTGTCAAAGGACAGGCTGATTTCCAACACGGCCAGAACGCCCGCGATCAGAAAGAATGACAGCGCGCCGGTGAAACTTCCAGAGTAGCCCCAGCCGAGCCAGAAGGCCAAGGCCAGCCCCACTGCGGTAAAGCCGAAAGCCCAACGGAAATAGTGAATGGCCGTGCGCATGATCTCTCCCCAACGGGTGTGTGGCAGAGATAGGAAGGCCCCCCCGACCCCACAAGATGGCGCCGCGCAGATCGCCGCGCCGTGCTTTGCGCGCAACACCGCATGCCGCCCGGGCCCCGGCCCCGGTCAGAGCCCGGCGCGCCCGAGCCAGCCCAGAATGCGGTCGCGGTTCACCCCCAGATCCGAACGGCCAAAAATCAGATGGCCCCGAACGTGAACCCGGTCGCCCTCGATCCACAGGTTGGTGATGTCCGGGAATCCCCAGACCGCGGATCGGGTGACAAAGGTGATCAGCCCCTCTTCTGCGCTGCCTTCCAGCAAGGCCGTGCGCGGGGTGGCGGCGACGATCCGGCCCAGCTCGGCCAGACGCGCCTGCGGATCGGGGATCTGGCGCACCGCCTCGAACCCGCCGGTCTCGGACCAGTCGCCCACCGCCTTGCCCGCGGTGGTCTTGTGCCAGCGGTCCGCGGGCACCGGGGCCAGCCGAACCCAGGCCGCGACCCCCACGACCAGCACAACCAGAATGATCAGGGCGATGCGGATCATGCCGACGCCCCCTCGCGCCGGGTCCAGCCATACAGCGCGATCAGCTCCATCGCGACATGGGCGCCCGCAATCGCGGTGGCGCCGGTGGTGTCATAGGGGGGCGACACCTCGACCACGTCGCCACCCAGCAGGTTGATACCCGCCAGCCCGCGCAAAATGGCCGCCGCCTGCCAGCTGGCCAGACCGCCCCAGACCGGCGTTCCGGTGCCCGGCGCGAAGGCCGGATCGAGGCAGTCGATATCAAAGGTGATGTAACAGGGCCGATCGCCGATCACCTGCCTGATGCGCGCAACGGTGGCGTCAACGCCCTGCTGATGCACGAAGGGCGCATCGACAATGGTGACACCCAGCGTATCGGGGTTGTCGGTGCGGATGCCCACCGAAACCGTCGCCGCCGGATCGACGATACCGGTCTTGATCGCCTTGTACAGGAAGGTGCCGTGGTCGATCCGGCTCATGTCGTCATCGGCCCAGGTATCGGAATGCGCATCGAACTGGATCAGCGCGACGGGGCCGAATTTTTCGGCATAGGCGTGCAGGATCGGCAGGGTGATGAAGTGATCGCCGCCCAGCGTGATCGTCCCCGCGCCCGCCGCCAGAATCCCGGCGATATGCGCATAGAGCTTGCCCGGGAAGCTCGGCGTATGGGCGTAATCGAAGGCCAGATCGCCATAATCGACCACGGTCATCTCGTTCAGCGGATCGTAGCCCCAGCCATAGGGCGCATCGAACGCCTGCAGGGTCGAGGCCTCGCGGATCGCGCGCGGCCCGAACCGGGTGCCGGGGCGGTTGGTTACACCCTGGTCAAAGGGCACCCCGGTCACCGCCAGATCAACCCCCGTCAGATCCTTGCTATAGCGGCGGCGCAGAAAACTGGTGGCCCCGCCGAACGCGTTTTCAAAGGCCAAGCCGCGCGGATCTTCGCGCGTGAAAGCCATGTCGATCTGATGTTTTGCGTCTTCGAGTGCCATTGCGCCCCCTTTTTGCCCTTGCTGAACCCTCGGCCCGCAAAGGTCAAGCGTTGGCGCCCTCTCGGGCAAAGCCCGGATGTCTGGTTGGGTGGGGCGGCGTGTCGCAGCCTGTTTAGAATTATTCTTGATCCAGATCAAACGGGTCACGGATCCGTGAGTTTAGAAAGATTCTACCTTTTCGGACCCACGGAGGAGTTCAGCCATGAAACGGTATCTCGCATCCGCCCTCGTCGTCTCGAGCGCATTTGCAGCCCCCGCCCTTGCCGATGACGCAGCCCTGCGCGACCTGGCCAAGGAAAACTTTGAAATCATCCCGATGCAGGCCCCCCAGCTGGCCGACAAGAACGTGATGAGCCGCGACCGGATTGATCTGGGCGCAAAACTGTTCTTCGACCCGCGGATGTCGAAATCGGGGCTGTTCTCGTGCCAGTCGTGCCACAACGTGGGCATCGGCGGCGTGGACGGGCTGGAAACCTCGATCGGGCATGGCTGGCAGAAAGGCCCGCGCAATGCGCCCACCATGCTGAACGCGGTGTTCAACATCGCACAGTTCTGGGATGGCCGCGCGCCCGATCTGGCCGAACAGGCCAAGGGTCCGGTGCAGGCGGGTGTCGAGATGAACAACACCCCCGACAATGTGGTAGCCACGCTGAAATCCATGCCCGGCTATGTCGAGGGCTTCGCCGCCGCCTTCCCGGGCGAGTCTGACGCGATCAGCTTTGACAATTTCGCGCTGGCGATCGAGGCCTTCGAGGCCACGCTGATCACGCCGAATTCAAAACTGGACCAGTTCATGATGGGTTGGGACGGGGCGCTCAGCGATCAGGAAAAAGCCGGGCTGCAACTGTTTGTCGATACCGGCTGCGCGGCCTGCCACAACGGCATCAATCTGGGCGGGAATGGGTATTACCCGTTTGGCGTGGTCGAAAC
>JAQTYE010000164.1 GCA_028749255.1 Paracoccaceae bacterium | reverse complement strand
GGCTTTACGCCAACATCGCGGCCTCGATGAAGGGTGTGCCGCAGCACATCATCGACCGGGCACTGGGGCATTTCGATGCGATTTCGCCCGCCTATGGGGCAGGCATCCGGGCGGCGCTCGCCTGACGCCGCATAAACAAGAGGCGCGCGGGGGAAACCCTCGCGCGCCCTTTTTCGTGAATTTACCTGCGATCAGCGGGCGGCCAGCGCGTCCACCAGAACCGATTTCAGCACATCGCGCGGCACGTCCGAGGTGACGAAGGCCTGCCCGATGCCCCGCGCCAGAATGAAGCGCATTTTGCCGTCGAGCACTTTTTTATCCTGCGCCATCAAGGCAATAAGCGCATCGGCATCGGGCAGATCACCCGCAATATCGGCCAGATCGACCTTGGTGCCCATCGCGCGCAGATGGGCGCGCACGCGGCTTGGCGCTTCTTGCGCACACAGGCCCAGGCGTTGGCTCAGCTCAAACGCCAGCGCGCAGCCGATCGCCACGCCCTCGCCATGCAACAGCCGGTTGGAATAACCGGTGGCCGATTCCAGCGCGTGGCAGAAGGTATGGCCAAGGTTCAGCAGCGCGCGGTCGCCCTCCTCGGTTTCATCGCGCGCCACGATGTCGGCCTTCATCTGCACAGACCGCGTCACCGCATAAAGCCGCGCGGCCTTGTCGCCTGCCGCCATCGCGGGGGCGTTCGCCTCCAGCCAGTCGAAGAACGCCGCATCGCCCAGCAGACCATATTTCACCACCTCGCCATAGCCCGCCAGAAAATCGCGCGCAGGCAGCGTGTCGAGCAGGTCGATATCGGCCAGCACCAGGCTCGGCTGATGGAAGGCGCCGATCAGGTTCTTGCCCTGCGGCGCGTTGATCCCGGTCTTGCCCCCGACTGAGCTGTCAACCTGCGCCAGCAGGGTCGTCGGGATCTGCACGAACCGCACCCCCCGGCGCAGAACGGCGGCGGCAAAGCCCACCAGATCGCCGATCACCCCGCCGCCAAAGGCCACGACAATATCCTTGCGCTCGACATTTTGTTCCAGCAGCCATTCGCAGGCGCGCGAAAACTGCGGCCAACCCTTGGTGGCCTCGCCCGCAGGCAGCGCCAGACTGACCATTTCAATATCGCCCAAACCCGCGCGCAGGCTTGCCAGATGCAGCGGCCCCACGGTTTCATCGGTAATCACCGCCACCCGGGGGCGGCGCAAGAGCGGCGCGATCTCGGCGCCCGCATTGGCCACCAGCCCGGTGCCGATGCGCACCTCATAGGCGCGCGCGCCCAGTTCTACCCGCACGGTTTCGCGCATCTCATGCCTCCTCGAACAAACCCGGACAGTCGTGCAGCGCATCGACCACCTTTTGCGCCATCGCCTCGATCGACAGGCCCGGCTCGGCCGGCACGGCGATCTGCGCCAGCGCATAGACTGGCGCGCGGGCGGCAAGCAAGCCCGCCAGCGTGGCCTTGGGGTCGGCCGTACGCAACAGCGGGCGCGTATTCTTGTGCCGGACCCGGTTCCACAACAACTCCAGATCGGCCTGCAACCAGACCGAGACCCCAAGCCGCGCGATCATCTCGCGGTTCGCAGCCCCCATGAACGCGCCGCCGCCGGTCGAGACCACCGCAGGCGGACCCGATAGCAAGCGTTCCAACACCTCGGCTGCGCGGGCGCGAAAGAACGGCTCGCCGTCGCGGGCGAAAATCTCGGCCACTGACATCTGCGCGGCCCGCACGATTTCTTCGTCACTGTCCAGAAACGGCACTTTCAGCAGCCGGGCCAAGGCCGTGCCGACCGCCGTCTTGCCCGAGCCCATCATCCCCACCAATACAATCGTTTTGCGCAGCCGGGGCGACCGCGGACTTGCTTCGGGCACGTCTTTTCCTTCTGGCCACCTGCGGGCGGCCCCTGTGCGCAGCGCCCCCCGGTCGGCGGGCGGTTGCGCATTCGTGATCTTTCTCCCTTTGAATGGCGTGAACTTCCGCGAAATGCCAGTTATAATCGCGCCGCTGTCTCGTGTAAGACGACCAGAGCAGGGTCGTGGCGGGGGCATTGCGCGCCTGTCGGTTGCGCATAATGCCAAGCGCTGAACGAAATTCCCCGGGTCCGGGGCAAACAAGAAACGAAAGGCCGACCTATGGGGCGCATCTTGCAGTTACTGGTGATTCTGGCTCTGCTCGCGGGGCTGGCGGTGGTGGGTTATGCCTATTTCGGCGACATGGCCCCCGACAGCGCCGAGCAGCGGCTGGATGTGACCCTGCCGGGGGGACCGAGTGGGAACTGACCCGTCGTTCTTGGCACCGGACTTTTCCGTGCGAACTCTGTGGCGCGCACCTGCGGCCCTGCTGATTGCGGCAGGGGTGGGGCTGGCACCGCCCGCACAGGCCGAAACCGGGCCGATGTCGGCGATCGACTGGCTGTCACGCTCGGTCGTGACACCGGCAGGCATGGCGCCGGGCGGCAGTCGTGCGGTTACGGGCGCGCATCCGGGCGAGCCGCCAGTCAGCACCGGCGCCTCTGTGGGCGATGTCACGGTGATGTCGCTGGACCGGCCTTCGGCCAACGGGCTGGGGCTGTTGCCTGCCACGCGCACCGGGCTGCCACGCGATCTGTGGGGCGCCACGCCAGAGGCAAGCCTGGCCGTCGCACTGCGCAAAGAGCGGCTTGATACCTTGCCCAGCGTGCAGGCGTTCTTGCTGGAACTTCTGCTGGCCGAGTTGAACCCGCCGCTGAATACCGCGTTGCCGGGGCGCAATGTGCTGTTTCTGGCGCGGGTTGACCGGCTGCTGGATCTGGGCGCGCTGGAACCGGCGCTGGCCCTGCTGGAACAAGCCGACCCGACCGACCCCGAAATTTTCCGTCGCCATTTTGATGTGGCCCTGTTGCTGGGGCAGGAAGATGCGGCCTGTGCGATGATGGAACGCGCGCCCAGCATCGCGCCCTCGTTCCCGGCGCGGATCTTTTGTCTGGCACGGCGTGGCGACTGGCAGACGGCAGCGCTGAGTTTTGGCACCGGGCGGGCGCTGGGGCAGATTGACGACGATATCGCGCCGCTGCTGGAACGGTTTCTGGAACCCGAACTGGCCGACGGCGCCGACGATCTGGAGCCGCCCGCCCGGCCCTCGCCGCTGGTGTTTCGGATGATGGAGGCGATCGGCCAGTCGATGCCGACCGGCAGCCTGCCGCTTGCCTTTGCGCAGGCCGATCTGCGCGCCAATACCGGCTGGAAAGCCCAGCTGGAGGCCGCCGAGCGGCTGGCGCGCGTGGGCGTGCTGGACCCGAACCAGTTGCTGGGGCTCTACACCGATCAAAGCGCCGCAGCCTCGGGCGGGGTCTGGGACCGGGTCGCGGCGATCACCGCGCTCGATCAGGCACTTGCGGCGAACAAGGCCACCCGCGTGGCGCAGCTGCTGCCCGCGGCCTATGACGTGATGCAGAGCCAGGAACTGGAGCCCGTGCTGGCCGCGTTCTACGCGCCGCAGCTGACCGCGATGGACCTGCCGGGGGATGCAGGCGCGCTGGCCTTCCGGCTTGCGCTGCTGACGCCCGATTATGAAACCGTGGCCCGCGCCCGCACACCGCGCGATCTGGACGAGCGGCTGCTGGCGGGAATTGCTCAGGGCAAGACCGCAGGCATCGCCGCACAAGATCAGCTCGGATTGATGCTGAAACAGGTCTTCGACGCGCCCCCCACCACAGCGCCAGATCCCTATGCCGCGCTTTTGCCCGGCCGTCTGGGCGAGGCGCTGCTGGCGGCGATCGACGATATAACCGAGGGCGCCAAGGGCGATTACCACCGGGTTGTCGCGGGGTTGACGCTGCTGCGGATGGCGGGTCTGGAAAGCGTGGCACGGCGCACCGCGCTGGAGCTGGTGATCCTGGAGCGGCGCGGATGAGCGCACCGCCCCGCCTGAGCGGATGGATCGCGACCTTTCTGGACGCCCAGGCCGCCGAAGCCGGATCTGCGCAAAATACGCTGCTAAGTTATGGGCGTGATCTCAATGATTTCGCTGGATTTGTTCAGGCGAAATCGCTGTCCCCCGACAGCCTGACCCGCGACGACATCGAGGCCTATCTGATCCGCTGCGAGGCCGAGGGGCTCGCGAAATCGACCCGCGCGCGCAGGCTGTCGTCGATCCGCCAACTGTATCGGTTCGCCTATGAGGAAGGCTGGCGCGCCGACAATCCGGCGATCCGCATCGCGGGGCCGGGCAAACCGCAGCGCCTGCCGAAAACCCTGAGCCTTGACGAGGTCGAAGCCCTGCTGGAGGCCGCCCGCGACCAGGGACGTTCCCTGCCCGAGCAGATCCGCAACCGCGCCCTGATGGAGCTGCTCTACGCCACTGGCATGCGGGTCAGCGAACTGGTCACCCTGCCGGTCGCCGCCGCGCGCGGCACGCCCGCAATGCTGCTGATCCGCGGCAAGGGCAACAAGGAACGCATGGTGCCGCTGAGCCCCCCCGCGCAAGAGGCGCTGGCCGCCTGGCTGGCCTGCCGCGATGCGGCCGAGGAAGAGGCGCGCGTGAAGCGCCGGGTTCCGCCCTCGCGCTATCTGTTTCCGTCGAGCGGCAAGGACGGCCACCTGACCCGGCAGGGCTTTCACGGACTGCTGAAGGATATCGCAGTCGCCGCAGGCATCAGCCCGGCACGGGTCACCCCGCACGTCCTGCGCCACGCCTTCGCCACGCATCTGCTGCAAGGGGGCGCCGATCTGCGGGTGATCCAGACCCTGCTGGGCCACGCCGATCTGTCCACCACCGAGATCTACACCCATGTTCTGGACGAACGCCTGAAAGAGCTGGTGCTGGGTCACCACCCGCTGGCCCGCCCTGCCCCCGATGCCGCGCGGAAAACGAGCCGCGACTAAGCCCTTGAATGCTGCCGCCCCCCCATCCTAAATGCGTGCCATGGATCCGCAATTTTCCTTTCTCGACACGACCTTCTGGCTGACCGCCGGGTCGATCATCGCGCTGCTGTTGATGTCGGCGTTCTTTTCCGGCTCGGAAACCGCGCTGACCGCGGCCAGCCGCGCCAAACTGCGCACCCGCGCCGACAAGGGCGATACCGGCGCCGAGGCCGCCCTTGAGGTCACCGAAGACAGCGAACGGCTGATCGGGGCGATCTTGCTGGGCAATAACGTGGTCAACATCCTGTCGGCCTCGCTGGCCACGGCGCTGCTGACGCGGATCTTCGGCGATAGCGGCGTGGCGCTGGCGACGCTCGGGATGACGGCGCTGGTGTTGGTTTTTTCCGAGGTCCTGCCCAAGACCTACGCGATCACCTTGCCGGAAACCGTGGCCTCGCGCGTGGCCCGCCCGATCCGCATTCTGACCAAGGTTCTGGCGCCGATGGTCAGCATCGTGCGCGCCATCGTGCGCGGTATCCTGTGGGCCTTCGGATTTCGCACCGATGCCAACCAGGCGATGTTCTCGATCCATGACGAAATCGCAGGGGCCCTGGCGCTGGGAACGTCAGAAGGCACCGTGGACAAAGAGGACCGCGACCGCCTGCTGGGCGCGCTGGATCTGGGCAACCGCACCGTCGATGAAATCATGCGCCATCGCAGCCAGATAGAGATGATTGACGCAGGCGATGAACCCAACGCGATCCTGAGCGCAGTTCTGGCCTCGCCGCACACCCGCTTGCCGCTGTATCGGGGCGAACGCGAGAATGTTGTGGGCGTGATCCACGCCAAAGATCTGCTGCGTGCGGTGGAAAAAGTGCTGCGCGAAGGCGATGGCACGCTGGCCAGTATCGCCGAACTGGACGTGATGAAGGTGGCGATGAAGCCGTATTTCATCCCCGAAACCACGCCGCTTGATGAACAGATGCGCGAATTCCTGAAACGGCGGACCCATTTCGCGCTGGTGGTGGATGAATATGGCGATCTGAAAGGCCTGCTGACGCTCGAAGATATCCTCGAAGAGATCGTCGGCGAAATTTCCGACGAATTCGACCCCAAGGCCGAACGTCAGCTGAAACCGACCGAAACCGGCGATTATCTGGTCGATGGCGCAATGACGATCCGCGATCTGAACCGCGAGACCGACTGGACCTTGCCCGATGACGAAGCCAACACCATCGCCGGTCTGGTGATTCACGAGGCGCAGACGATCCCAACCGAGGGGCAGGTTTTTTCCTTCCACGGCTTCCGTTTCGAGGTGGCAGGTCGCAAGGACAACCGGATTACCAAGCTCAAGATCAAACCACTTCTGCCGAAGATCAACTAAGGCCTGAACGGGCGCAGGGGGCGCTGCCCCCTCTGGCCTGCGGCCATTCACCCCCGGGATATTTTGACCAAGTCGAAGGGGGATCACCGCCATTTTCGACTTGGCTGAAATATCCCGGGGGAGTCCGCAAGGACGGGGGCAGAGCCCCCTTTTGCCTTACATGAACGCGTCGGGCTCTGCGGCTTTTTTCCGGGCGACATAGTCCGCCAGCGCTTCGTTGATCGCGGGATCAAGCGCGGGGGGCTGATATTCTCCCAGCATCTTCTCGACGCGGCGGGCGGCCAAGGCCACGGTATCGCGCGCGCCTTCTTCCTCCCATGTCTCAAACGGTTTGTAATCCAGCAGATCGGTCCTCCAGAACGCCGATTTGAAATTGGCCTGGGTATGGGCGCAGCCAAGGTAATGACCGCCGGGGCCCACCTCGCGGATCGCATCCATGCCCTGACCGTTCTCGCTCATGTCGATGCCAGCCGCCAGACGATGCAAAATTCCCAGCTGGTCCGCATCCATCACGTATTTCTCGTAAGATGACACCAGCCCGCCTTCAAGCCAGCCACAGGCGTGCAGCATGAAGTTGACGCCCGACAAAAGCCCCATGTTCAGGCTGTTTGCGGTTTCATAGGCCGCCTGCGCATCGGGCAGTTTCGAGCCGCAGAACGACCCCGCCGAGCGGTACGGCAGCCCGAGGCGCCGCGCCAGTTGCCCCGCGCCCAGTGTGATTTGCGCGGCCTCGGGGGTGCCAAAGGTCGGCGCACCCGAATTCATGTCGATCGAGGTCACAAAGGCACCAAAGATCACCGGCGCGCCGGGGCGGATCATCTGGCTATAGGCCACGCCCGCCAGAACCTCGGCCAGCACCTGGGTCAGCGTGCCCGCAACCGACACCGGCGCCATCGCACCGCCCACGATGAAGGGCGAGATGATGCAGGCCTGATTGGCGGCGGCATAGACTTCAAGCGCGTCCATCATGATCGGGTCGAAGGTCAGTGGCGAGTTGATATTGACCAGCGAGGTCATCACCGTGTTCTGGTCCACGAAATCCGCGCCAAACAGGATCTTCGACATCTCGACGGAATCGACGCAACGCGAACGTTCGGTGACCGACCCCATATAGGGCTTGTCGCTCAGCGTCATATGCGCGTGCAACATGTCGAGGTGGCGTTTGTTTACGGCCACATCGGTGGGTTCGCAGACCGTGCCGCCGGAATGGTGCACCCATTTCGACATCTGCCCCAGCTTCACGAAATTCCGGAAATCCGCAATCGTGGCATAGCGGCGCCCGCCCGAAGCGGTGCGCACGAAGGGCGGGCCATAGACCGGCGCCAGAACCAGATTCTTGCCTCCGATTTCGACGTTACGTTCGGAATTGCGGGCGTGTTGGGTGAACTGGGCGGGTGCCGTCGCGCAAAGTTTCCGGGCCAGACCGCGGGGAGAT
>JAQTYE010000011.1 GCA_028749255.1 Paracoccaceae bacterium | reverse complement strand
CAAAGCTTTCGGGGCGTTCTTCGCGATCATGAACCCTTTTGTGAACCTGCCGATCTTTCTTGCACTGACCGCAGGGTTCACAGTCTCACAGCAACGCACGCTGGCCGCCAAAGTAACACTGTTTTCGGCAATCATGTGTGCCGTGCTCCTCTTTACCGGGCAGAAGATCATCGGCTTCTTTGGTATCACCATTGATCAATTTCGCATCGCTGGCGGCGCCGTCTTGGCCCATATTGCTTGGTCCATGCTGAATGGCGACAGTATAACGTCCCACCACGGAACAGAAAAAGAGCAGGACCACATGCAGGACCTCTCCGGTCTTGCCTTTTACCCCATCACCTTTCCGATGATCGTCGGACCGGGCACGATCACGACCCTCATCATTTACGCGGGGCATGCAAAAGGCTTCGAAGGATTGATGGAAATCGGCGGGGTCGTTGCCGTCATTCTGGCAATGCTGTTTGTCGTGCTGTTTTTCGCATCGCTCTCTGAAAAAGTTCTCACCGACACAATGCGTGTGATCATGACGCGCCTCATGGGTTTGATATTGCTCGCAATATCGGTTGAAATGATTGTTGCGGGCACGAAAGCCGTTCTGCCTGGCTTGGCATAAGCGAATACACACGAAGCGGGGCTATCAGGACAATCATACATGACCTGAAGAGCACAGGCGATTTCAATGAATGGAATGCTGACCGGTTGTTGTTCGATGGACTTGCGACAGTCGTGTCTCAGGGGCCGAGCTGCCATGCAGCACGCCCTACAGCCACGCTTGAAAGGTTGTCATCGGCAAGGGGATACGCGCAGTATCAGCGCATATGCACCATCCCACTCTGGCGAAACGTACATCGGATCATTGCCCGTCGTCATTGACATTGCCTTTACGGAGACCTCGACATGGCAATATTCCTGCTCTCGCTTCATGTGTTGCTCGTGGTCGGTTTTACACTCCGCATCCTGCTGCGGGATGATCTTTCACCACAGGCGCGTTTGGCGTGGTTTATTGTTCTTGTGGTGCTGCCCTATGCCGGAAGCGTTATCTACTTCCTGTTTGGCGAAATCGACATCGGGAACCATGCAAACAAGCGCCACAAAGAGGTTTGTGACCAGATCCGCGCCAAGGCCCCCCACCTCATGGGGCGACCGGAAGACACGGAACGGCTGATCGATCCGCTTTACAGGCCGGCCTTTCAATATGCGGCTTCGATCAATGGATTTCAGGCGACTGCCGGAAACCGGGCAGACCTGATGACCGACGCTGCGACCACAAACGCGCATCTCATCGCCGATATCGACGCGGCCCAAAGCCATGTCCACGTGCTCTACTACATCTGGCTTGACGACAGGACCGGCAGGGCCGTTGCGCAGGCGCTGATCCGCGCAGCTCAACGTGGTGTCACCTGCCGGGCCATGGCCGACGGCCTCGGATCGCGGGCTTTGATCAAGTCGCCCCTCTGGCAGCAGATGAAGGATGCGGGCGTGCAGATGGCTGTGGCTCTGCCTTTTAGGAACCTGATCCGCACGGTGCTGACCAGTCGCATAGACCTGCGCAATCACCGCAAGATCACGGTCATCGACAGCAAGATCACCTATTGCGGCAGCCGGAACTCCGCTGACCCGGAATTCCTCGTCAAAGCCAAATATGCCCCCTGGGTGGATATCATGCTGCGTTTCGAAGGATCCATCGTCGCGCAGAACGAACTGCTGTTCCTCAGTGACTGGATGCAGGCGACCGGGGACACGCTTGACAGCTTCACGTTGACGGCAAGCCCGATAGCTGGAGGATTTCCCGCGCAGGTGATGGGGGATGGCCCGACCGAACGCCGGGGCGCCACGCCGCAGCTCTTTTCAAGCCTCATCGCCTGTGCGCAGCATTGTTTGACGCTCTCCACCCCGTATTTCGTACCGGATGCGACCGTTCTGGAGGCCTTGTGTTCCGCCGCCCATCGTGGGGTCGACGTGACGCTGATCTTTCCCAAGGTGAACGACAGCTGGGTCGTCGCTGCGGCAAGCCGGAGCTATTACCGCAAGTTGCTGTCTGCCGGATGTAAGATTCATGAATTCGAGGGCGGCCTCCTGCATGCCAAGACGCTGACGCTGGATGGCAAGGTGACCCTTGTGGGGTCGTCGAACCTCGATCTTCGCAGCTTTGACCTCAACTATGAGAACAACATTCTTCTGCAGGATAAGGGGGTGACCCGTGCCGTGTGCGACCGTCAGGCAGACTATGTGGCGCGCTCCGCGCCCGCGACCCTTGATCTCGTGACAGCGTGGCCATGGTACAGGCGCATCTGGAACAACGTGATTGCCACGATTGGTCCCGTCCTTTAGTCGGCGCGGTTTCTCTTGGCGAGGGGCCCGGAATACCAGAGGGCAAACTGATGAACCGGGCAACGATACAGGGCTGGCTGACACATCTGCACCCCAGCACGAAGGACCGCTTTTCAATCCGGCCACCGACGTCGGCGATGGCGCATTGCGAAAAAACTCAAGAGGACGTCCTAGGTGCAAGTCAGCCACCTGTCTGACGGCACTTTCCGTCCGCGCCATATGAATTCTATTGCAGCGAGATTTTGCGGGCGCAACGCATGACCGGTCTGATGAGGCGCGCTACAGCGACTGATAACATCGCAAACGTCCGGTATTGGGGCGATCGGGTCGATACGGCAGCGCTGGCCTCAAGAAAGACTCGCCGCGCCGCCGCATGGCAGCTTCGAGCCCATTTTGCTTGATGCTGCGCGCTGCATTAACGACCGAGATGCGTACCAAAACTGACATCCGGTGTCTGTTCTGGTGCCGCGATGATTGTTCTTAGTCAGTTTTGTAGGGGCTGTCGGCAGGGTAGCCAGCATGATCTGTCCAGCGGCGGTTCTCTGTCTCCCTGTCGAAGTGCAAAATGCGATTTTGATCGGGATAGGTCACCACGTCACCCGAAGACCTTGTGCCAATCACAAGATATCGGACTTCTGACTCACTTTGATTTTGCATGCAGTGACCAATTGGGTCACCCGCTTTGAAGGTTGCGGCGTCGCCTGGACGCATAATGACACTGTCGTCTCCTTCGCGAAGAGTGACTTCGCCCTGAAGTACATAAACCATCTCGTCCTCGCCAGCATGCCAATGCTTAACCGACGAAGAAGACCCCGGCGGCAAGATTTCTTCAAAAGCACCGAACTGCGTTAGCCCGCCGCTGTCGCTATACAAGAGCGCTTGATACGGACCACAAGGATTTCCCTCCCCATCGCTTTTTTCGGATTTAGCTGTTTCCCTGTTTAATACTGGCATCGCACATCTGTCCCAAAATCAATCTGTTTAGAGGAGCCTTACCATCTGCGACTTAGGCTGAAAACCACGCCGCCTAAGTAAGTGAGTCCATTTTCGCCAGAGACAGATCAGGTCCGCATAGGCGGCTGCAGCAGACCTTAGAGTGTGTGCGGCCGATGACGGCAAAATCCCGCATCAGCGACATTCGCCCCGGATTTTGCTGCACAACGCCACGACCGACCGCTTCGGGGAAGCTGCACCGCGGCATGAGCGCATGCTCGACCGGCCGGTAAGGGCCGTGTACGACGATCAGGCTGTCGCCTTCGCAAGGGGCGGGCTGCGGACTGACGGCAGCGCAGCATGGCGGATGTGGCATCGTACACCTGAAATGAAGCGAATTGAATTTTAGGCTCACTGCAGACGGGAGATCGCCGTCGCTCAGGTTTTAGCCAAAATATCCCGGAGAGCACGAAAACGTCATCGTGCAAACATCGCCGCTTTCGCGCTTGATGCCCGCTGTCTCAACCCGGCCTCAGTTGTTCTCCCACATGCTCCTCGTATTCCTTGGCAAGCAGGATTCGACGGCCTTCCCCGTTTATGTCGAAAGCAAACAGGCGCATCGCTTTCAGCGTGTATTTTACACGCGGGTGCTTGGCGCAGGGCGCCGGCAAGGGGGCCCGCTCCCCTGGCTCGAAACAGATGGCGAAATATACGGTGTACCTCCCGGCGGTGCCCTTAAGATCTTCCGCGATCCTCCGGCACATGCTGCGGGAAAGTTTGACGCTGAAGCAGGGGACTAAAACATGCAGCTCCTCGCTCTCGCGCCCGCCGTAAGTGTCGCGCCAGGCGTTACGCGTCTCGAACTCGATCTCGCTGGCCATTACGTCAAGCGGCTGAGGCCAGATGCGGTCCCCCGGATGACCTTCCCATGCCCCGGCCGTTCGCAAGGGAAGCCATCGGGGATCGCGAATGAACTTGTCTCTCCACCCTCCCATCAACCGAACAGCGTGGGAGCAATCTAGGATGCTTTGGATGTGACGCACCATGCTCCCAACGTAACACCCCTGGAAACACCAGCCCCCATCGTTGTCGATCGAAGCCGGGACCTGCGGCACTTTCCCCGCCTTGGCTACGATTTCAGGAAGCCCCGCGAGTTCCGCTTCGATCACTTCCGGCGGGCGGTTTCTCCACCAAAGCACCCATTCCTTCAGGTTGACAGGTCCCCGGATTTTACCCACGCGCGCCGCGGCCTGAAGACTGTTGATCTTGCCCGCTTTCATATCATCGCCCACCTGGTCCCACCAAGCTGACTGGGCTAATGACATGCCCACCTGGGCCGGAAAACCAGCAATCGGCCGGAGTCGCGGCATCGCGCGACGCTCACGTTTCAACCATATCAGCTCGAGTTCCCGCTTCAGATCGTAATATCGCGCATTGTCGGGCATGTTCACTCGATTACATTGGATATGCCGGGATGCATATAAACAGACATTCCCCAGGCTGCGTGCCGTTTGACGTGACTATCGCTGGCGTCTGCCGGCAGAACAAGAATTCTCTGACCCGAACGTCGTCTGCGGTTGCGTAGGCTGTTGGAACTGGGCGGATCGTGCGCGCAAACCGGCTTCGTCCGAAACGCTGACCTTCAGAGGCAGAGTTGCTGCGCCATGCGTTGAACGACCGTTTTCGAGAACGCCGCCGCGGGGCATCAGCGACGCTCGAACGGCAGCTAAGGGCCGGGTTCGACGGTGCCAGGCGCCGCGCGCGACAGATAGCAACGCGGCGCCAGTCCTTGAGGCGGCCAAACATGATCTCGATGCGGTTGCGTCGTTTGTATCGCCGTTTATCGTATTGGACGGTCTTCTTGCGTTTCTTCCGCCCCGGGATGCAGGCGCGTATCCCCTTGTCTTTCAATGCTTCTCGGAACCAGTCTGCGTCATAGCCCCCTGTTCGCAAGCATCCAGTCGGCTGTCGGCAGGCTGCTCAGTAGCGCCGCCGCGCCAGTGTAATCGCTTACCTGCCCGGCAGACATGAAGAAACGGATCGGTCGCCCCTTCGCATCGCTGACGGCATGCAGCTTGGTGTTCATGCCGCCCGTCGTTCTGCCTATCTGGCGCTCGCGCCCCCCTTTTTCACGCACAGGCTTGAGTCAGTGCGGTGCGCTTTCAAATAGGTTGCATCGATCATGATCGTCTTGTGTTCGGCGCTCTCGCCGGCCAAGCCCATCATGATCCGGGCGAAGACCCCATTGTCGCTCCAGCGCTTCCACCGATTGTAGAGAGTCTTCGCCGGACCGTATTCCCTGGGTGCGTCGCACCACCGCAAGCCGTTGCGATTGATAAAGATTATGCCACTCAACATACGCCGATCATCGACGCGGGGCTTGCCATGGCTCTTGGGCAGGAGCGGCTTCAGACGCTCCATCTGCGGCTCCGACAGCCAGTATAGGTTGCTCATTAAACAGGTCTCCTTGCGGAGCCTGCATCATGCCAAAAGCCTTAAATCAATGGGTCTGGAGCTTAGAATTGCTTCTTGGGGCACCTGGACTTCTGCGCATCGTGCCAGAATTGTCATTACGTTGGAGGTGGGTTTGCTTATTTTCAATTTGCGAAAGGCATCCTGTCAAAGTTTTGCAAATTTACGCAAATCCGCTTTGTAACATTCTTGCGCGCGTATAGGGTGCGCGAAACCGTCGGAGGGGACCCCATGAAAGATATCCTGAACGAGCTTGAACAGCGCCGCGCCGAGGCCCGTCTGGGTGGCGGTGTGCGCCGCATCGAAGCCCAGCACAAAAAGGGCAAGCTGACCGCGCGCGAACGTATCGAGCTGCTGCTTGACGAGGGATCGTTCGAGGAGTTCGACATGTTTGTCGCGCATCGCTGCACCGAGTTCGGCATGCAGGGCGAACGCCCCGCGGGCGACGGTGTGGTCACGGGCTGGGGCACCGTGAACGGCCGCATGGTTTATGTCTTCTCGCAGGACTTCACGGTCTTCGGTGGATCTTTGTCTGAGACCCACGCAAAAAAAATCTGCAAAATCATGGACATGGCGATGCAGAACGGCGCGCCTGTCATCGGCATGAACGACTCCGGCGGTGCGCGCATCCAAGAAGGCGTGGCCTCTCTGGCAGGCTATGCCGACGTGTTTCAGCGTAACATCATGGCCTCGGGCGTGGTGCCGCAGATCAGCCTGATCATGGGCCCCTGCGCCGGCGGCGCGGTTTATTCGCCGGCGATGACCGACTTCATCTTCATGGTAAAAGATTCGTCTTACATGTTTGTGACGGGTCCTGACGTTGTGAAAACCGTCACCAACGAGATCGTCACCGCCGAAGAGCTGGGCGGGGCGTCGACTCACACGAAAAAATCGTCGGTTGCGGATGGCGCCTATGAAAATGACGTCGAGGCGATTGCCGAAACGCGCCGCCTGATCGACTTCCTGCCGCTGTCGAACCGGGAAAAAGCGCCGGTGCGGCCGTTCTTCGACGATGTGGCCCGGGTCGAAGACTCGCTCGACACGCTGATTCCGTCGAACCCGAACCAGCCCTATGACATGAAAGAACTGATCACGAAGATCGCCGACGAGGGCGATTTCTTCGAGATCCAGAAGGACTTCGCGGGCAATATCATCACCGGCTTCATCCGCATGGAAGGTCAGACGGTGGGCGTGGTTGCCAACCAGCCGATGGTTCTGGCGGGCTGTCTGGATATTGACTCGAGCCGCAAGGCCGCGCGGTTCGTGCGCTTCTGCGATGCGTTCGAAATTCCGATCCTGACGCTGGTCGATGTGCCCGGCTTCCTGCCTGGCACGGGCCAGGAATATGGCGGTGTTATCAAGCACGGCGCGAAACTGCTGTTCGCCTATGGCGAGGCGACCGTGCCGAAAGTGACGCTGATCACCCGCAAGGCCTATGGGGGCGCCTATGACGTCATGGCGTCCAAGCATCTGCGCGGCGATTTCAACTATGCCTGGCCCACTGCGGAAATCGCGGTGATGGGTGCCAAAGGCGCGGTCGAAATCCTGTATCGCAGCGAATTGGGCGAGCCGGACAAAATCGCGGCACGCACCAAGGATTATGAAGACCGTTTCGCCAACCCCTTCGTGGCGGCGGAAAAAGGCTTCATCGACGAGGTGATCATGCCGCATTCGACGCGGCGTCGGGTGGCGCGGGCGTTTGCCTCGCTGCGGTCGAAGAAGCTGTCGAACCCCTGGAAAAAGCACGACAACATTCCGCTCTGAGGGGCGCGGAATGGGGCGTGTGGCCGGGCAGGTGTGGGGCGTCACGGGGCTGATTTCGGTCGGTCTTGGGATGGCTTTGCTTGCCCGGCCCGTCTCCGCCGAAGATGCGGGGGCGATTGTCCTGCCCGATGTGCCGCCGATTGCGGTGCCCTCGGGTCAGGAGGTGCGCTGGATCGATTCGATCACCGACACCGGCGGGCCCGAAGGGTTGACCCTGCGCTTTCGGTTTCTGGCGCCGCAGATTGGCGGGCCCGATCCGATCGGGCCAGAGGTCGCGCTGGAGGATATGGCAGCGCTTTGCGAGAGTTTCGCGCTGCGGCACTTGCCTACACTGGGGCCGCAGCCCGCGCAGGTGGTGATCAGCTTGTCGGACCGGGTCGTGCCCTTCGGCGAGGCTGACGACGCGGCGGTGCAATATTTCGAGGCCTATTCGGTGGCGGATGGGGTCTGCAATTGGGAGATGTTTTGATGCGTGACGGTGGGGCATGGGGCAAAGGGCAGGGGGCGCAAACCGGCGCCCGGTCCGGCGTTCGCGTGTCTGCATCTTGCGCCTTTTTGCGTGCGCGGAAAGCCGCCGATGCAAGGGCGCCACAGCACTGTGACATCGCGCGTCCCCCCTTCTGCGGCGCCGCGGCGCAGAGTAGTCTGATCGCCGAGGGGAATCCTCTGCCTCATCGAATGAAACAGGGGCGGACGTCTGCGGGGAAAATCCCGGTCAGCGTCACGTCGGTCAGGAGAGACACATGTCGAAGAAAGTTCTTATCGCGATCGCTTTGGTTGGTTTTGTGGCCGCTTGCGCCCCGAAAGCAGAGCCGGTTGCTCCGGTCTCGGTTGAACCGGCTTACACCGGTAAATACAAATAATCTGGTTGCAGGGCAGGGCGTTAGCCTTGCCCTCACCGACCGGATGGTTTCGGGCCAGGGTGTCACCCGTGTCCTGAAACCGTCTGATGCGGGTGTTTCGCCCGATTTGACATGGAGCATAGCGCAGAATCGCACAGAGGTTTACCTTAGGGAGGCTAATAAGCCAAACGGGAGGAGGACCCCATGCGAATTCACGTTGCAGCCGGTGTTGGACTGCTTGGTATCGTTGCTGCGTGCGCAGCCCCTGCGCCGACGCCAATCATGCCGGAGCCCATCTATAATAAATACGGTGATGTCGTCACAGCGGGCTGTCGCCCACGCGACACGGCCATCTCGTCGATGTATCCCGGCACCCTGCCGATATGTGAAGACATGTGTGGTCCCGGCCAGACTGCGGTCGCAACCAATGTCGCCGGACAGCCCTATCGCTGCGTGCCGATCCGCCAGCCGGATGATGGCGACGATGATGGTGGCCGGCAGTCCAGCACGCCCGATCAGCCGACGCGCGGCTGAGGATCAGGGCAGGCTGGCCTCGGGGCGAATTTGTGCTGTGCATGCTTTGCAGTCCGCCTCGGGCCGCGATAACGTGCGCCCCCTAACCAAGGAGGGCGCACGATGCTGAAGCACCGTGGATTCCCCGGGCGTCTGCCGGGGACTGATTTTCAATTTGTGATCCGACGTGCCAACAAACAGGGCGCGACCAAGATCATCAAGCGCGAGCGTTTCCGCGACCGTGCCCCCGCAGACAAGCGGGCGGATGCGGGCTTCATGGCGGCGCTGTGGGCGCAGTTCGGCGAAGAGCCGTTCGAGCGCGGCAATCTGGATGCGGGGCGGCTGAGCTGGCTGTTTGGCCGCGAGGTGGTGCCCGCCGAAGAGCCGTTCGATCCGGCATCCTACGATGCCCTGTTGAAGATCGACGTGGCCAAGGCGCAGATCGCCTTCCCCGAAGTCTTTGACAATGCCGAAGAATTTATCTGGGACGACGACGAGGAGGGCGATTGGGCATGATTTCGCCGCGCGCTCGTGGGATTTGGCAGCTTGCCGCCGACGCCGGGTTTCCGGCGCGATTGGGCTTTGCCAAATCCGCATCAAGCGCGCAGCATGTGCCTGTGCAGCGGGGCGTGGTGACGCGTGGCGCTGCGCGATCCATCCCTACCCCTTCCCTTCCCTTGCGGTCTGGCCTGCCGGTCAGACCGCATCTTTTCGTCATCGATTCCCGGTCAGATCGGCAAGGGCTTGCCGATCTGCGGCATGTCCTGTGCAAAGTCACGGCTTTGGGCTTTAAATCGGCGGCGATTGCGCTAGATTCTGCTGGAATAGAAAAATCCTCTGGAGGCAGTGCACAATGCGTAAATCCCCGATCCTTCTTGCAATCCTTGTTGCGTCCGCTTTGTCGGGCTGCATGGCGACCGATGGCGAGCGCGCCTTGGGCGGTGCTGCGGCAGGCGCCCTTGTTGCCGATGCGACCGACACCAACGTGCTTGCGGGCGCGGCGATCGGCGCCTTGGCGGGCACCTATTGCGACGACGCGGGCATCTGCAACTAAGGCGCAGGCCGCTTTTCTTTCGCTGACCGGGGCGCGGTATCGCGCCTGTGTGCAGCCGTCTGATCATGCCATCGGGGCTTTATTGCCCCGGTGGCATTTTGTTTTGCCAATCGAACCACCAATCACGAAGAGCGGGGCGGGGCTTGCACCCTCGTGCCCGATGGGAAGGGACTGACATGTTCAAGAAAATCCTGATCGCAAACCGCGGCGAGATCGCCTGCCGTGTGATCAAATCGGCCCGCAAGATGGGCATCAAGACGGTGGCCGTCTATTCCGATGCCGACGCCCATGCGCTGCATGTGAAAATGGCCGATGAGGCGGTGCATATCGGCCCGCCGCCCGCGAACCAGTCCTATATCGTGATCGACAAGATCATGGACGCGATCCGTCAGACCGGCGCCGAAGCGGTGCACCCGGGCTATGGCTTCCTGTCCGAGAACATGAAATTCGCCGAAGCGCTGGAAAATGAAGGCGTTGTCTTCGTTGGCCCGCCTTCGCCCGCAATTGAATCGATGGGTGACAAGATCACCTCGAAAAAACTGGCGATGGAAGCCGGGGTTTCGACGGTCCCGGGCTATATGGGCCTGATTGCGGATGCCGATGAAGCGGTGAAAATCTCGGGTGAGATCGGCTATCCGGTGATGATCAAGGCCTCGGCCGGTGGCGGCGGTAAGGGCATGCGGATTGCCTGGTCGGAATCCGAAGTCAAAGAGGGCTTTGAATCGTCGAAAAACGAAGCGGCCAACAGCTTTGGCGATGACCGCATCTTCATCGAGAAATTCGTGACGCAGCCGCGCCACATCGAAATTCAGGTGCTGGCCGACCAGCACGGCAACTGTGTTTATCTGCACGAGCGTGAATGCTCGATCCAGCGCCGCAACCAGAAGGTCATCGAAGAGGCGCCCTCGCCGTTCCTTGATGAAGCGACCCGCCGCGCGATGGGCGAGCAGGCCTGTGCGCTGGCCAAGGCCGTGGGCTATACCAGCGCCGGGACCGTGGAATTCATCGTCGATGGTGATCGCAACTTCTATTTCCTGGAAATGAACACCCGTCTGCAGGTGGAACATCCGGTGACCGAACTGATCACCGGCGTTGACCTGGTCGAGCAGATGATCCGTGTCGCCGCGGGCGAGCCGCTGCCGTTCAAGCAAGAAGACCTGAAAATCAACGGCTGGGCGATGGAATCGCGTCTGTATGCCGAAGATCCTTACCGCAACTTCCTGCCCTCGATCGGGCGTCTGACCCGCTATCGTCCGCCGGTTGAAGGCCACACCGTGCGGGGCGGCATCGTGCGCAACGACACTGGCGTGTTCGAAGGCGGCGAGATTTCGATGTTCTACGACCCGATGATCGCCAAGCTGTGCACCTGGGGTGAATCCCGCGCCGATGCGATCGAGGAAATGCGTCTGGCGCTGGACACGTTCGAGGTCGAAGGCATCGGTCACAACCTGCCGTTCTGCTCGGCCGTGATGGACCATCCCAAGTTCTGCGCAGGCGAAATGACCACCGCCTTCATCGCCGAGGAATACCCCGATGGCTTTGAAGGTGTGACCCTTGATCACGCCACGCTGAAACGCGTGGCGGCTGCGGCTGCGGCGATGAATCGCGTCTCGGAAATCCGCCTGTCGCGGATCTCGGGCACGCTGGGCAACCACGAACGTCACGTCGGCGAAAACTGGGTTGTCACCCTGCAGGGCGAGGACTTCGCGGTGAAGGTTTCGGCGGACAAATCCGGGTCAACCGTCAGCTTCGCCGATGGCACCCATCTGCGCGTCGAATCGTCTTGGGTTCCGGGGCATTCGCTGGCCGAGTTGCTGATCGAAAGCCGTCCGCTGGTGCTGAAAGTCGGGCTGATCCCCTCGGGCTTCCGCCTGCGGGTGCGTGGCGCCGATCTGAAGGTGCATGTGCGCACCCCGCGCGCGGCGGAACTGGCCAAGCTGATGCCCGAGAAACTGCCGCCGGATACCTCGAAATTCCTGCTCTGCCCGATGCCGGGTCTGATCGTGAAGATCAACGTGGCCGAAGGCGACGAGGTGCAGGAAGGTCAGGCGCTGGCCACTGTGGAAGCCATGAAGATGGAAAACATCCTGCGCGCCGAGCGTAAGGGCGTGGTGAAAAAGGTCAACGCGGCCCCGGGTGCCAGCCTGAAGGTTGACGAAGTCATCATGGAGTTTGAATGACATGACCCAGCCGCAGCCCAAAGGCGCGCGGGGCTTTGCCCCCACCGCCCCGGCGGCTGCGGCCTCTTGTCTGACGAGTGCCCGGGGCTGTGATGGCCCCGGTGCAGGCTACCCGCCCGCGCCGTTGCGGATTTCCTCGCGCCGGATCGGCATCTTGTCGATGGCCCGCATGATTTCGCGACCGTCCCAAGGCAGCGGTTTGCGGATCGAGACCTGCCCGTCCTTGGTCATCAGCACCAGCGAGAACCCGCGTGGACGCAGCTTCAGCCGTGTCGCACTGGGTATGCCCGGTTCGGTATCGGCGATCACCACCACGTCGCGCGCCGCCAATTCGGGCCAGCGGTCCTGCAACAGCCGCATCTGTTCGACAAAGGCCGGATCGGCGGCACTGTCTGCGAAAACGACGACCGGGCGTTTTTTCCAGATGAATTCGTTCAAATCCGCTTCATTGCCCGGGATCGGCGCGAAAAGGGCGGGGTCAACGGGCGTCTGTTCGTCCATGGGCGCGGTGTCCTGGGCGACCGCCAGCAGCGGCACAGTCCCGGTCAATGCGGCAAAAAAAGCAATAAAACCAAGCCTGAGCACATGCGACATGGGCACCTCCATTGGTTCAGATATAGGCCCTGCGGCCCCGTGCTTCTATGGCCAATCAGGCGAATTTTCGCAAAATCCCGGCATTAAGCAGTTCTCCAGACGTCATCGGGCACAGTCAGCCATGGGTCGGACCCGTGGGCGCTTGCGTGGCCCCCGGGCGAATGGAATGGGCTGGAACATGGATGTCATTTTGCACATCGGTGCGCATCGCACCGGCACAAGTTCGCTACAGGCGTGGCTGATGCAGAACGAAGAGGTGTTGGCCGACACTGGCACGGCCGTCTGGGGGCCTGAGCGCACCCGTGCGGGCCTGTTTGCCGGGCTGATCAAGCGCCCCGATCTCGTCAATGGCGAAGATGAACGTGCGGCGCGCCGGGCCGCCACGCGGATCAGGATGGAGATTGACCGACTTGAAGAGGCGGGCGTGCAGCGGCTGATCGTGTCGGAAGAAAACGTGATGGGCACGATGCCCGTTTGTCTGGATCATGCGACGCTTTACCCTGATCTGCGCGGGCGGCTGGATCGTGTGGCCGAAGCGTTCGGTCCGCATCTGACGGGGGTCGCGCTGTCGGTGCGGCGCAGCGATCAGTGGTGGGCCTCGGTGCTGGCGGTGGCGCAGGCGCGCGGGGCCGATGCGCCCGGTGCGCGGCTGCTTGACCGGCTGGCGCAGCATCCGCGCAGCTGGCGCCGGGTGGTGCAGGTGGTGCGCAGCGCTTTTGGTCTGCCGGTTACCGTCTGGTCGTTCGAGGGGCTGCTTGGCGCCCATGCGGCCCAATTGCGCGCGATGGCACCCGGCGCGGGCCTGCCGTCCGGGCTGTATGAACAACACTGCGTGCGCAATGCTGCCCCCCGCGTTGCGGCCCGGGGGCAGGGCGCGCCCGCAACGGGGGGGAACACGCGGTATATGCCGTTCTCGACCCGGCAACGCGGCGAGATGACGCTACGTTACCTTGAAGATCTTGCCTGGCTGCGCAGCGCGCCGCCCGGCGTGGTATATGTTGAAATGGACGCTGAAACTCCGGGGGCACATCCGGGGATGGCGGCAGAGGAAGAAGGATTGTTCCATGACGAACAAAAAAGAGGACTGGGTTAAGGTCGCCCAGAAGGAACTGCGTGACCGGCCGCTGGAAAGCCTGACCTGGAACACGCTTGAAGGCATCGACGTGAAGCCGCTTTACACCGAAGAGGATGTGAAGGACCTGCCGCATATGGGCACGCTGCCCGGCATCGGCCCCTTCACCCGCGGTGTGCGCGCCACGATGTATGCCGGCCGCCCTTGGACGATCCGGCAATATGCGGGCTTCTCGACCGCCGAGGAATCGAACGCCTTCTACCGCAAGGCGCTGGCCGCAGGGCAGCAGGGCGTTTCGGTCGCGTTCGACCTGGCCACCCACCGTGGCTATGACAGCGACCACCCGCGCGTTGTGGGCGATGTCGGCAAGGCCGGTGTGGCGATCGACAGCGTCGAGGACATGAAGATCCTGTTCGACGGCATTCCGCTGGAAAAAGTCAGCGTTTCCATGACGATGAACGGCGCGGTCATTCCGATCTTGGCGAACTTCATCGTCACCGGCGAAGAACAGGGCGTGGACCGCAGCCTGCTGTCGGGCACCATTCAGAATGATATTCTGAAGGAATTCATGGTCCGCAACACCTATATCTATCCGCCCGAACCCTCGATGCGGATCATTGCGGACATCATCGAATATACCTCGAACGAGATGCCCAAGTTCAACTCGATCTCGATTTCCGGCTATCACATGCAGGAAGCGGGCGCGAACCTGGTGCAGGAGCTGGCCTATACGCTGGCCGACGGGCGCGAATATGTGCGTGCGGCGCTGGCGGCGGGGATGGATGTGGACGCGTTCGCGGGCCGTCTGTCGTTCTTCTTCGCGATCGGCATGAACTTCTTCATGGAGGCCGCGAAACTGCGCGCCGCGCGTCTGCTGTGGCACCGCATCATGACCGAGTTCGAGCCGAAGAAGACCGGTTCGCTGATGCTGCGCACCCATTGCCAGACCTCGGGCGTCAGCTTGCAGGAACAAGACCCCTATAACAACGTGGTGCGCACCGCCTATGAGGCGATGGCGGCGGCGTTGGGCGGCACGCAATCGCTGCACACCAACGCGCTGGACGAAGCCATCGCGCTACCGACCGATTTCTCGGCCCGGATCGCGCGCAACACCCAGCTGATCTTGCAAGAAGAGACCGGCATCACCCATGTCGTCGATCCGCTGGCAGGTAGCTATTACGTCGAGAGCCTGACCGCCGAACTGGCCGAAAAGGCCTGGGCGCTGATCGAGGAAGTCGAGGCGATGGGCGGCATGACCAAGGCCGTGGCCAGCGGCATGCCCAAGCTGCGCATCGAGGAATCGGCGGCGCGGCGGCAGGCGATGATCGACCGCGGCCAAGAGGTGATCGTGGGCGTGAACAAGTATCGTCTGGCGAAAGAAGACCCGATCGACATTCTGGATATCGACAACGTCGCCGTGCGCGAAAGCCAGATCGCGCGGCTGCAAAAGATGCGGGCAACCCGCGACGAGGCGGCCTGTCAGGCGGCGCTGGCCGAAATGACGCGGCGTGCCAAAGAAGGCGGCAATCTGCTGGAAGCTGCGGTGGATGCGGCGCGGGCCCGCGCCAGCGTTGGGGAGATTTCGATGGCCATGGAAGAGGTGTTCGGACGTCACCGTGCCGAGGTGAAAACCTTGGCCGGCGTGTATGGTGCGGCTTATGACGGTGATGAAGGCTTCGCGCAGATCCAGAAGGATGTGGAGCTGTTTGCCGAAGAAGAAGGCCGCCGCCCGCGGATGCTGGTGGTGAAAATGGGGCAGGACGGGCATGACCGCGGCGCCAAGGTGATCGCGACCGCCTTTGCCGACATCGGCTTTGACGTCGATGTGGGGCCGCTGTTCCAGACCCCGGAAGAGGCCGCCCAGGATGCCATCGACAACGACGTGCATGTGGTGGGGATTTCGAGCCAAGCCGCCGGTCACAAAACGCTGGCGCCCAAGCTGATCGAAGCGCTGAAAGCACAGGGTGCCGAGGATATCATCGTGATCTGCGGCGGTGTGATCCCGCAGCAGGACTATGATTTCCTGAAAGCGGCGGGCGTGAAGGCGATCTTCGGGCCGGGCACCAACATTCCGGCCGCCGCGCGCGAAATCTTGGACATCGTGCGCGCGACCCGCGCCTGAGCTCACGGCCGGGGGGGTGGCCCCCGGACCACCAAGGTATTTTGAGCAAGATGAAAGGGCAGGGGGGACCTTGCCCTTTTTCCGTTCCGGGCGCAGGATCATCGCGCAAATTCAGGAGCTTGCTGATGATCCGCCCCGCTACACCCACCGATCTTCCCGATGTTCTGGCGTTCTGGAACCCGATGATCCGTGACACCACGGTTACCTTTTCCAGTGAGGAAAAAACCCTTGCAAGCCTGAGTGCGATGATCGCCGCGCGCCGGGCCGCAGGGCAAGAGTTTTTCGTGGCCGAAGATGCCGGGCGGGTGCTGGGCTTTGTGACCTATGGCCAGTTTCGGAGCGGCAACGGCTATGTGCATGCGATGGAGCACACGATCATTCTGGCGCCCGAGGCGCGTGGGATGGGCCTGGGGCGCACTCTGATGGCGACGCTGGAAGACCACGCGCGGGCAGGGGGCTGCCATATCATGGTGGGGGGCGTTTCTGCCGAAAATGCGGCGGGCGTGGCCTTTCATGCGGCGGTTGGCTACCCCGAAGTTGGGCGGGTGCGGCAGGCGGGGCGCAAATTCGACCGCTGGATCGACCTTGTGCTGATGCAAAAGCTGCTTTGAGGCGCTAGACTGCCCGCATGGATAAGCCGCTTTCCCTTTGGTCGCGCATCTCGCAGGCACTGGCCGCCCTGACCCGGGGCGAGGGGCTGTCGGCCGTGTTCGATCAACTGCGCACCCCGCCGGAACACTCGGTTGCCTTCACTATTGCGGTGATCGCATTGGGTGCCAAGATGGCCAAGGCCGACGGCCAGGTCACCCGCGACGAGGTGGCGGCGTTTCGGCGCGTGTTCCATATCCCCCCCGAGGAAGAGGGTAACGCCGCGCGGGTCTTTGACATGGCGCGCACCGATGTGGCGGGGTTTGATGCCTATGCCCGCAAGATTGTGGCGATGTTCGGCCAAGGTGCGCCGGTTCTGAAAGACTTGCTGGAGGGCCTGTTTGTCATCGCTTTGGCGGATGGGGATTATCACGAGGGCGAGGACGCCTTCTTGCAAGAGGTCGCACGGATTTTCGGGCTGGAGGCGTGTTGTTTCCGCGCGATCCGGGCCAGTTTTGTGCCCGACAGCACGCCGGACCCCTGGGCCGTTCTGGAATTGCCGCCGGGCACGCCGTTGGATCAGGTGCGTGCGCGTTGGCGCGCGCAGGTGCGCGAGGCCCATCCCGACCGTGCCATCGCCCGCGGCCTGCCCCCTGAAGCGGTGCGTCTGGCCGAAGCGCGGCTGATTGCGCTGAACCGCGCCTGGGATGAAATCCGCGACCGGGCGGCGTGATGCGGATCGCAACCTACAATGTCGAATGGTTTGCCAATCTGTTTGATCGGCGCGGGCGGATGCTGGCCGATGACGAATGGTCGGCGCGCTATGACGTGACGCGGGCGCAGCAGTTGGGTGCGCTGGGGATTGTGTTCACTGCGCTGGATGCCGATGCGGTGCTGGTGGTCGAGGCGCCCGACAACAATTCGCGCCGCAAGACCGTGCCAATGCTGGAAAGCTTTGCGGCCGAATTCGGGTTGCGCCAGCGCCGTGCGCTGATCGGGTTTTCGAACGACACCCAGCAGGAAATCGCACTGCTTTATGATCCTGACGTTTTGCGCGCCACGCACGATCCGCGCGGGGGCGAGGGGGCGAGCCCACGCTTTGATCAAAGCTTGCGGATTGACTTGGATATTGATGCCTCCTTGGACGTAGTGACGTTTTCCAAGCCGCCATTAGAAGTAGCGTTGGAAACGATGGCGGGCGAGGCCCTGCGCTTGATCGGGGTGCATATCAAATCCAAGGCGCCGCACGGCGCGACCTCGACCGAGGCGGCGACCCGGATTGCCATTGAAAACCGGCGCAAGCAACTGGCGCAATGTATCTGGCTGCGTCAGCGCGTGGACGAGCATCTGGATGCGGGTGAACGGCTGATCGTGTTGGGCGATTTCAACGACGGGCCTGGCCTGGATGAATATGAGAGCCTTTTCGGGCGCTCGGGGCTGGAAATTGTTGCCGGGCAGGGCGGCCCACCCGACCGACGCTTGTACGATCCGCATACGCGGCTGGTCCGGGGCCATGCGACTGCGGCACAGCCGTCATCCGCGCGGTTCTATCTGCCGGATGAAAAACAGTATTTTTCGGCGATGCTGGATTATGTCATGCTGTCGCCCACGCTCTGTGCAACCGATCCACGCTGGCGGATCTGGCATCCGTTCGACGATCCGGTTTGTTATCACACGCCAGAATTGCGCGAGGCGCTGTTGCAGGCATCCGATCATTTTCCGGTCAGTGTGGATATTTCGATCTGAGTGCTTATGTTGGGACCATGAAACATCTGCATCGTTCCCTTCCGGTTGTCTGCCTGATCGCCTGTCTGGCGGCGGGTTCGGTTCGGGCCGAGGATGCCCCCGCGGCGGCGCAGAGCGATATGGACGAGGGCTTCAGTCTGCTGGAAGAAGGGGCGAAACTTCTGTTTCGCGGTTTTCTGAACGAGATGGGGCCAGCCTTGGACGAGATGCAGGGCGGCATCGAAGAGGCAGCCCGCGAAATGGGGCCTGCGCTACGGCAACTGCTGGCGCTGGTGGATGATGTCCGCAACTACGAGGCGCCCGAACGGCTGCCCAATGGCGATGTGATCATCCGCCGCCGTGCCGATGCGCCGCCGCCGCCCGAATTGCCGCAGGCACCCGCCGCCCCCGCAGACAAACCGGCCCCCGAGGGCGAGATCGAGCTTTAGGGCAGGATCGCCTTGGTTTCGGCCTTGAGCGCCGAGGCCAGTGACGCAAACCGCGCCTCGGACACTTCGCCAAACAGCCCGGCGCCGCGCGCGGTCAGACGCAATTCCAGAAGGTTTTTCTTGGGTTTGTAGTCCAGTTCCCCGGCGTCTTGCGGTTCGTGGATTGCAAACATCGCGCCAAATCGCATCGCCTTGCCCAGCACTTCGGCCTCTTGAATCTGCTCGGGGGTGAGCAGTGTGAACAGCGGCTCAAACCGGCTGCCCGCGCGCGAATTCTTGTAGCGATGCAGCAGAGAAAGCCCCAGAAACACCCGTTCGGGATGGCTCAGGGCGGCCATGTTTGCGCGGGTGACATTGTCGAAACAGGCCTCGGCGCGGTAATCGGGATGGGTGCGCCACGTGGTGTCGTGCAACAGGCAGGCGGCGCGCATCAGACGGTATTTCTCGGGCGAAACCTGCCCCCAGATCGGTTGGATAAAGGCGTGCAGCTTTTTCCCGAACCCCGGCATCCGCGACATCATCCGTTCGGCGTGGCGGCACCCTTCGATCAGCGGATCGCGGCGGCGCAACCGTTCGGGCATCTGTTCGTACAGCAACCCTTCGCGGATGCCATAAGACGAGATGTCGATTTCTTTCGGGGCGAAACTGTCGATCAGTTCGCGCAAAACAAGGCTCGCCAGCGGCACCAGTTCCATCCGGGCGGTCGATATGCCGCTGCGCGCGCGCAGTTCGGCCAGATCGTTCTTTTCGATCCAGTCGAGCGTTTTACCCAGGCCCTCGGGCTCCATCCGGTATTCGTGCAGCACCAGCAGGGGATAGGACCGGCGTTCCATATCCAGCCGTGCAATCGCCCGCCACGACCCGCCGACAAGATACAAACGTTCATAGTCGGTGCCCATCTGCGCTGCCAGATTGGTGACCACCTCTTTGATATGGTTCAGCAATTCCTTGCGCCCGCCGGGCACTTGCTGCAACCGGAACGGCCCCAGTTGTGAGGTGACGCGGCGCCACACGCGGCCGCGACGGACCTCGGCCAACTCCATCGAGTTGCCGCCGATGTCACAGATCAGGCCGTCCGCCTCGGGCCAGCCCAGCAGCACGCCCTGCGCCGACAGGCGCGCCTCTTCGGGGCCGTCGATCACATGCAGATGCAGCCCGGTTTCGCGTTCGACCAGCGCCTGAAATTCGGGGCCATCCTCGGCGTCGCGCACGGCGGCGGTGGCCACACAGGTCAGCGGCGCAATGCCCATGCCCTTGGCCAGCAACGAAAACCGGCGCAGCGCGGCAAAGGCGCGGTCACGTCCGCGCGGGTTCAGCCGCCCGGTTTCCGACAGCCCCTGACCCAGACCGGCCATTACCTTTTCGTTGTAAAAATAGGCCGGACTGCGGGCGGCGCCGTCAAACACGACCATCCGCACCGAGTTCGAGCCGACATCCACCACCCCCACCCGTGACAGGGCGCGCGCACCCGGGTCATCGAACAACGGCTTGCCGAAGGGATCCCAGTCATCGGCCTGCGCGAGGGTGGGGCCTACGGTCGTTCCGGTCATTCTGTCGTCCTGCCTTGGTTTGCCGCCGACTCACGGGGGCGTGACCAAGCTACTCTTTAGTCCATACTATGGGCAAGCTTCGGCACGTCTTTTGCGCCCGCAGACCCACGCCCCGACAGCGAGGGGTTTTCCATGAAGAAGCGGTGACAGTTGAACAAATCGTCTTTGCCTTCGGGCAGATAGCGGATGAACTTGCCGTCGGGTTGCAGAATCCAGCTTTGTGCCTCGTCGGCCATGTTGGCGGCCATGATCTGGCTGACGATCTGTGCCTTGACGGTGTCGTTCATCGCCTCGACCAGGGTTTCGACGCGCCGGTTCAGGTTGCGCCCCATCCAGTCGGCCGAGGAAAAGAACACCCGCGCCTTTTTCGAAGGTAGCCCGTGGCCATTGCCGAAACAGACGATGCGCGAATGCTCCAGGAACCGCCCGACGATGGATTTCACGCGGATATTGTCCGACAGGCCCTTGATGCCCGGGCGCACGCCGCAGATGCCGCGCACCACCAGGCTGATCTTTACCCCGGCGTTCGAGGCGGCATAGAGCGCGTCAATCACCTCGGGGTCGATCAGGCTGTTCATCTTGGCCCAGATCTCGGCCGGGCGCCCGGCACGGGCATGATCGGCCTCGGCGGCGATCAGTTCCAGCAGACGGGGTTTCAGCGAAATCGGTGAAATCGCCAGGTTTTCCAGCCCGGCAGGCTGCACATAGCCCGACAGGTAGTTGAACACCTTGGTCGCATCACGTCCCAGCGCCGTGTCACAGGTAAAGAAGCTGAGGTCCGTGTAAATCCGCGCAGTGATCGGGTGATAGTTGCCGGTGCCGTAATGGGTGTAGGTCACCAGATTATCGCCCTCGCGCCGCACAACGGTGCTGATTTTCGCGTGGGTCTTATAGTTGATGAACCCATACACCACATGTGCGCCCGAGCGTTCGAGCCTGCGTGACTGGCGGATATTGGCGGCCTCGTCGAAGCGCGCCTTGAGTTCGACCAGCGCGGTGACGGATTTGCCCGCCTCGGCCGCCTCGCACAGGGCGGATACGATCGGGCTGTCCTTGGACGTGCGATAGAGCGTCTGCTTGATCGCCAGCACATTCGGATCCGCAGCCGCCTGATTGAGGAAGCGGATCACCATGTCGAAGGTCTCATAGGGGTGATGCAGCAGCATGTCCTTTTGCCGAATCGCCGCGAACATATCGCCATCGTGGTCCTGCACGCGTTCGGGCACGCGCGGAATGAACACCGGCCACAGCAGATCGGGCCGCGAGGACAGCACCAGTTCCTTCAGATCGGCGATGCCCAGAAGCCCGCGCATTTCAACCACTTCGGAGGGGTCAACATGCAGCTCGTCCATGATCAGGGCGCGCAATGCCTCGGGCGCGCCTGCGGTGATCTTCATGCGGATCACCTGACCGCGGCGGCGGCGTTTCAGCGCGGTCTCGAATTCGCGCACCAGATCCTCAGCCTCGTCCTCGACCTCCAGATCGCTGTCGCGCAGCACGCGGAAGGCGCAATGGCCGGTATCGCGATAGCCCGGGAACAGCATGCTCAGGTGCAGCAGCAGCAATTCTTCCAGCGGCAGGAAGCGCGCCTCACCCGGTAGCCGCACGAAGCGGTCGATCTGCTGCGGGATCGGCAACAGCGCCTGCAAGCGGCGCTTGTCGGTTTCGCGTTCCAGTTCCAGCGCCAGACAGAAGCCGGTGTTGGGAATGAAGGGGAACGGGTGCGCCGGGTCAATCGCCAGTGGCGAGAGCACGGGAAATACCTTGCTCAGGAAGTGCTCGGCCAGGAATTCCTGATCGCGCGCGGTCAGCTTGGAGCGCGTCAGCAGATGGATGCCCTCGGCCTCCATCTCGCGTTTCAGCTTGTTCCAGGTGCTCTGCTGGGTTTCCATCAGACGCCGTGCGTCGGCATTGATCAGCACCAGCTGCTCGGCCGCGGACAGCCCGTCATCCGAAGGCGTCGTATTGCCCTCGCGCACCAACTCGCGCAGGCCCGCGACGCGGACGGTATAGAATTCATCCAGGTTGGTGGCCGAAATCGACAGGAACCGCAGCCGTTCGAGCAACGGCACACGCGGGTTTGTCGCCTCTTCCAGCACGCGCCAGTTGAACGCGAGCCACGACAGCTCGCGGTTGAAGAAACGCGCGGGCCCGGAGATCACCTCGGCGGGGACTTCAACGGGGGCGGAGAACGGGGTTTTGAGAAAATCAGCCTGGGTCATGGTGCGCTTATGCTCGTCTTTTGTAATGGCGCTGTGACAGTTTTTGTGAAGGCGCTGAACCGTATTCTGCGCCCCTCAAGCGAGACTGTCCAGAACCTCGGCGGCCAGCGGGCGGGTGATCGCGCGCCCCTCGGCCAGGGCACGCGCATCCAGCGCCGCGACCAGTCGGCGGGCGGTGGCAAGGCTGCGGTCCATATGGCTGACCAGCCAGGGGATCAGCGCGGGCGGCACCGTCAATTGCCTGTCGGAAAACAGTTTGACCAGCACCGCCGCCAGCAGCGCGTCGTCGGGGGGGCTGATACGGACATTGGCCGTGGCCTCCATCCGGCTGCGCAAATCGGGCAGGCTCAGCCCCCAGTCGCGCGGCGGTGCGGCGGCGGTCAGCAGCAGCAGGCCCCGTTCCGCCTGCAGCAGATTGTGCAGGTGAAACAGCGCAGTCTGCGCGGCGGGTTGGGCGGCGACGTCGGCGGCGTCTTCGATCACCACGGCGCGGGCCTGCGCCAGTTGCGGTGCGGCCTCGGTTGTCAGGGTGGCTGCGGCGACAATCGGCGCATGGCGCGCGTCGGCCCAGATTTGCGCCAGATGCGACTTGCCCGCACCTTCCGGCCCGATCAACAGCATCCGCCCCGAAGGCCAGCTTTCCGGCGCATCCAGCGTGGCCAGCGCCAGCGCATTCGCGGGCGCCACAAAGAAATCGTCACGCCCCTGCGATTGGCGCAAGGGGAGCGGCAGGGGCAGTTGCTGGCTCACGTCAGATGGTGTCCTCATCGCGCGCATCCGTTTGGGCGGGGGCCGTGTCTTGCAACCCTTCCAACCCTTTGTAAAGCCGTCCCGCAAGATAGTGGTCCAGCGCGAACCGCGTCAGCACCCCGATCACCGCGGCCACCGGCACCGCCACCAGCATCCCGACAAAGCCGAACAGCGTGCCAAAAGCCGACAGCGCAAAGATCAGCCACAGCGGGTGCAACCCGACCGAGCTGCCCACCAGTTTCGGCGTGATGATATTGCCCTCCAGGAACTGCCCGGCGACGAAAATCGCCACCACGATGCCAATCGACATCCAGTCGCCCCAGAACTGGAACAGCGCCAGCCCGATCGCCAGCACGCCGCCGACCAGCGCGCCAACATAGGGAATGAAGGTCAGCCCACCCGCAATCGCCCCCGCGAGCAGGCCGAAATTCAGCCCCGCCAGCATCAGTGCCACCGCGTAGAACGTGCCCAGGATCATACAGACGCTGACCTGCCCGCGCACAAACCCTGACAATACCCGGTCGATGCGGCGCGCCAGATGGCGGACGGTTTCAACATGATCGCGCGGCAGCCAGCTGTCGATCTTGGCCACCATCCGATCCCAGTCGAGCAGCATGTAAAACGCGACCACCGGCACCACGACGATGAACACGACGAAGTTCACCACGCCCATCGCCGAACTCAGCAGCGTCGAGGCCAATTCGCCGCCCCGCGCCTTCACCGCCTCGCCCGCCGCCGACAGGGTTTCATTGATGACCGAGCCCGGCTCCATTAGCGAGGGGAAGGTCGTGGTCAGGAAGCTTTGCAGGCGCTGCGCGATTTCGGGGGCGGTGGCCACCAACTGGCTGAGCTGGCGGATCATCATCGGCAACACGGCCAGCCCGATCACCACAAAGCCCAGCGTCGCAATCAGCGCAATCGTTGCGGTGGCCGCAACCCGACTGAGGCCCAGCCGTTCCAGCCGGTCAGCGATCGGGTCCATGAAATAGGCAATCGCGCCGCCCACAAGGAAGGGCAACAGTACATCACCCAACCCCCACAACACCGCCGCGAGCCCCACCGCCGCGAGGCCCCAATAACTCACCTGTTGCCGCACTGGCAGGGCCATCACATTCTCCTCATAAGGTCAGGGTTAGATTGGCAGGTTCGGGGGCGGGTTCAAGGGGAAGCTGCCCGCCATCACTCCTTGAGGGCGATATCTGCTTTCCAGTCGTGACAGCTTCGAAGCCATTCTGTTCCGGTGCTGCCGGGGACTATTTCGACCAGGTATTCGCCGGGTAAGCCATTGGCCAGGATCACCTCGCCTTCGCCATTCTCGCCAAAAAAGGCGGTTACGAGCCCAATGGGCACGCTTGTACATGCCACAAAGCGATGCGGCCGATACCCCCAATTCGCGCCGCGCTCCGCAAACCACTCAGCCGTTTCCCTGTAGATCGTCCACGCAAGCCCGCGTCGCGCGAAACCTTCGGCTTCCTGTGCATCGTGTGCCCCTAGTCCGCGCCAAAGTTTCAGCGTGCTTCCTCGGGCCGCCAGCCAGCGCCGTTCCGAGCAGGTCATCAGTGACGCCGAGTTGGAGCGCGGCGCCGAAAATAATTGAGCCCAATTTTCTGAAACGCCATCGGTGAGGCCGCTCGAGGTCCAGGCCTGTTTCAACATCTTCCAGAATTTTATGTCCCCACGCGCATCGCAGGGAATCAAAGGCTCAATGAACTCCTTGATCCATGTTGGGCGATGCGTATCGGTGATCATCTTCGCCGCTTCGAACCATTGTTCAGCTGCGAGCCGCGCAACAAAATCGTCGGCATAGGCTTTGATTTCATCGCGCACAGGACCATCCCGTTCAACCGGCAGCTTCTCTCTGACGAACGGGTGCACGAACCAGTCGCCATCTGGGGCGGCGTGAACGAATTTTTGCATATTGGGCGGAAAATCTGCCTGAGACGCGTAGTGGTATATCATAGCGGAAGCTTGGCAGATCAGGGCGCACCCGCAAGCCCATCTTGCCCCGCGCGGCGCTTTCCTCTACCCCATTTCCCAACGAAACCTTATCCGCAGGTCCGATATGCGCCTTTCCCGCTACTTCCTCCCCGTTCTCAAGGAAAACCCCGCCGAGGCGCAGATCGTCAGCCACCGGCTGATGCTGCGTGCGGGGATGATCAAGCAGCAGGCCGCAGGGATCTATTCCTGGCTGCCGATGGGCTTCAAGGTGCTCAAGCGGCTTGAACAGATCGTGCATGAAGAACAGGTCCGCGCCGGGCATATCCCGCTGCTGATGCCGACGCTGCAGCCCGCCGATCTGTGGCGCGAAAGCGGCCGTTATGACGATTACGGTCAGGAAATGCTGCGCATCAAGGACCGGCACGACCGTGACATGCTGTATGGTCCGACCAATGAAGAGATGATCACCGACATCTTCCGCAGCCATGTGAACAGCTACAAGGATTTGCCGCTGACGCTCTATCACATCCAGTGGAAATTCCGCGATGAGGTGCGCCCGCGCTTTGGGGTGATGCGGGGCCGCGAGTTCCTGATGAAAGACGGCTATAACTTCGATCTGACCCGCGAAGACGCGCTGCACGCCTATAACCGCCACATGGTCAGCTATCTGCGCACCTATGAACGCATGGGCCTGACCGCGATTCCGATGCGCGCGGCCAGTGGTCCGATCGGCGGCGACAATACGCATGAATTCCTGGTTCTGGCCGACACCGGCGAATCCGAGGTGTTTTATGATGCGCGCGTGCCCGCGTTGAAGCTGGGCGACCGGGCGGTGGATTACGATAACCGCGAGGAAGTCGCGGGGATCTGCGAAGAGTTCACCACACTTTATGCGCGCACCGATGAAACCCATGACGAGGCGGTCTATGCCGAGGTGCCCGAAGAACACCGCAAGGTGGGCCGTGGCATCGAAGTCGGGCAGATCTTCTACTTCGGCACCAAATATTCCGAAAGCATGGGCGCCACTGTTGTGACCCCCGATGGATCGCGCGTGCCGGTCGAGATGGGGAGCCATGGGATCGGCGTGTCGCGTCTGCTGGGCGCGTTGATCGAGGCGAACCACGACGACAAGGGCATCATCTGGCCCGAAGGTGTGACGCCGTTCCATTGCGGGATCGTGAACCTGAAGCAGGGCGACACTGGCACCGACGCGGCCTGCGAAGGGCTGTATAAGGCGCTGCGCGACCTTGGGCTTGATCCGCTCTATGACGACCGCGATGAACGTGCGGGGGCGAAATTCGCAACGATGGACCTGATCGGTCTGCCGTGGCGCATCACCGTCGGCCCACGCGGTCTGGCCAATGGCGTGGTTGAACTGACCTCACGGCGCAGCGGCGAAAGCGAAGAGATGTCGGCCGCAGCCGCCGTCGCGCGCATCGCGCAAATCTACGACGGCGTCTGATGCGCAGCACGCTGGCCTTTCTGGGCGGTCTGGCGGGGGCGGTGACGCTCTCGCAAGGGCCCGAATTTTCGCAGCAATACCTGCAACGTCTGGGCGGTCAAGCCGAGGCGCTGGGCCGGGTTGTCGCGGAATTCGACGCTTCGGCGGCCAAGGCTGGCGTCAGCCGTGATCAGGCGCTGGCCGAGCTGTCAGGCTCGACCTTCTTGCAAACGCATCAGGGCGATATGCGCGCCCTGATCGCCCGGGCGGACCGCGTGCAGGCCGATTATACGCTGCTGCGCGCGACCGGCCCGCTGGAACGTCTGGCCCTGCCGCACCGGTTTCGCGACCGTGAAACGCTGGATGCGACCTGGGCCGATTTCCGTCCCGCTGTGCCCGTCACCCCCACCGGCTTTATCGCGGCAGGCATCGGCTTTGCCGGGGCCTGGGTGCTGTCCTCGCTGCTGCTGGGGATGTTTTTGCGTCCATTCCGACGCCGTGCGGCGTGATGTATTGCTCTGGACTTGAGTAAAACACTCGGGTATTGACCTCCCTCAAGGCGCCAGGCGCCGTTGGCATGATTGTGCGCCGACCGGGGAGAGTGTGATGAAACCGATCTTGATCGTGACTGCGACGGCTTTGGTCCTGACCGCGGCGGCCACTGCCCAAACCCCGGCGCCCGCCTATGACAGCCTGGAACATTGGGGCGAGGCCCTGTTCTTTGACACCGATCTGTCGGCCAATCGCACCGAAAGCTGCGCCAGCTGCCATTCCCCGGAGCTGGCCTTTACCGACCCGCGCGACACTGCCGCCGGACGCGCCGTGTCCATAGGTGACGATGGCGCGAGCCTTGGTGACCGTAACGCCCCCACCGCCGCCTATGCACGGTTTTCGCCCGCGTTTCATCGCACCGACATGGGCAAATGGAAGGGTGGGCAGTTTCACGACGGGCGCGCCGCGACCTTGGCCGATCAGGCCAAGGGCCCGCCGCTGAACCCGATCGAAATGGGCATGACAGACGAGGCCGCAGTGGCCGCGCGGCTTTGGGACAACCCGCGCTATCTGGCAACGATGACCGCGCTGAAGGGGCCTGACACGGCAAGCGACCCGCACGCAGCATTCACGGCGATGGCTGAGGCGATTGCGGCATTCGAGGCCACAGATACCTTCGCACCCTTCGACAGCAAATATGACCGCTTTCTGCGAGGGGAAGAGAAACTGAGCGACGAGGAAGAGTTGGGGCGCCTGCTGTTCTTCTCGAACCAGTTTACAAATTGCAACATTTGCCACCAGTTGAACCGCGATCCCGGCGCAGAAAAAGAGACTTTTTCGAACTATGAATACCATAACATCGGCGTGCCCGCGAACCTCCGTGCCCGCGCGGTGAATGGCGTCGCACCGGGGCATGTTGACCGCGGCCTGTTGGACAACCCGAACATTTCCGATCCCGCGCAGGCCGGGAAGTTCAAGGTTCCCACGCTCAGAAATGTCGCGGTGACGGGGCCTTACATGCATAATGGCGTGTTTGCCGATCTGCGCACGGTCATCCTGTTCTATAACAAATACAACTCCAAGCTGCCCGAACGGCAGATCAACCCCGAAACCGGCGCGCCGTTTGACCCGCCCGAGGTGGCCGCGAATATCGCGCTGACCGAACTGGAAACTGGGCCCGCGCTGGATGATCAACGCATCGACGCCATCGTGGCCTTTCTGAAAACCCTGACCGACAAGCGTTATGAACCGCTGCTGTCCGCCGACTAGGCCTCCTCACCTTGGCTGAAATATCCCCCGGGGGCGGCGCCCCACAACGCATCCGTGAAGCGGCTTGGGCTTGACCTTTGGCCCTGCCCGGGCCAGCGTGCCGCAGCCCTTGGGATAGAGTTTATGATCCGTCGCACAGCCCCGTTTTCCCCGTTCGAATTCCTGATCGCCTGGCGTTATCTGCGCGCCCGCCGCACCGAAGGCGGCGTCAGCGTGATGACCTGGATCAGCCTGATCGGCATCATGCTGGGCGTGGCCGCCCTGATCATCACCCTGGCGGTGCGCGCGGGCTTTCGCGCCGAATTTGTTGATACGATTCTGGGGTCGAACGCCCATGTCACGCTTTATTCCGCCCCGATGGAGGTGGTCGAAGGCTCGGGCGTCTATTCCAGTTTGATGCGCGACTATGATGCCCGTGCCGAACGCGTGCGGGCCGTTGCGGGGGTGACCCGGGCCGCGCCGCTGATCCGGGGTCAGGTGATGACAACCTTTGGCGAACGTTCCAACGTGGCCGAGGTTTATGGCATCGCCGCGCAGGATCTGGCGACGATCCCGCGGGTGGCCAATCCGGCCACTTCGCAGGGCGATCTGGGCCAGTTCGAAACCGGCATCGCGATGGGGTCGGGCCTTGCGCGCGAGCTGGGCCTGGGCCTGGGCGATAAGGTCAAGCTGATCTCGCCGAATGGCGCGAAAACCGCCTTCGGCACCAGCCCTAGGGTCAGCGTCTATACCGTCACCTATATCTTCACCGCCGGGCGCTGGGATATCGACCGCACGCGGATCTATATGCCCTTCGCCGAGGCCCAAAGCTATTTCAACCGCGAGGGGGGCGCCGACGAGATCGAGGTCGATGTGACTGACCCGGAAAAGGTTGATGACTGGACCCCTGCGCTGATGGCGGCCGGTGGTGCGGGCACCATGCTGTGGAGCTGGCGTGACGCGTCGGGCAGCTTCCTGCGGGCGCTCGACATCGAGGATAACGTGATGTTCGTGATCCTGTCGGTGCTGGTGTTGATCGCGGCGATGAACATCACCTCGGGGCTGATCATGCTGGTGAAAAACAAGGGCCGCGACATCGGCATCTTGCGCACGATGGGTCTGACCGAAGGGTCGGTGCTGCGCGTTTTCTTCCTGTGCGGGGCCTTCACCGGTGTGATCGGCACCGCCTTGGGCGTGGCTTTGGGGTGCCTGTTTGCGGTCTATATCGACCAGGTGATGAGCTTCGTGAACTGGCTCAATGGTGGCGGTGTCTGGGACCCGTCGATCCGGGGCATCTATGCGCTGCCCGCGAAGCTGCAGATGTATGATGTGCTCAAGGCGGTCGGGCTATCGCTTGGGCTGGCCTTGATCGTGACGATTTTCCCGGCCCGCCGCGCGGCGCGCCTGAACCCGGTGGAGGCGCTGCGTTATGAATGATGTGCTGACGCTGGAAATGTTGGAAAAGTGCTATAACCGCGGCAAGCCGGGCGAGATTTCGGTGCTGCGCGGTGTGAATTTGGCAATCCCGCGCGGGCAGGTCGCGGCCCTGGTCGCGCCTTCAGGGGCCGGAAAATCGACGCTTTTGCACATTGCCGGGCTACTCGATACGCCGGATTCAGGGCGCGTGGTACTGAATGGGCAGGATTTATCGGGGGCCTCGGATCGGCGTCGGACCGAGGCGCGGCGCGCCGATCTGGGGTTTGTCTATCAGTTCCACCACCTGCTGCCGGAATTCACCGCCGAGGAAAACATCGTGCTGCCGCAGCTGGCCAATGGTGTGGCGCGCGCAGCTGCGCGTGCCCGGGCGCAGGAACTGCTGGCAAAGGTCGGGCTGTCCGAGCGTATGGATCATCGCCCTTCGGCGCTGTCGGGCGGCGAGCAGCAGCGCGTGGCTTTTTGCCGGGCGTTGGCCAATGCGCCGAAACTCTTGTTGGCGGACGAACCCACCGGGAACCTTGATCCTGCGACCTCGGATCAGGTCTTTGGCGTGCTGATGGATCTGGTGCGCGACACCGGCATGTCGGCGCTGATCGCGACGCACAACCTTGACCTGGCCGCGAAAATGGATCGTGTGCTGCGACTTGATGCAGGCCGGTTAACCGAAATGCGCTGAGGAGGCGAAGATGATCGTCTATGGTATCAAGACCTGTGACACGGTGAAAAAGGCACTGCGCGCCTTGCAGGCGGCGGGCCATGCGCCGGTGTTGCGAGATGTGCGGGCCGAGCCGCTGAGCGCGGCGGAAATTGCCGAGTTTCAGGCGGCCTTTGGCGACAAGTTGATCAACCGCGCCTCGACCACCTGGCGCGGTCTTACCGAGGCCGAACGGGCGGCCCCCGTGGCCGATCTGCTGGCCGCGCACCCGACGCTGATGAAACGCCCGGTGATCCGTGGCGCGCAGCTGACGATTGGTTGGGACAAGGCGGCACAGGCGGCGCAGCTGTAGACCCCCGCAATCCCGCGCTTTTGAACAATTGTTGAGTTGAACTCTTTGTGAATTCCCACTGAAATTCACGGCGGGAATGCGTATGTGCTGCGTATAGAATGCCAGACGCAAGAATTGCAGGCTGCCCCCATGACCTATCTTCGCCCCCAACCCCAAGGGTTTTCAGAACCCGCGCGGCGCCCGGATTACTGGACGCAGCTGGCCTTGGTGTCGGCGGGGGCCAGCCCGGTGACCGCGTGGCGCCACGCCGCCAACATGTCGCAACGCGAGCTGGCGCAAGAGGCCGGGATCGAGGTCGAAACGCTGCTGCAACTCGAATCCCGTGCGCTGGAGGCCACCCCGGAACAGATTCGCGCTATTGCCTGGGTTCTGGGCCTGCGCGAGGGTGATCTGCGCGAGTGATCCCGCCGCGCCCCTGAAACGCAAACGGCCCGCGCAAGGGCGGGCCGCAGCGGGGGCAGGGCCCCGAAATCCTGCTGGATCAGAGCAGTTTCAGATCCGAGGCCGAGGCACGGCCATCGCGGCCCGACTGCAGTTCGTAGGCGATTTTCTGGTTGTCGTTCAAGCCTTTAAGGCCCGCACGTTCGACCGCAGAGATGTGCACGAACACATCTTTGCCGCCATCATCGGGGGCAATGAAGCCGAAGCCTTTGGTGGTGTTGAACCATTTCACGGTGCCAGTGGCCATACCGTCTCTCCTTCTCAAATCTCCCGGGCGCCATTGCCTCGGGCCGTGCAGCCAGGTCTTTCGGGTCTTCCGGCTGCCCCGTGTAAGGGAGCGGTAGGAAAGTCTGCAGTCACGCACCTAAAAATGATGCCCGAACCGTGCAAAAAATCAATGACAAAAGAAAACACAAAAAGCGGAGGGGGAAGCCTCCGCTTTTCGTTGTTTTGCGGTGCTGAAATTTGCTGCATCCGCCCCGCAGGGAGGGCAGATCAGCGTAGATCGGGCGGTGTGCCTTCGGCCTTCAGTTCAGCCATAATCGCGTCGAGCGTGATCGTCTCGGTGCGGTTTTCCCCCAGCCGACGGACGGAAACGGTGCGATCCTCGACCTCTTTCATACCGATGGCAAAGATATAGGGCACCTTGCCCAGGCTGTGTTCGCGCACCTTGTAGTTGATCTTTTCGTTGCGCGTATCGGCCTCGGCCCGGATCCCTGCCATGATCAGCGCGGCGGTCACCTCTTCGACGTAATCATCGGCGTCCGACACGATCGAGGCGACGACCACCTGCCGCGGCGCCAGCCACAGCGGCAGCTTGCCCGCATGGCTTTCGATCAGAATGCCGATGAACCGCTCGAAACTGCCCAGCACGGCACGGTGCAGCATCACGGGGCGGTGCTTGGCGCCGTCCTGGCCGATATAGCTGGCGTCCAGCCGCTCGGGCAGGTTCGGGTCCACCTGCAGCGTGCCACATTGCCAGTCGCGCCCGATCGCGTCGGTCAGAACGAATTCCAGCTTCGGCCCGTAGAACGCGCCTTCGCCCGGCTGCAATTCATAGTCATAGCCCGCGTGGTTGCAGGCATTGCCGAGCGCCGCCTCTGCCTGATCCCAGCTTTCCTCGGTGCCGATGCGTTTATCGGGGCGCGTGGACAGCTTGATCCGCCAATCGGTAAAGCCGAGATCGGCATAGATCGAGGACAGGAAGGTGATGAACTTCTTGGTTTCGCTTTCGATCTGATCGTCGGTGCAGAAGATATGCGCGTCATCTTGCGTAAAGCCGCGCACCCGCATGATGCCATGCAGCGCGCCCGAGGGTTCGTAGCGGTTGCAGGCGCCAAATTCGGCGATGCGCAGCGGCAGGTCGCGGTATGATTTCAGCCCGACGTTGAAGATTTGCACGTGGCAGGGGCAGTTCATCGGTTTCAGCGCGTTCAGGGTTTTTTCGCGCGCGTGATCCTCGTCCACTTCGACGATGAACATGTTTTCCTGATAGCTGTCCCAGTGGCCAGAGGCCTCCCACAGCTTGCGGTTCACGACCTGCGGGGTGTTGACCTCGACATAGCCGTCGGTGCGCTGACGGCGGCGCATGTAATCCTGCAGCAGGGTGTAAATGGTCCAGCCGTTCGGGTGCCAGAAGACCTGGCCGGGGGCCTCTTCTTGCATGTGGAACAGGTCCATTTCGCGGCCAAGCTTGCGGTGGTCGCGTTTCGCGGCCTCTTCCAGCATGGTCATATGTGCTTTCAGATCATCGCGGTTCTTGAAGGCCACGCCATAGATTCGCTGCAACATCGGCCGCGTGCTGTCACCCAGCCAATAGGCGCCGGCGACATGGGTCAGCTTGAACGCGTCGGCGGGCACCTGGCCTGTGTGTTGCAGATGCGGGCCCCGGCACAGATCCTGCCAGTCGCCATGCCAATACATCCGCAGGTCTTCCGTGCCGGGGATGCGCTCGATCAGCTCGATCTTGTAGGGCTCGTTGCGTGCCATGTAATATTCGACGGCGCGGACGCGGTCCCAGACTTCGGTTTTCACCGGCTCGCGGGCGTTGATGATCTGCTTCATCTTCGCTTCGATCTGGCCCAGATCCTCGGGGGTGAAGGGTTCGGCGCGGTCGAAATCGTAAAACCAGCCGTAGTCACGCACCGGGCCGATGGTGACCTTCACATCGGGCCAGATTTCCTGCACCGCGCGCGCCATGATATGCGCCAGGTCGTGGCGGATCAGTTCCAGCGCGGGGCCGTCATCTTTCAGCGTGTTGAGCGAGATCTTCGCGTCCTGCGTGATCGGCCATTGCAGATCCCAGTGCTTGCCGTCGATCTGCGCCGAAATCGCGGCCTTGGCCAGCGATTTGGAAATGCCTTCGGCCACCTGGGCTGCGGTCACGCCGGCCTCAAAGCTGCGCTGATTGCCATCGGGGAAGGTGAGGGTGATTTGGGACATGTCCGTCCTCCTCGTCAGTTTGGCGCCCACGGAACGCCCGGTTGCGGGTTATGATGCCAGCGGTATGGCGCGGCGACGTGGCCAAGTCAACGGGGGGCGCGTGCGTCAAAGCGTGCGCACCGTGATGGGCGGGGTAGGGCCCCCTTGCCGCGGTTGAGGCCCGGCGCGCAGACGGTTAGGGTGGCGCAAACGGAGGATCTGCGCATGACCGATTTCATCACCACCCCCGAAGGCCGCCGCATCGCCTATGTCCAGACCCCGGGCACAGGGCCGGGGATCGTGTTCTTGCATGGGTTCAAATCGGATATGGAGGGCACCAAGGCGGTCGCACTGGAGGCGTGGGCGCGCGCGCAGGGGCGCGCCTTTCTGCGGCTCGATTATTCCGGCCATGGCGCCTCGGGCGGCGTGTTCGAAGAGGGCGCGATCGGCGATTGGTTCGAAGATGCACGCGATGCGATCCTGGCGCTGACCGCGGGGCCGCAGGTTCTGGTGGGGTCAAGCATGGGGGGCTGGATCGCGCTGTTGCTGTGCCGCGCGCATCCCGACCGCGTGGCGGGGCTGGTGACCATCGCCGCCGCGCCCGATTTCACCGAAGACGGCTATTGGGCCAGTTTCGACAGGGATCAGCGCCGCGAGATGGAGCAGGCGGGCCATATCGACGTGCCGTCCGACTATGGCGACCCCTACCGGATCACCCGGCGTCTGATCAACGAGGGCCGCAACCGGCTGGTGTTGCGCAGCCCGCTGGACCTGCCGTTCCCGGTTCGGTTCTTGCAGGGCACAGCGGATACCGCAGTGCCGGTCGAGACCGCGCTGCGGCTGCTGGATCATGCCACCGGCCCCGATATGCGTCTGACCCTGGTCAAGGGCGCCGATCACCGGTTTTCCGAGCCCGACGAACTGGCGCTGATTGAAACCGCCGTGACCGAGGTTCTGGCAAGGATCGGCTGAGCCGCAACTTCGGGTTTGCGGCCCGGGCGGGCTTGCGCCACAGTGGGGCCAAGAGCGCCCGAGCGCCGCCAGAGGATGAGCGATGATGTCCGAGCCCCTGTTATTCCTGCCCGGCTTCATGTGCGACGCCC
>JAQTYE010000163.1 GCA_028749255.1 Paracoccaceae bacterium | reverse complement strand
CTGATCACGCGGCGGGCGGGCCGCGCCCGATCATCGTTGGCGGCACCGGGCTGTATCTGTCGGCGTTGCCCGAAGGTCTGGCCGAAATCCCCGCGACCCCGCCCGCAATACGCGCACAGGCCGACCAACGCATGGCGGCACACGGCCCCGCCGCGCTGCTGGCCGAACTGGACCCCGCAACCGTCGCCCGGATCGACGCGCTCAACCCCGCCCGGGTGCAGCGCGCCTGGGAAGTGCAGGCCGCCACCGGGCGCGGGCTGGCAGACTGGCAAGACGACACACCCCCGCCCGCCCTGCCGCGCGACGCCTGCACCCCCCTGCTGATCGAGGCAGATCGCGACTGGCTGGCCGAGCGGATCGACCGGCGCTTTGACATGATGCTGGCCGAAGGGGCGCTTGACGAGGTGCGCGCGGTGCTGCCGTTCTGGGATTCGGCAGCGCTCTGGGCCAAGGCGATCGGTGCGCCCGAACTGGTCGCCCATCTGCGCGGCGAGGCTGATCTGGCCACCGCGCGAACGCTGGCGCAGGCCGCATCGCGACAATATGCCAAGCGGCAACGCACATGGTTTCGTAGCCGCATGGGCACCTGGCACAAGATCATGCGACCCTGACGGCACCCCGGCGAATCCCTGCCGGGATGTAATATTTTTATTGGAAATAAAGGGCTTCGCGCATAATCTTCACGTGAAATCTTCGGTCATTCGATATATACCAACGTATATTCGATACATATAAACGTGAGTCTTGCCGTGAAACTGTTCACTGCCCCGCCGCTGTCACAATTCGCCAAGCCCCGGACCGAAACCGCCCCCGCCCCCCGTGCGGCGCTGCTGCCTGAACCGCCCTCGAACGTGCGCATCGTGCCGATTGCCCGGCTGGCACAGGGGGGGCGTTGGCGGGTCGAAGCGATGCGCGCGCTGTCCGAACCGTGCCTGCTGTGGTTCACCCGCGGTCAGGGTCGCATCACCATGGGCGGCGAAACCCGCGGTTACGGCCCCCATAACGCGGTCTTCATTCCGGCGGGCGTGATGCACGGCTTCGAGGTCGGCCCGCAAACCCATGGTCAAGCGATCTTTTTCGGACGTGGCTGTGATGTCACCTTGCCGCAGACCCCGCAGCACCTGCGGATCCGCGAGGCCGCGCCGCAATCCGAACTGTCGGGCATCATCGAGGCGGTGCAGCGCGAACTCGACAGCACCCGCCCCGGATCGGACCGCGCCGCGCGCCATCATCTGGGACTGCTCGGCGTGTGGCTGGAACGCCAGATCAGCCCGGTGGCCGACGCCCCCCGCCCTTCGGCGGCAAAACGGCTCGTCGCACGCTATGCTGCGCTGCTGGAACGCGATTTCCGGTCAGGTCATGGCGTGTCGAATTTCGCGGCCGAGCTGGGCGTGACCTCGACCCATCTGACGCGGTCATGCCGTGAAACCTGCGGACGGGCGGCACATGATCTGCTGCAAGACCGCAAGATGTTCGAGGCGCGCCGCCTGCTGGCCGAAACCCGGGTTCCGGTGAAACAGATTGCGGACTCGCTGGGGTTTGCCAGCCCGGCCTATTTCACCCGCGCCTTTCAGGCAAAAACCGGCAAGACGCCCACGCAATTTCGTCGCGCAGGCTGACACCGCCCCCGGCAAGAAATCGCCGCAGATCCGACACGATGCAGGAAACACTTGCCATGGCGTGCCGTTCGGGGCGTCATGGTCCTGTCATTTGACCATCCGATAAAGGATGGATCTGTAATTGGGGGCTGCCATGACCGAACTTTCCCGTCGTTCCTTTCTGATTTCGGGCACCGCGCTGAGCGGAATGGTGCTGCTGCATCCGTTCTCGGCGCGCGCACAGGCCGGTCAGGCGCATCTGCGGCTGTTGGCCACCACAGATCTGCACTGCCATGTGCAGCCCTATGATTACTACGCCGACAAACCCGCCGACACGCTGGGTCTGGCGCGCACCGCCACAATCATCGAAGCGATCCGGGCCGAGGCGACCAACGCCATCCTGTTCGACAATGGCGACTACCTGCAGGGCAACCCGATGGGCGATTACATCGCCTATTCCAAGGGCATGGCTGCGGGCGACATCCACCCGGTGATCGCCGGGATGAACACGCTCAGCTATGCGGCGGGCACGCTGGGCAACCACGAATTCAACTATGGCATTGATTTTCTTGAAAAAGTAAACGACGGCGCGAATTTCCCCATCGTCTGCGCCAATGTCGCGCGCAAGCTGGGCGCGAGCCCGCGCGAGGACGAGCTGTTTGTCAAACCCTATCTGATTGTCGAAACCGAGCTGGCCGATGGCGCGGGGGTGATGCATCCGCTGCGGCTGGGCGTGATCGGCTTTGTGCCGCCGCAGATCCTGCAATGGGACCGCGCCCATCTGGAGGGGAACCTGTTCACCCGCGACATCCTGCAGGCCGCCCGCGCCTGGGTGCCGCAGCTGCGCGAAGAGGGTGTCGATCTGGTGGTGGCGCTGGCGCATACCGGGCTGGATGCCACGACCGAGACCGAAGGCATGGAAAACGCCGCCTTCCATCTGGCCGCGATCGACGGCATCGACGCGGTGATTTCCGGGCACCAGCACAAGGTTTGGCCATCGAAGGATTACGAGGGCACGGGCTTCGATGCCGAAACCGGGCAGATCAATGGCAAACCGGCGGTGATGGCGGGGTTCTGGGGTTCGCATCTGGGGGTGATCGACCTGATGCTGGAACGTGCGGGCACGGGCTGGCAACTGGCCGCCTCGCAAAGTTCGGTCCGGCCGATTTATGAACGCGGCGCGGACCGCAAGATCACCGCCCTGGTGGGCGATTATGCCCCGGCGATAGATGCCACCGCCGCCGCGCATCTGGCCACGCTGGACTATGTGCGCGCCGAGGTGGGCAAGACCTCTGCCCCGCTCTATTCCTATTTCGCGCTGCTGGCCGATGACCCCTCGGTGCAGATCGTCAGCCTCGCGCAAAGCTGGTATGTGGCACAGCTTCTGAAGGGCACCGCGCACGAAGGCCTGCCGATCCTGTCGGCGGCGGCCCCCTTCAAGGCGGGCGGTCGTGGCGGGCCCGAGTATTACACCGATGTGCAGGCAGGGCCGGTCGCGATCAAGAACGTCGCGGATTTGTATTTGTATCCCAATACGTTGCAAGCCGTTCGCATCACCGGCGCCGAAGTCCGCGAGTGGCTGGAACGCTCGGCGGGCATGTTCAACCAGATCACCCCGGGCGGCGCCGATCAGATCCTGCTGAACCCCGATTTCCCATCCTATAACTTCGACACGATCGACGGGGTGACCTACCAGATCGACCTGACGCAGCCTGCGCGTTACGACAATGATGGCAAGGTCGTGGCGCCCGAAGCGCATCGCATCATCAACCTGAGCTTCGACGGACAACCTGTTGATGAAACTCAGGAATTCATCGTCGCCACGAACAACTACCGGGCCTCGGGCGGGGGGCATTTCCCGGGGGCGGATGGGTCGAGCGTGATCTTGCAGGCCCCCGATACGAACCGCGACGTGATCGTGCGCTATATCGTCGAGCAGGGCACGATTTCCCCTTCGGCCGATGGCAACTGGCGGCTTGCGCCTGCGGGGGGCGCCACCGTTTTGTTTGATACCGGTGCCAAAGCTGCCGCCTATCTGGAGGACATCCGCAGCCGTGGCGTGATGATTGAACCCGCAGGCGATGGGCCGGACGGATTTGCCCGGTTCCGCGTCACGCTGTAACCGCCATTTTGCACCGCCCCAAAACAATGACGGCCGCCCCCGTGAACGGGGACGGCCGGATTTTCTGATCGGTGGAGGGGAGGGATCAGAAGAACCCGAGTTTGTTGGGGTTGTAGCTGACCAGCATGTTCTTGGTCTGCTGGTAGTGGTCCAACATCATCTTGTGGTTTTCGCGCCCGACGCCCGACTGCTTGTAGCCACCGAAGGCCGCATGCGCCGGATAGGCGTGATAGTTGTTCACCCAGACGCGCCCGGCCTGAATGTGACGGCCAAAGCGGTAGCAGGTGTTCATATCGCGCGACCAGACGCCGGCACCCAGGCCATACATCGTGTCATTGGCGATATGCAGCGCCTCATCTTCGTCCTTGAAGGTGGTGACCGAAACAACCGGGCCAAAGATCTCTTCCTGGAACACACGCATCTTGTTGTGGCCCTTCAGGATCGTCGGCTGGATGTAGAAGCCGTTCGACAGCTCGCCGTTGAAGCGCGCCGCGTCACCGCCGACCAGAACCTCGGCCCCCTCTTCGCGGCCGATCTGCAGGTAAGACATGATCTTGGTCTGCTGTTCCTGGCTGGCCTGTGCGCCGACCATGGTTTCCATCAGGCGCGGGTCACCCTGTTTGATCGCTTTGACGCGGGCAATGGCGCGCGCCATGAACTCTTCGTAGATGTCTTCCTGGATCAGCGCGCGCGACGGGCAGGTGCAAACTTCGCCTTGGTTGAAGGCGAACAGAACAAACCCTTCGACCGCTTTGTCCAGGAACGCATCGTCCTTGGCCATCACGTCCGAGAAGAAGATGTTGGGCGATTTGCCCCCCAGTTCCAGCGTCACCGGGATCAGGTTCTCGGTCGCGGCCTGCATGATCTTGCGGCCCGTCGCGGTCGAGCCGGTGAAGGCGATTTTCGCAATACGCGGGCTGCGCGCCAGCGGGGCTCCCACTTCGGCACCATAACCGTTGACGATGTTCAGCGTGCCCGCGGGCAGCAGATCGGCGATCAGTTCGATCAGAACCATGATCGCGGCCGGGGTCTGCTCGGCCGGTTTCATCACGATGCAGTTGCCCGCCGCCAGCGCCGGCGCCAGTTTCCACGCCGCCATCAGGATCGAGAAGTTCCACGGAATGATCTGGCCGACAACGCCCAGCGGTTCGTGGTAGTGATAGGCGATGGTGTCTTCGTCGATTTCCGACATCGAACCTTCCTGCCCGCGCAGCACGCCTGCGAAATAGCGGAAGTGATCGACCGACAGCGGAATGTCGGCAAAGGTCGTTTCGCGGATCGGCTTGCCGTTGTCCCAGGTTTCAGCCGCGGCCAGCAGATCAAGGTTTGCTTCCAGACGGTCGGCGATCTTCAGCAGAACGGCAGAGCGTGCCGCGGCCGAGGTTTTGCCCCAGGCGTCTTTCGCCGCATGCGCCGCGTCCAGTGCCAGCTCGACATCCGCCGCGCCCGAGCGGGCCACTTCACAGACTTTCTCACCGGTGATCGGGGTGATGTTGTCGAAATACTGACCGCTGACCGGGGGCACGAATTTGCCGCCGATGAAGTTGTCGTAACGCGCCTTGAACGGCGAAACCATCACGCCTTTGAATTCGGGTGCCATATCGTTGGCCATGTGTTCTTCCTCCCTTAGACCCGAGCCCGTCATAGGCTCGGCATGGGGACAGGCTGCACTGTGCGGCGCGAATCGCATAGCCGGGCTGCGCTGAGCGGATGGCTTACCTGTCTCACCCCCGAGACAGTTGCAGCTGCAGCATCGGCCCGATCAGGGGCGCTGCCCCCGGCCTTACGGCCTCCCCCGGGATATTTGAGCCAAGGTGAAACGGATGCAGCTTTCACCTTGGCTCAAATATCCCGGGGGTGAATTTGCCACAGGCAAAGAGGGGGCGGCGCCCCCTCGCCCGGCCAATCGCGGGCGCTTGTTCAAATCATGATCTCAGACTTCGAGGCTGAGCGCCTTGGCCTTGCGATAAAACGTGGCGCGGCCAATCCCCAGATCGCGCGCCGCCGCCGAGACGTTGCCGCCGTTGCGGGCCAAGGCCCGTGCCATTTCGGCGCGCTGCGCCTCTTCCAGACCGCCGCGCAGGCCCAGCTCCAGCAGATCATTGGCGGGCAGCCGCCCGATCTGCGCATCCTCGATGCCCAGGTGGCGCCGCGCGGCCCGCGTGGCACCGATCACCAGATCGTCGCGATCCAGCGCCAGCAGCATCACCCCCTGCGGCGCGCTTTCGCCCGCGCCGGTAGACAGGATCCGCGCGCCGTCATAGCTGGCGCGGAACAGATCCGCCTCGATCCGCTGCGCCGCGTCCTGCACGGTCAGCGCAACCAGACGGGCATAGCCCTCGGTCAAGTCGCCCCGTGCCGAGGACACGTCGATCACCCCGGCCAACTCTCCCATCGCGCCAAAGACCGGCGCGCCCATGCAGGTCAGCCCGGTGTTGGTCGCGCGAAAATGCTGATCGCGCCAAACCACGACGGGGCGCCCTTCGGCCAGGCAGGTGCCGATGCCATTGGTGCCCTGCGTGCCCTCGGACCAGTTGGTGCCCGGCGCCAGGTTCGAGGCGTGAAACTCGCGCAGGTCCCCCGCGCGGACCCGTTCATCCAGCACCAGTCCCGCCGCATCCGACAACAGCACCGTGCAGCCCGCATCGCAGGCCGCCCGCGCCAGCCGATCCAGCACCGGCGTTGCAATCTGCACCAGCAGCCCCGACGCCTCGCGTCGGGCGCGCATCTCGGCCTCGGACAGGCGTTCGTTGGGCTGCGGCGTGCCGGGATCAATCTTGTGATGGATCAGCGAGCGCCGCCAGCTGGCGGCAAACCCCGCCCGCCCCAGCGCCGAGGACGAGGAGACGACCGATTGAACGATTTCCGCGTGATTGCGCGATGGTGCGCGCGTCATCGACGTCATGGCGAAAAGCCTCCCCTCTTTCCGAAGCGTCAGGGGCGATAGGATAGGCCGATTGCCGTGATCCGCAACTGACGCTTGCGGAAGCGGCTTACGACTTTGGTCGTAGGGCGGCGGAAACCAGCCTGCGACCGGGGGGCTCAGCCCAGATCGCCTTCTGACGTGTCTTCGGCGTCCTGGCCTTCGTGGCGCTTGCCGCGGAACCCCTGCGCGACCACGAATTTCTCGGAACTGTCGGCGCGCGACGCCGGCGGTTTCACATTGGCGACCTTGGTGAAGTTCTTTTTCAGGATGTTCTGCAGCTCGATCTCGGCGCCACCGGCCAGAACCTTGGCCACAAAGGTGCCGCCCTCTTCCAGCACGTCAAAGGCGAAATAGGCCGCCGCCTCGCACAGCGCGATAATGCGAAGGTGGTCCGTGCCCTGATGCCCCGAAGACGAGGCCGCCATATCCGACATCACCACATCGGCCGGACCGCCAAGCCAGGCCTTGACCTTGTCTTCGGCGCCCTCTTCCAGAAAGTCGAGTTGATGGATCTCGGCGCCGGTGATCGGGCTGACCTCTTGCAGGTCGATGCCCAGAACGGTGCCGACCTTCTTGCCCGATTTTTCCGCCAGCGCATTGACGCGCTTGATCGCCACCTGACACCAGCCACCGGGCGCGCACCCCAGATCGACAACCCGCGCGCCGGGCACGAGGAAACGATACTTGTCGTCCAGCTCCATGATCTTGAAGGCCGCGCGACCGCGATAGCCCTCTTTCTTGGCGCGCACGACATAAGGGTCGTTGAGCTGCCGCTCCAGCCACAGCGTGGAACTCAGCTTGCGGCCCTTGGCGGTTTTCACCCGCACCCGCAGGTCCCGCTGGCCGCGGCCCGAAGTATTTTTGCCCGTCGGTGTCTTGGTCATCAGAAAACTCCTTAAATCGGGCCCATCTCTTCAAGCACGCCATCTGCGGCCATCTGCGCATAATGCAGCCCTTCGCGCAGCCCGCGGTCGGCCACACTCATCTTGTCGGTCGGCCAAACCCGCATCAGCGCCTGCAAGATCGCCG
>JAQTYE010000162.1 GCA_028749255.1 Paracoccaceae bacterium | reverse complement strand
GCGCGCTGCGGACATTCTGCGCCCATTCCGCCAGCCATTCGATGGCATCGGGCACGGGGATTGGTTTACTGCCCAGTTCGCGCGCCAGGTCTGCAATGGCCTCAGCGATCAGATCGACCCAACGGTACGAGCGCTGTTCGTTCAGAACATCGAGGATGTCCTGGATCTTGAGGAGTGCCGCCGGGCGCCTGCGCAAGCTCGCCACAAGGCGCTGCATCTCGCGTAGGCGCCAGATGCTTGGCAGCTTCTCGTTGGCCATTTCAACGGGTAACCCGAGCTTTTCGGCATATGCACGCACCGGACCAAGCCGCCGCCAATCGCGCGAGATGATGGCTGTGCGCGCCCAGCTAAAACCGGGTTCCAGCCGCGAAAGTCGCACCAACTCGTCAACGGCCGCGACCGCCTGTTCAGTGTCGTCGGCGCCTACGTCCAAAAATTGCACTCGCCCGCGGCCAATCGGATCATACTGCGCCATCACACCACCACCGGGATCGAGGCTGCGCAGTTTGTCCACGGTGATCGCATGGCCCGCCTTCATGCGACCGCGCGCGGGTTCGATCACCTGATTGGAGGCCTCGATGATATAGCGGGTCGAGCGGTAGTTCTCGATCAAGAACTTCGGCTTGGCGCGGTAATCTTCCTCGAAGCGCCGGATGAATGAAATCGAGGCGCCGGTGAAGGCGTAGATGTTCTGATCGTCGTCGCCCACGGCAAAAAGGCTCAGCCGCTGGTCCGGGTCGTCGATCGAGCGTCCGGCAACGGCGGCAATCAGCGCGTATTCCTCGGGGCCGATGTCTTGGTATTCGTCCACCAAAATCCAGCGGTAGCCCTGAATAAGCGCCTCGCGCTGCGCTTCGGCCTCGGATTTGCTCAGGCCCTCGCCGTTGATCTGGCGCACCGCCTCGCGCAGGATCGCATCAAAGTCGCGCGGCTCTGTCCGACTGCCCGCGAAGCTTGCCCCAACGAGCCGCATTGCCAGCGCGTGACAGGTCGAAACGGTGACGTAGGCTGCATCCTCACCGACCAGATGGCGCAGGCGGGCGCGGATTTCGGCGGCGGCATGGCGGTTGTAGCTCAGCACGAGAATGCCACGCGGGTCTTCGCGCTTTACCCGCAAAAGATAGGCAATGCGATGCACCAGCACCCGCGTTTTGCCCGAGCCCGGCCCCGCCAGCACCAGCACGTTGGTTTCTTCGCGCTCGTCAGCGACAATCTCTTGCTGGATCGGATTGCCCAGATTTTCGGCGATCTGCTTCCACGCTTTGCCGGTGGTCTGGCGGCGAATTTCAACGCCGCGACCGGGCATCCAGCGTTGCAAGAAACGGTCTTGATCAAGCGCGAAGTAATCTTCGGAAAGGTGCACAGCCTCGTTAATCTGCTCCAGCCCCTTCTCCGCGTAGGTCGCCATAACATGGGTTTGCAGCGTTTGTTCGCGGTAGTGCTCTTCAAGCGGCAGAAAGTCCTTTTTGGTGAAACCGGCACGGCTTGGGTTCAGGTAGATGGTCATCGCCGAGCGGAACACGGTCAGCCCCTTGCCAAGCGTCATCACCTGTTGCTCGTGCAGCCACAAAAGAGCGCGCTCCATGAGTTTAGTCATGTCCTTCACGCCTGTGGCCTTGAGAAACGCGTCGCCGGTCAGGGCCGCCAAAAGATCACCGACGGTCGTGTTTACCTGAATATCCTTGCCGCGCGTGCCTGCGGGCAGTGTGGCGATCAGGAAATCGAGGAGCTTTTCGGCGGCCATCCAGCGCACTTCAGCAGTCTGCTCCACAACGCGCCACGAGCGTTGCAGCACGACCTCAAGCGTCTTGCTGGAGAGTTTGCGCAGACGGATGTTGCCAGTCCCGCCGTCGCTGTCGCGCCCGTCGCGCTCGATGCTGCGCAAGAGCCGTTCCAGGATATGCGGGCTTACATCCTCTTGGCCCTCGCCACGCAAAAGCTGGCTCGCCGCTGCCAGATCAAGCACAGCACTGTCGCCCACACCCGCCTCGGGCGCCAGTTCGCGCATCCTAGCAATCAACGCCTTTTCCAGCCGCATGGCGCGCGTCATGCGCTGGCGCGACTGGTTTTCAACCCCGATATGCACCGAGACGGTGATGGCAATGTCATTGCGCGCAATCCCAAGCGCTTCAAGATCGGCCATCGCCTTGCTTAGCGCACGATGCGAGAGGCCGCTGATGCCGGTCAGCTCATCGGTCGAAATGCCTTGATCGGGGGCGGTGTTCATCACATGGCGCACGATCGTCAAAAGCTGGTTACGACGCGCTTGGGTGATTTCGGCACCATTCAGGCGGGCTTCTGCCTCGGCCACCGTGCGCACCATTAGAGAGGAGGGAAACACCTGCACGCGGTTTTCCTCACGCGAGACCAGCGTGGCTTCCTCGAGCCAGGACACCGCCGTTTTAACGCGTGTGTCATCGGTGGCGCTGTCGCGCACGAATTCGCGGTCTTTTTCTTCGCGCACGATCTCGCCCGGCGTTGCCACCACTTTGCCGCTGTTGCGGGTGTGTTCGTCAAGGCGGCGCAGCGCCTTGAGAATGGCGCCGATCTCGTGGCGCTCAAGCCGGGAACGCGCAGTGAGAGAAAACTGCCGCTCGACATCGTCGGAATGATACAGCAGCACACAATTGGCAGGCGCCCTGTCGCGTCCGGCGCGCCCCGCTTCTTGCAGGTAGTTTTCAAGTGAGCCGGGAATATCGGCATGAACCACCAGCCGGATATCGGGTTTGTCTATCCCCATCCCGAAAGCGTTGGTGGCCGCAATCACCCGCAAGTCGCCCGTGCGGAAGCGTTCTTGCACCGCCTGCTTGTCGTCTGCGGTCAGGCCGGCGTGAAAATGCTCCGCCGCCAGCCCCTGCGCCTTGAGGAACCCCGCAACGCGCTCGGTCTCCTTGCGGGTGGCGCAATAAACCACGGCCCCCGATTGATCGCCCTGCGGCAAGTGTTCGGAAATCACCGCCAGAATATCGCCAAGCTTGCTGCCTTTGCCGGTTGGCTGCACCGAAAATGTCAGGTTGGTGCGCGTGGCCCCGCCATCGAAAAGCCCAAGCTCAACGCCAAGCCGTTCGCGGAAATGTTCGGTGATATCGCGCACTACCTCGGGTTTGGCGGTGGCCGTCAGGCACAAAACCGGGGCCAGCGGCGCATCGCCCGAAAACTCGCGGATGAAGCGGCCAATGTAGCGGTAGTCGGGCCGAAAATCGTGCCCCCATTTTGACACGCAATGCGCCTCGTCCAGGACCCAAAGCCCCACTTCGCGCTGCTTCAGCACGGAGCGGATCGACACGCTGCGCAATTGTTCGGGCGAGATCAGCAAAATCGCCGCCTGCCCGAGCCGCACCCGGTCCAGCGCATCTTGTCGCTCGGGCATCGAGAGCATGCCGTTGATCGTCACCGACGAGGTGATGCCCGCGCGCTCCATCCCCTGCACCTGATCGGCCATCAGCGCGACGAGCGGCGAAATCACCACCGTCAGCGCGCCGGTCTTGTCATAAAGGCTGAGCGCCGGAACCTGATAGCAGACCGATTTGCCGGTGCCGGTGGGCAGAATGCCCAACACATTTGCATGGCGCATCGCTTCGGCCACGATGACCTCTTGCAGCGGTCGGCCGTTGTCGTCCACTGGCTGCGGACGGAACCCCTCAAAGCCAAACCACTTTTTCAGCGCTCCGACGGGGTTGTTCTTTTCGGCGCACCATTCGCAGGTTGGGTCGCCGCAGTTGGTATCGCGCAGAGCGCGCACGATCCGCGCGGCCTGCGGAAAGCTCGCCCGCACCCAGGGCGGCATGACGGATTCGCCACCAGAAACCGAGATCCAGGCCAACGCATAGGCCAGCGGCCAGCCCATTTGCGGGTCGGATAATTCATTGAGGGCGGGTCCAATCTGCGCACCGCATGCCTTGCCCATAAGGAGCGCCCTGATTGCGACAAAGGCAGTGGCGCGATCGGGCAGCGGGGCTTCGCGGATATGGGTGAAGACTGCGTCAAAGCCATCGGCATGAACCCTGCGGGTTGCAAGGTAATGATAGGCGAGCAGGGTCTCGGGCGATTGCGCCCCGATCTCGACCAGCGCCTTTATCTGGTTCTCCAAGACCTCGAACACCAGCCGCGCATCAAGCTCAGGGTCATTCACATGCCCCGCCTGCAACCGCCCATCATGGTAATGTTTCACGAGATGGTGGTAGGGGTTGCGCGGAAACGCCAGAGGGTTGAGCCAAAGCGTATCGATGGGCGCTGTCATCTTTGCAGCCAGCCGCGGGCGCGCCGCCAGCAGATGTTCGATGTCGTGGCGCAGGATGTTGTGGCCGATGACATGCGGCGTTTTGTCGAGTGCCTTTTCAAGCTGGTCGAGCGCCTTTTTGAGCTCGCCCTTCGGTGCAACAACCGCAGGGCCATTGCCATGCCGCACCGCAGCTAGATCGAAAATCTCGGCAGTCTTGGGATTGACCTCAAGATCCACTGACAGACACCGTTCGAGCAAAGGAGCCTTGTCGTCGAGCCGTGATCGTATGAAGTTAAAAAATCCCATATGCTCCAAGGTGATAGAAATTGTGATACGAGTTTAGATCGCTCCTGGAAACACCGCAATAGGGCAGGTTTTGCCGCGGAGGTGGGGATTGCGCAGGGAATTGCGGGGGCGGGATGTCCCCCGCTCGACTTCTATGGTATGGTGCGTCCGGCCCTGAGCTGCCGGTCGAGCATGCGTCGCAGCTTCCCCGAAGCGGTCGGTCGTGGCATTCTGCAGCAAAATCCGGGGCGAATGTCGCTGATGCGGGACTTTGCACGCCTGAAACCCGCTAAGATCCCATGTAGCCGTTTCTCTTAGGCCGCGATGAAATCTCGCATGGCAGACTTTAGTTTACCTCGGCAAAGCCTTGGGCGATCGCTTGAAACGGGAGTGTGATAGAGCCGAACCGCGTCGGGAATGTGCGCGCGGCGCAGAAAAGATCCAGTTCGCTCCAAGGGTCTGGAAACGCGATCGCTTCGCCCTGCAGCAATGCCGAAAGTTGACGCCCGACGTCTGCGATCTGGCTTTCCGTCTGACTGATCCCCGCACGCGCGACGATCCCCAGAGAGGCCATTCCAAGCGTGCAGGCGCGGGCTTTCCAGCCGATCTGCGCAAGTTTATCCTCGTGAAAAACCATATCCAGTGTCAGCATGCTGCCGCAAACCGGGCTGCGGCAGGTGACAGTCACATCGGGCGTCGCCAGCCGCCGATCTGCGCGCACCCGGGCCGCGTGTTCCCGGATGCGCGGTTGGTATAACGCGGCCAGCGCTGCGTCGCTGTCGCTCATGCTTCGGCTTCGTCAGCCCCGCGCGCGGTCTGGCGACCAAGCACCGCGAGAAACTGTAGCGCGAAATGAAGCCCGCGGCGCACGTCCTCATCGCCAGCGGCACGCAGTAGGCCAAGGCGCGTTGGCACCGGCTGCCGGGCGGCCGTATTGGCGGCATAGCGGGCCGCATTGGACAGCATCCACGCATTGCTCACCAGATCTTCGTAAGCCACCATCATCTTCTGGATCAAAGCATCATCGGCCATGTCAACGCCATCGGCCGCCAGCGAAAGAAGATCGACGATATTGTGGAAGCGGCGCCCTTGGATCAGCGGAGCGAGCTTGTTGGCCAGATCGACCAGCCCCTCTTCCGTTGCCTCGTCTGCAAAGGCGCTTGCTTGGTTGACACGTTCGAGAAGCGGTGTGTCCGCCCCGGTTTGGGTGGGGTTCGCCATGGCGCCCTCCTTATTTTCGTGAATGAGAGTTATCAGATGATGCCGCGCGCAACGGACCAGTAGATTCCGCGATTGAACGCCTTGCGCAGCAGCCCGCCAACCTTTGTGGGCGGCGTCGGATGCACGTCTTCATCATAGTCATACCAAAGCGGCATACCCACCTCGAGGCCCATCTGCGCAACGGCCTGAACCCTTCCGGTATAGGTATCAATCGTGCGACCTAGGCGCATGTCACCGGCGATGTTATTGGCGATCACGGGGCATTGGTTGTGACACGACCCACCGGCTTTGGAGATTGGCAGATCCACCGTATCGCCCATCACATAAGCGTTGGGAAACCCGTCAAGCTGCAGCGTTTCGCGGTTGGTGGGAAGCCAACCCTCATTGTTGGGCGCTTGTGACACACCGCTTTGCAATACTGCATCGACAGCGCGGATCGGTGGGGTGGACATCAGGATGTCGAAATCCTGCTCCTCGCCTTCCGCCGAGATTGCGACCTTTCGATCGGCATCCACTTTGGCCAGCGTAAAGCCACGTTCATATTTGATACCGCGTTCTTCAAAGATTGGCGGCAGCACGTTGCAGACCTCTTCCTGCATGAACAGGCAGTTGCGCAGCAATTGTGAAACGGTGGGGTAAGTATAGACGATCTCCACCTGATCGCGGATGCCCTTTCGGCGTAGGTATTCATCTAGCATCAAGGTCGTTTCCATCGGCGCGATGCCGCATTGATGCGGGACATTCGGTGTCGTCGGGAAGTTCACGGTGATAAAGACGCGACCCTTTTCCAGCTTGCGCAGCTTTTCCGAAAGCTGACGCGCGGGATCGTATTGATAGAAATAATCACCCGCTTCCTTTAGGCCCTCAATCCGCTCGGGTGCTGGCAGACAGCCCGTCGAGACGACGATGTAATCATATCCGATCGTCTTGCCGCTGGCGGTTTTGACCTTGGAACCCGCGAAATCGAACGAGACAACCTTGTCGACCTGAAAGTCGATCTCGGGGCGTAGCAGCGTCTCCTGCTTGCGCCGCAGCTCTCCTTCAAAGAACATATCGAAGGCGACATACATGAACGCAGGTTTGTAATAGTGCCAAGGGCTGTCAGTCAGCAGGGTGACCTTGACCTTACCCGACGCAACCTCGGGATACATTTTTGTGACGATGCTGTTTGCGGTCATTGTGCCGCCAATCCCACCGCCAACCACGAGTATGTGCTTTCGCATGCTGCCTCCTCCTGCAGTTCCCAAGCGCGCGATGAAACGACACGAGCTGTCATTCGGGGTCGCGGCTTGCCTGAGCGTAAGGTGCGATTAATTTTTCCTTGTCGCCAAGCGGCAAACCTTCCAATCTGGAAAGGTGGCGTTGCTGATAGAGCCCGGAGGCGCAAAGAGATGATGGCGGACAAAGACGACAGCGAACAGATGCGCGCCACCATAAGGGCGGAGGTTCAAGGTCAGATCATCGAGTGCCTGAATCGCTTTTATGCGATGGAAACAGGAATGTGGGGAAAGCCGGTTGACTGCCTGATCATTCGCACCGTCGTTCAAGGCAGATTGCAGGGCAAGCTATATGATCTCTCTGCCCTTGCCGAAGTTCTCGGCCTACCTATCAGCACCCTTCATCGCAAGATCGGGGAACTGGTAGAGAGCGGCTTTCTGCTGCGCGCACCACGGGGAAAATCCATCTACATTTCTCCAACCGATACCACCAACATCGCGTTAGACAAGTCGTTCGAATCCATGGTCAAGACATTGCGCCGCCTTTACAAAGGTGACTTCGATTTCGAAACGATGGACCTTTGCGGCGAACGTTAGTTTTCACGCAACACCAACCAAATTGCGCGCCCCCTTTCTTGAGGGGGGGGATTACCGCGGCATGACACCCGCCCAGAAACTGAAGATGGCCGCGTAAAGTCTACGACCAAGCCCCCGCAAAAATGGGGGGATTACCGCGCCATTCCCGGAACTGATAGAACTTTGCAAAGTAAAGCGGCTTTGTTGCAGAACTCGAACTTCAAAGGATTCACACCATGAATCCATGCGGTTAGACGGGTTGCATGAGCAACCCCAATCCCACCCGCTACCGCGCGACCAACTGGTCTGCCTACAACACCGCC
>JAQTYE010000161.1 GCA_028749255.1 Paracoccaceae bacterium | reverse complement strand
GTCACGTCTCTGGCCGCCCTTCTGCAACAACGCCACGCGGGTGCGATATCTGACGTTGCACAACGCAAACCGGCCATTCATGCCACAACCCCACTGGGCGTTTATTATTGGCGAGGAGAAGGGAGCAGTTCGATGTGTCTATAGCATGCTGGGGGCAAAAACCGCAGAAGTGGAAATTCATCCCGAATGATGGCTCCGTCCATGCAAAGCCGTCACCAAGTACGGGAGAAAACAATTTGAGACTACCACGGTATTCTAGCCCAATTATGCTGACACTACTTCCTATTCTTAAATCGAAGCGGGTATCAAACTGGGCCCCCCGCCGTATGGCCAAACAACCTACGAGGTTCCCGACCTTGGGGAATTGTTGGCCCAGGCTCGTAGAGTGTCCCGCGCGGTAGCCCGAAGGTGGCGAGGTCCTGCACCGTCAGAACGTGGATGCGTGCGCCTTTCAAGACGCCGGGCTGAGCCTCGGGCAGCGGCAAATGGACGTCGGCGGGCAACGCCATGATCAGCGGGCGGTTGGTCAGGAACGGAGAGTTGCGGACAAAATCTCCTTGGAACCAGATTGGCAGCCTCTGGATTACCACCACGTCTGCATCGATCGCCTCGATTGCCTTTTGTACTGATGCTCTTGGCGCGACCTTGGCATGGACTTGCAGCATCCGCTGAGGCAGCAGCACAACGGCTGAGGCAAGGATGAGGAGGCCCCCAGCCTCAATCAAACGACGTGCGAAAGGGGCATCCCTGGCCTCACGCAACATGGCGTAACCTGAAAGCGCGAGAATGATCATGTTGCCGATGATCGGATGGTAATAGCGTGCGCCCCATGTAAGCATCTGATTCGCCATCAAGATATGATTTGCAACGATGGTGAGCACGATGCTGGCCAAAGCAGCCCAATCCACCGAGCTCAACCGCCGAGGCGTTCGCAGGGCGACAATGGCAAACAATATGACAGCGGGCGAAAGCCAGAGCAGATAGCGAAGAACATTGGCGGCCAGAAAGAGCGAGCGGAACGGGGCTTCGACGCTATCAGTTACGTCGGTGTAGCGCAGGAAATCGGCGAGATAGTTGACGTCAGCGAGGCGCCGAGGAAGCGCAGAGAGATCGCCGGTAGTCGCCCAGACGGCCAGCTCGGGCCAAAGGACCCAGATTGGCAAGAAGATCAGATAAAGCACAATATAGGGGATCAGATGCACTCTGCGCCCGATCTTGCCGAGCAGGAGGAGCATCAGAAAGGGGGAGGCAAAAAGCGGATGAACGTGAACTTGATGTAGACCGATAGCATAGGCACCAACGAACGCTGCACCCAGATGTACGAGCATGCGGTTCTCATATGAGCCTTTCAGGAAAAGCGTGAGCCAGATAAGATTGAACGCAAGATGCGCTGGATAGGAAAAGCCCGTCCCCGCAGTCACCAGCACCTGTGGTGAGAACAGAAACAGCACCGCGCCGAGGACGGGCATCTCTGGCCGTTTGGGCCAGAGGCGGTGGGCGATATTGGCAATGGACCAGACAGACAGGGCCGTAAGAACCGGGTTGAGCAAGTTGATGCCGTCAAGCGACGGCATCAACGCCAACAAGATCGCATGGCCTGGGCGGTATTGGCTCGCCCAAAGCCCGCGCGCTTCGTCCGTATAGGTGAAGATCGGCTGCAGATACATATGATACGCCATCTCGCCGGGGGTGAGCGGCGCGAGGAGTCGTCCGTGGCGTATAATCTCGGCTTGGAACTGCGGCAGGTATTCGTCGAGAGAAAGGCCATAGCCATGAAACACGAAGCGTGCGGTAAGCCAGGTGGCCACAGCACCGCTTAGCGCCAAAATTGCTACGATGCGCTGTGCATTTGCGCGGCTAATATCGAAATGGTCGCTGAGGCGGGTTTTTCGGGCAATCAGCACGGCGCCCAGAACCAGCGCGCCAAAGACTATCCCCCCCGGCAGATCTTGTGCTGCAAACAGCATCAAGGTCGCGATCAAGCTGACACGTGGGTCATCCGGACTAACGATGCCAGACGACAAAAGAAGTTGCGCGAAATATACCCCAAGCACCGCTGGCAAAAGCGTGATGGCAACAATCCACCAGAACGCGGATCGGGTTTTGACTGGAGCGAGATGAGGGATGCGGGTGTCCATTGTTTCCAATTACCGTAGGGTGCGATGAGGCAATAAAGGTTTGGTGTCAAAAATTCGACAATGCCGGATCAATTACTCGATCAGGGCAGAAAAATCGCTTCTAATGAGGTCATTTTGCGTGGGAAAGATGGATTTCGGCAACACGATAGAAAATGTCCCGGTCAATTGGCGGAATGATCGTCATGCCCGGCCTTGCTTTTGCAGCTTAAGTTTGAAACGCGGCATCGTGCGGTTCACGATCTGCGTATCGCGTAGAAATGCGCGCCAGCCTTTAGGGCCAAGCGCGGCAATCCCGCGCAAGGCGCGCACCAGATCCCCGCTTTGCCCGTGATAGGCGCCCGCGAGGGCGGCGTTCAGCTCGTTTGATCGACGGGCCAAGCGCCCGACCCGCTGCATGTCTTGCGGCTGCAATGCGGCCAGATGGCGCGCGACGGGGGTTTCGAGCTGCCGTCGAAAAGCCGCCCCATCCTTTGACCCCGTCAGTGTCAGGGACCCCGCATGGATACGGAAAGCCACTTGTGCGGTAGGCTCCCAAGCGACCGGCCCCGATCGCGCCAGCCGAAGCCAGAGATCCCAATCGGCAGTGTACCAGAGCGTCTCGTCCAGCCCGCCATCGCGCAACGCATCATCGCGCCGGAACATGACTGAAGGTAAAGCCACGGTATTCTGCACAAGAAGATGTTGTAAAGCTTCGGCACCTTCAATCAGGCGAGGTGTCGCCCCGAACGGGGGGGCCATACGCCCTACGATACGGTCCTTGGCATCGACAAAGTCGGCTCCCGAGATCCAGAGACTTGCCGGAGTTTGTGCAGCCGCCTTGAGGGCCGCACCACGTCCCGACCACCAAAGGTCATCCTGATGCAGCATCGTGACCAGCGGCGCACGCGCCTCGCGCAGTGCGATGTTGGTGTTTTCCATCCAGTTCTGGCTGTTGGGGGCATCGATAATGCGAAGTCCGGGAATGGCCTGCAATATTTCGCGGCTACCATCTTCGCTGGCCTGAACAACGGCAATCACCTCAATCCCGTCGCCCTGTCCGGCAAGCGAGGCTAGGGTTCGCGGAAGGGTCGCTGCGCCATTGTAGATGGGCATCAGAACGCTAAGCCAAGGCTCCATCATTGAACTCCTTTCGAAATACCCGAAATAGCCATCAGCATCGGGGCGATCAAAAAGGGTGCAATCAAGAGGAAACCAAAAGTAGAAACCAATCGGAGTGCTAGCGCGGCCCCAGCGACTTCGGTCGGGCTCAGGCCTTGGGTCAGAAGAAGCCCCGACCAGGTCATCTCTACGATACCAAGACCAGCAGGCACGATCGGCAGCGCGGTTAAAAGCTGCACAAGTGGGAAGGCGGCCAAAAGCACTAACGGGTCGGCTTGGGGGGCAAGTTGGGTCAGGATCATCACGTTAAGGCCCGCGAGCAGTACGTATCGCAGGATGCTGAGCCCGGTGAGTTGGAACAGGAGGCGATGGGGCAAACGCCCTGCACGCTCAAAGCCATCGGCAAGGGTTGAGAACGGCCCATCAAACCGCTGGGCGAAGGCGTGTGCCACGCTATGGGCCAGTCTTAAGCCAGGCGCCACGAATACAGTCATCATCACCGCGATAGCCAGAGCAAGCGCCACGCTTAGGATTAGCGATAGCCCGGCGAAATGTGCGACAACTCCCGCCAGCGCCATCGCGCCCAGAACGATTATTTCAAACACCTGCTCCAATATTGACGTGCCGATGGCGCGGGACGCAGAAATGCCATGCGCCTTGGCTATCCAAGCCCGGATGACCGGTGTCACAAGTTGAATCGGCAGGGCTTGTCCCGCGAGAGTGCCAATCGCCGTCGCCGCAACGCTTTCGCCCAGCGGCAGACTTTGCCCATTATGCGCGCTCAAGATCAGGCACCATTTGCGCGCCGCCAAGACCACGGTCAAGCCCTGCACGAGCGCTATGGGCAGCAAAAACCATGTGGGTACTCGCCCGATGGCAGCCCAGAGGTCCGAGGGGGTCAGGCCCGTCGAAAGGATGACAGCTCCGAGAAGTCCTATCGCAATAAACAACGAAAAGGCGACATAGGACCGATTGCCAGAGGTTCGACGTCGAAGCGATGTTGGCTGCAGGGCCATCAGGTCAGGCTGCCAGTGAATGGTTGGCCCGATTGCCGGAAATGATTGACACCATGAAACCAGAGAAGAAGATTTGCGCGCCAATAACGAAGGTGCTTAGTGCGGCGACAAGTCCCCGGATTGCATGCAAGCTGCCGAAATCCGACGCGACCCAACCTGCGGTGATTGCAAATGACCAGCCAAAACCGAGCATCATGGCAAGCAAACCAGCACCTAACCAATTCTGCAGCTTGGAATAGTTCAGGACTTTCGTGGCAATTGGCGTTGGTTTGCGAAAACCCTCACGATAGCTGTATAGCATCGCATAGACTCCCATCAGCCCGATCTGTACCGACAAAACGAGCGCTCCACCTGCAACGATTGCCCAGTGATCGCCCAGTCGCAACCCGCCGAGCCAGACCATTTGCTGCCCGCCCTCCATCACAAGGGCTCCAAGCACAAGAAAACCAAAGATAAACATCAGCGCCGCAGGGGCGAGGAACAGCCAGGTGGGGCTAAGCAGGAACATGTAGATCAGGTGTCGCAGCCCGTCCCGCCAGGGATTCAGATGCGGCGGACGATCGCGCCCGTCGGGCGATAGCGTGACCGGCACTTCGTCCGTTTTCAGCTCCAGCAGCACCGACTTCAGTACCATTTCCGACGCGAATTCCATCCCGGTCGAGGAGAGCTTCATCTGCTCAAATGCGCCCCGCGTAAGCGCCCGGATGCCACAATGCGCATCGCTGATATTGGTGCGAAACAGGAAACGCAGTATGCCGGACAGCACCGGGTTGCCGATGTAGCGATTTTTCCAGGGCATGGCACCCGGCTTGATCTCGCCTTTGAAGCGGGAACCCATGCAAAGTTCTGCACCGCCCAACAATTTTCCGACCATCGGCAGCGCTTCGACGAAGTCATAAGAACAATCGCTGTCGCCCATGATCAGGTATTCGGCTTTGGTGGCGCGGAACCCGCCCAAAAGTGCGGCGCCGTAGCCACGTTCCGAGACAGGCACCACCCGCGCACCCGCAGCCTCGGCTAGGGCTTGGCTGCCATCAGTGCTGCCATTGTCAGCGACAATCACCTCTCCGGTGAGACCAAATTGTGCTTTGACCAAATCGAGAGCTTCCAGCGAACGGCGCACGCACCATTCGATCGTAAGGGCTTCATTCAGGCAAGGAAGCACGATCGCGACGGAGATTGGGGTCATTTTCATTGTTTCGAAATCTGCTCTAGTTGTTGTGCGTGCGACGTAATTACTCATGATAAGCGGGATAATTACGTCCTAAATAGGGCGTTTATCGCCAGTTTTGATGGCACTGGAGACTGACCCGCGAAAATTGGACAGTGACGGAAGCTACGATCTGACGTCTGCTGGTCTCCAAGAACGATGAGATCAGAACATGTCCAAACGCAGGAACCATGACGCGGGCTTCAAGGCTCGCGTCGCGCTGGAAGCCGTGAAGGGTGAGCGTACCGTGTCGGAACTGGCCGCGGAATACGGCGTGCATCCGAGCATGATCTACCAGTGGAAGAAGGCGTTGCTCGAGGGGGCATCGGAGATCTTCGAACGCGGCGGGAAGAAGGCCGAGGTCGACGAGGAGACGATGCGGTCGCTGCACACCAAGATCGGAGAGCTGGCCGTCGCCAACGATTTTTTGTCACGAAAACTCAAGCCGTGGACCGGAAAGTGAGGCGCAAGATGATTGAACGTGCCCACCACACGCTGTCGGCCGGGGCACAGTTCGGTCATGCTCAACAGCTATCGCAATCTGGCCGCGGGCATTGGGATCACCCGGGCGTTCTGAGCGATCCCGCGCCTCGCCGGGGTCTCCGTCCCCCCTGTTGCGGGGCAAACGGAAAGGGGCGCCCGGGGGCGCCCCTTTTTTCGGTCTTGGTGGTGTCGCGTCCAATCAGGCCGCCACCGCCCCCGCCGGGGGTTTGCCCGCCTGGATCTGGCGCAGCACCACCGCGCCCAGGATCGCCGCCCCGATTAGGGTCGAGATCAGCTCCGGCGCGATCATCAGCAGCGCTGCAATCGGCAGCAGCACGCGCTCGATCCGCAGCAGCGGGCCGACCAGCCAGTTGGTGATCGCCGCCGACAGCGAAACGATCCCCAGCACCGCACCCGAGAAGGCCACGAGGAATGCACTGATCGTGAAGTCCGGCGTCACCAGCAACAGCGAGGGCGAGAAGACGAACATGAACGGCACCAGCGCCTTACCCATCGACAGCCGGAACGCCGTGTTGCCTGCCTTGAACGCATTGGCACCGGCAATCCCAGATGCGGCATAGGCCGCGAGCGCCACAGGCGGCGTCACATCCGCCAGCACCCCGTAGTAGAAGACGAAGAAATGCGCCACCATCGGCTCCACATTCATCATCCCCAGCACCGGGGCCGCAACGGCGACCATGATGATATAGTTCGCCGTGGTCGGAATGCCGCAGCCCATCAGGATGCAGACAACCGCCGTCATCATCAGCGTGAACAGCAGCGCCAGCGTCTGGATCGAGAACAGCTCGATCGGCAGGAAACCCAGAACGGCATGCACGGATTCCGCCCAGCCCTGTGCGACGCTGGTCAGCATGAAGGCGATCTTGAAACCGATGCCGGTCAGCGTCACCACACCGATCACGACGCCCACAAGCGCCGCAGCCGCGGTGACGGACAGCGAACTTTTCGCCCCCGCAACCGCCCCTTCATAGATGCCCAGCACGGCCTCTTTCGCACCATCGACCACCCCCGAAGCGGTCACCCGCTGGATTACATAGACCACGATGCAGGCGGTAATGGCCCAGAAGGCCGACAGGAACGGCGTGCGGCCCGACATCAGCATCCAGACCAGCAGCACCAGCGGCAGACAGGCCAGCCAGCCCTCGCGCAGCACCTTCCAGGCATTGGGCAACTCTTCCTTGGCCAGCCCGCGGATACCCAGGCGCTTGGCTTCCAGATGAACCTGCACCAGCACGCCGAAGAAATGCATGAAGGCGGGGACAATGGCGGCAATCAGGATGGTGCGCAGCGGCAGCCCCAGATATTCGACCATCAGGAAGGCCACGGCGCCCATCACCGGGGGCGTGATCTGACCGCCGGTGGAGGAGGCGGCTTCGACCGCAGCTGCGAAATGCCGCTTGAAGCCGATCTTGATCATCGCCGGGATGGTCAGCGCGCCGGTGGTCACCGTATTGGCGATGGACGAGCCCGAGATCGACCCCAGAAGCGCCGAAGACACCACCGACACCTTGGCTGGGCCGCCCGAATAACGCCCGGTCAGCGCCGTGGCGAGGTCGATGAACAACTGCCCCAGCCCGATCTTCTGCGCCATGACGCCAAACAGCACGAAATGGAACACATAGGTCGCGATCACCCCAAGCGCAGTGCCGTAGACACCCTGCGAGGACAGATAGAGGTGGTTGACGATCCCAGCCCAATCCGCGCCCGGATGCACAAAGATCCCGGGCATCGACCGGCCGAAATAGGCATAGGCGATGAACAGGCAGGCGATCAGCGGCAGCGGCCAGCCCATCGCGCGGCGCACCGCTTCGAGCAACACCACCAGCAGCACCGTGCCCATTGCCACATCCAGCGGCAGTGGGTTACCGATGCGGAACTGCAACTGGTCATAGACCCAGGGCACATAGAAAGAGCTGATCGCCCCCGCGAAGGCCAGCACCCAGTCGGTCACCGGCA
>JAQTYE010000160.1 GCA_028749255.1 Paracoccaceae bacterium | reverse complement strand
TGAACCGTGCGCCGACGCTGCACCGTCTGGGCATCCAGGCGTTCGAACCGATCCTGATCGAAGGCAAGGCGATCCAGCTGCACCCGCTCGTGTGTTCGGCGTTCAACGCCGACTTCGACGGTGACCAGATGGCCGTTCACGTGCCGCTTTCGCTGGAAGCCCAGCTGGAAGCGCGCGTGCTGATGATGTCGACGAACAACGTTCTGTCGCCCGCCAACGGCGCGCCGATCATCGTTCCGTCGCAGGATATGATCCTGGGCCTGTATTACACCACCATGGAACGCAAGGGCATGGCGGGTGAGGGCATGGTCTTCGGGTCGGTCGATGAGGTCGAACATGCGTTGAATGCGAAGGTCGTGCACCTGCACACCAAGATTCAGGCGCGGGTGAAGCAGATCGACGAAGAAGGCAACGAAGTGTTCAAACGCTTCGATACCACGCCGGGCCGTCTGCGTTTGGGGGCACTGCTGCCGTTGAACGCGAAGGCCCCGTTCGATCTGGTGAACCGTCTGCTGCGGAAGAAAGACGTGCAAAACGTCATCGACACTGTCTACCGCTATTGCGGGCAGAAAGAGTCGGTCATCTTCTGTGACCAGATCATGGGCATGGGCTTCCGCGAGGCGTTCAAGGCCGGGATCTCGTTCGGCAAGGACGACATGGTTATCCCCGATACCAAGTGGGAAATCGTGAACGGCGTGCGCGATCAGGTGAAGGAATTCGAACAGCAGTATATGGACGGCCTGATCACTCAGGGCGAGAAATATAACAAAGTTGTCGATGCCTGGTCGAAATGTTCGGATGCGGTCGCAGCCGAGATGATGAAGGAAATTTCCGCCGTGCGCGTCGATGACGCGGGCGCCGAGAAAGAGCCGAACTCGGTCTACATGATGTCGCACTCCGGGGCACGGGGTTCGCCGGCGCAGATGAAACAGCTGGGCGGGATGCGTGGTCTGATGGCCAAACCGTCGGGCGAGATCATCGAAACGCCGATCATCTCGAACTTTAAAGAAGGTCTGACCGTGCTCGAGTACTTCAACTCGACCCACGGTGCCCGTAAGGGTCTGGCCGATACCGCACTGAAAACCGCGAACTCGGGCTATCTGACCCGTCGTCTGGTGGACGTGGCGCAGGACTGCATCGTGCGCTCGCATGATTGCGGCACCGAACGTGCGATCACCGCATCCGCGGCTGTCAACGACGGCGAAGTCGTGGCGCCTCTGGGTGAGCGCGTTCTGGGCCGTGTCGCGGCCGATGACGTTCTGGTTCCGGGCACCGACGAGGTTCTGGTCCGCAAGAACGAGCTGATCGACGAACGCAAGGCCGACCTGATCGAACAGTCGGGTATCGCGTCGCTGCGGATCCGTTCGGCACTGACCTGCGAGGCCGAAGAGGGCGTTTGCGCGCTCTGCTACGGTCGTGACCTTGCACGCGGTACGCTGGTGAACCAAGGCGAAGCGGTGGGCATCATCGCAGCGCAGTCGATCGGGGAACCGGGCACGCAGCTGACGATGCGGACCTTCCACATCGGCGGCATCGCGCAGGGTGGTTCGCAGTCGTTCCAGGAAGCCAGCCAGGAAGGCAAGATCGAGTTCCGCAACCCGACCCTGCTGATCAACGACAATGGCGACCAGATCGTCATGGGTCGGAACATGCAGGTTCTGATCGTGGACGAGCATGGCGAAGAGCGGGCCAGCCACAAGCTGAGCTACGGGTCGAAGATCTTCGTGAAGGAAGGCGAGGCGGTCAAACGCGGCGCGAAACTTTACGAATGGGACCCCTACACCCTGCCGATCATCGCCGAGAAGGCCGGTGTGGCGAAATTCGTTGACCTCGTTTCGGGCATTGCGGTGCGCGACGAGACTGACGAAGCCACCGGCATGACGCAGAAGATCGTGACCGACTGGCGCTCGGCACCGAAAGGCAACGATCTGAAGCCGGAAATCATCATCGTCGATGCCGATGGTGAACCGGTGCGCAACGATGCCGGGAACCCGGTGACCTACCCGATGTCTGTCGACGCGATTTTGTCGATCGAAGACGGGCAGGACATCAAGGCCGGTGACGTTGTGGCGCGTATCCCGCGCGAAGGTGCCAAGACCAAGGACATCACCGGGGGTCTTCCCCGCGTGGCGGAACTGTTCGAAGCTCGTCGCCCGAAAGATCACGCCATCATCGCCGAAATCGACGGCTATGTGCGCTTTGGCAAAGACTACAAGAACAAGCGCCGTATCTCGATCGAGCCGTCCAACGAGGGGCAAGAGCCCGTCGAATACATGGTGCCGAAAGGCAAACACATCCCGGTGCAGGAAGGCGACTTCGTGCAGAAGGGTGACTACATCATGGACGGCAACCCGGCGCCGCATGACATTCTGCGCATCATGGGGATCGAGGCTTTGGCCGACTACCTCATCGACGAAGTGCAGGACGTCTATCGTCTGCAGGGCGTGAAGATCAACGACAAGCACATCGAGGTGATCGTTCGCCAGATGCTGCAAAAGATCGAGATCCTCGATTCGGGCGACTCGACGTTGCTGAAAGGCGAAAACGTCGACAAGGCCGAGTTCGAAGAAGAGAACGCCAAGGTCGAGGCGCGCGGTGGGCGTCCGGCATCGGGCGAACCGGTTCTGCTGGGGATTACCAAAGCCTCGCTGCAGACCCGCTCGTTCATCTCGGCGGCCTCGTTCCAGGAAACCACGCGGGTGCTGACCGAGGCTTCGGTTCAGGGCAAGCGCGACAAACTGGTCGGTCTGAAAGAGAACGTGATCGTCGGTCGTCTGATCCCGGCGGGCACGGGTGGGGCAACCACCCGCGTGCGCAAGATCGCCGCGGATCGTGACAGCGTGGTCATCGAGGCCCGCCGTGCCGAAGCCGAGGCTGCCGCAGCCCTGGCAGCGCCGGTTGCCTCGGGGTTCGACGATGCCGATTTCGGCCCGGTGGAAACCCCGGAAAGCCGCGACTGACCTCCATCTGAAGGTTGAGAGACCGAACCCCGCGCGAGTGATCGCGCGGGGTTTTTCATTTTGCCGTTGCCCGGCGCATTTTGCCGGAGGCATAGTCGGCGCATGTCGAAACGCCGGGGTTGCGCGATCTGTCTCGCCCCGATCAGAAGGATGTTCAGATGCGCCATTTCACCCGGTCTTTTGCAGCGGTTGCGCTGGTTTCTCTGGCGCTGCCTGCTGGGGCCAGTCCGTTCACCGACGCCGAGACGCAGCTGCGCGGGGCCTATGGCGCCTATCGTGCAGCACTGTTTCTGAGCAATCAAGGCAAGGCCCCGGAAACGATGGCCGCGCTGGAAAAATTCAATGTCGCCTGGGACGGGTTGGCCACGAATTGGGGCACCACGCCGCCGCCGCAATATGCCGAGGACGCGGGCCTGACCTTGACGTTTCAAACCGTGGATGGGTTGATCGAAAGCGCGACGGCGCAGGCGGCTGCGGGTGATCTGCCCGCCGCACACACCACGTTGGAGGCGGTGCGTGACGAGGTCGGCGCCCTGCATGCCCGCAACGGGCTGATCGGGTTTTCCGACCGGATGAATGCCTATCACGCCGCGATGGAAGAGGTTCTGGCGACCGATTATGCGGCGCTTGGGGAGGGTGCCCCGGGGCAGCTGCGGGCCGATGCCGCCTTGCTTGATTATCTGGCCACGCAGATCGTGGCCAACCCCGCCCCCGAGTCCGCCGCGCCGGATTATGCCCCGTTGATCGCGGGGTTCGCGGCCTCGGTGGAGGCGTATATGGCGGCCGCCGAAGCCGGCGACGTTGCGGCAGCTTTGGTCGCGCGAGATGGGTTGAAGGTGCCCTATTCCAAGCTTTTCGCCAAATTCGGCTAAGATTGGCCGCGGCGTGCTTGCGCCGCGGACGTGCCGCCCTCTGACGTTTACATCAACCGGGCCTGCGGGTAAGAGAAGAGGCCCGGTTCGGGCGGCTGCGGTGAAGGTGCTATGACGGAAGTTTCCATTGTGATCCCGGCGCGTAACGAGGCGCCGAACATCGAAGCGTTGCTTGACGGTATTGATGCCGCCTGTGCGCCTGTCTGCGATTACGAGGTGATCGTGGTCGATGACGCCTCGGATGACGGGATGGAGGCTATCTTGCGTGCGCGCATGGCCCATGCGCCGCGGTTGCGCGTGCTGCGCCATGACCGCTCTGGCGGGCAATCGGCGGCAGTGCAGTCGGGCGTGCGTGTGGCGCGTGGCACGATCATCTGCACCTTGGACGGCGACGGGCAAAACCCGCCCGAAGAGCTGCCCAAGCTGATGGCGCCGTTGCGGGTTTCCGGCTCCGAAGCGGTGGGGCTGGTCGCGGGGCAACGCGTCGGTCGGCAAGACACGATGTCCAAGAAACTCGCCTCGAAATTCGCCAACGGGTTGCGCGCGCGGATCTTGAAAGATGGCACGCGCGACACCGGCTGCGGGCTCAAGGCATTCCGCCGCGAGGCGTTTCTGGCGCTGCCCTATTTCGACCACATGCACCGCTATCTGCCCGCGCTGTTCGCGCGCGATGGCTGGCAGGTGGCGCATGTCGATGTCAGCCACAGGGCGCGCGGCGGCGGGCGGTCGCATTATTCCAACTTGCAACGCGGGCTGGTCGGCATTGTCGATCTGGCCGGGGTTGCGTGGCTGTTGAAGCGGCGCAAGAAATCGCGTCCGACCGAAGTTTTCGCCTCTGAAAAAGCGGAGTGAGTCATGCATTGGCTGATGACGGTTCTGAAGGTCGATAGCACGACCGAACTGTGGTGGGTGATCTTCGGCTTTGCGGCGCAGGGCATGTTTACCGGCCGGTTTCTGGTGCAATGGATCGCATCCGAACGTGCCCGGGATTCCGTGGTGCCGGTGGTGTTTTGGTATTTCTCGCTGGCGGGCGGCGTGATGTTGCTCAGCTATGCGATCTATCGTCAGGATCCGGTGTTCATTCTGGGGCAGGGGTTGGGGGTGTTTATCTACATCCGCAACCTGTGGCTGATCTATGCCAAGCGCCGCCGCGAGGTCTGAGGGCGGCGGCTGGCTCGCGCCGGCGATTGCCGTTGTTGCGGTGGTCACCGGGCTTCGGCTGGTGGCGCTGGCGTTCAACCGCACCGATCTGTTCGTGGACGAGGCGCAATACTGGTTCTGGGGCCAGAATTTCGACTTTGGCTATTATTCCAAGCCGCCGCTGATCGGTTGGCTGCTGCGCGCGGTCACCGATCTGGCCGGGTCTGATGCCCCGTTTTGGGTGCGGATGCCGGGGGCGGTTCTGCATGGCGTGACGGGGCTGATCCTCGCCGCGCTTGCGGCGCGTCTGGCGGATGGCAAGGTGGCACTCTGGACAGCGGCGATTTATGTGACGTTGCCGTTTGTGTCGCTGGGATCGCTGCTGATTTCAACCGATACGGTGATGGCGCCGTTCTATGCCGGGGCGCTGTTGTTTTTCGTGCGGGCGGGGCAGGACGGTCGTGCGGGCGATGCCTTTGTGGCGGGGGGCTGTGCGGGCGGCGCGTTCATGGCGAAATATGCCGCGGTCTATCTGATCCCCGGTGCGATGCTGGCGGTTCTGGTGGCCCCTGCGCTGCGGCCGGGCTGGCGTAATGCGGCACTGATGGCGATGGGGTTCGGTCTGGTGATCGCGCCCAATGTGATCTGGAACCTGAGCCATGATCTGACCACGGTCGAGCACACGATGGATAACGTCGGCTGGGTGCGCACCGGCGCCAATTTTCGGTTCGGCGGGATGGCCGAGTTTATGGCGGCGCAATTCGTGGTCTTTGGCCCGCTGACGATGGTGGCGTTGCTGTGGGGAATTGCCCGGGCGCGCACCCCCGGACTGCGGGCGCTGGCGGTGCTGGCGTTGCCGCCTCTGGTGGTGGTTCTGGTGCAGTCGGCTCTGGGCAAGGCCTATGCGAACTGGGCAGTGGCGACCTATTTTGCGGGCACGGTTCTGGCGGTCTGGGTGATGGGGCGGCGCTGGCGCTGGCTGGCGCTGGGGGTGAACCTGCTGGCGGCGGTGGCCCTGCCGCTGCTGACCATTCTGGCGCCCTGGCCTGCGGTCAAGGGGCAGGCCCTGCTGCACCGTTATCTGGGGCGCACCACGATGAGCCAGCAGATCCTGGCGCTTGCCCGGGCAGACGGGCTGCCTGTGGTCAGCACAAGCCGTGACGTGCTGGCCGATCTGTTCTATACCGGACGCGAGAGCGGTGTGCCGATCTATGCCGTGCGGCCCAAGGGGCGCCCCGCACATTACTATGCACAGAATTTTGCGCTGCCCACGGGGTTCACGGGCAAGGTTCTGCTGATTGCCACGGCGCCGATCGACTGCGGGGCCGGGCCTGTGCCGCCTGCGGGGGTGCTGACGGGCACAGGAACCTGGGCAGGCAAGGGGCTGACCCCTTATGTGATTGATGCGGAGTGTCTGGATGCCGCCGATTGACTATCAGATGACGGGGCGCTGGCTGATTGCCGGCTGGTTGGCGGCGCTGGCGCTGTTTCGTGGTGCCCCGGGGGTTGATCTGGCGATTACCGGGCTGTTCTGGCATGGGCCCGAGGTCGGGTTCTCGCCGCTGGCAGACCGCTGGTTGTGGGAGTTCTTGCGTCAACGGTTGTGGGATATGTCGATCCTGGTGTTTTTGGTCTCGCCCTTTGCGCTGTGGCGTGCGTTGTCCCGCAACCGTCCGGTTCTGGATCTGCCCGCGCGGGTCTGGGGCTTTGTCTTCACGCTGTATCTGCTGGGCCCGCTGTTGCTGGTGAACGGGTTCCTCAAGGCACAGTCGGGGCGGGCGCGGCCTGCCAATGTGACGGATTTCGGCGGCGATCATCTGTTCACCCCGGCCGGACAATTCGCGGATCAATGCCGCGCGAACTGTTCCTTCGTTTCGGGCGAGGTGGCGGCGGCGGTGGTTCTGGGCATCTGCCTGTGGCTGGCGCTCGGCCTGTGGCGCACCCGTCTGGCGCGTTGGATCGTGAACTATGGCCGGGTCATCGCAGTCTTCATTCCGGCCTTCATCATCGTTCAGCGGGTCGGCACGGGTCGGCATTTCGCCTCGGATGCGGTTTTTGCGACGCTCTTCATGCTGACCCTGGCCTGGGCATTGCACGCAATCTTTGCCGGTCGGCTGGGCGCGTGGCTGGTGCGGCGGGGACGCTGACGGGGCGGCGCAGTTGACAAGCCCCGCGACTCCCCCTATAGCGCCGCTACCCGACGGGCGAAGTCTGTCCGCAGGGTAGCCGAACTTCAGTGGTCATGATCCAGGTCCTATAGCCTCGATCCTCTGGAATTCAACGCATTCGCCGCCTTTTCAAAAGGGGGTGCAATGCGGTTTGGCGTTTTGCGATAGGCGCAAGGCGCCGTCGAGAAGTGGCGCACCCGGGCGATTGGGTGCGAGTATTGACAGAGCAAATACGGGGAACCGGTATGCCTACCATTCAACAGCTGATCCGCAAGCCGCGGCAGCCCAAGGTGCAGCGCTCCAAGTCGCAGCACCTTCAGTCGTGCCCGCAAAAACGTGGCGTGTGCACGCGCGTCTACACGACGACTCCGAAGAAACCGAACTCCGCTATGCGTAAGGTTGCCAAAGTGCGCCTGACGAATGGCTTCGAGGTCATCTCCTATATCCCGGGCGAAAAGCACAACCTTCAGGAACACTCCGTGGTTCTGATCCGTGGTGGCCGGGTAAAAGACCTTCCGGGTGTCCGTTACCACATCCTGCGCGGTGTGCTGGATACCCAAGGTGTTAAAGATCGTCGTCAACGCCGTTCGAAATACGGCGCGAAGCGTCCGAAATAAGGAGATCATCAGATGTCTCGTCGTCACGCCGCTGAGAAACGCGAAGTTCTTCCGGACGCCAAGTTCGGTGACCGTGTTCTCACCAAATTCATGAACAACCTGATGATCGACGGCAAGAAATCAGCCGCCGAACGCATCGTGTACAGCGCGCTGGAGCGCGTCGAAGGCAAGCTGAAACG
>JAQTYE010000159.1 GCA_028749255.1 Paracoccaceae bacterium | reverse complement strand
AAAGGGGTCTGTTTCATCTTGGTGCAAATATCCCGGGGGTGAATTGGCGCAGCCAAGAGGGGGCAGCGCCCCCTGCCCGGCGGATCACAGCGGGATCGGCGCCATCACCTGCGGCTCGATCACCCGCACCCCCGGCAGATCTGCCGCCAAAACCGTGGCCGACTGTTCCAGCAGCGGGAAGGTGCGATAGTGGCAGGGGATCACTGTCTTGAAATCAAAGTATTTCTTCGCAGCCCAGGCGGCGGCCTTCATGTCCATGGTGAAGTGCCCGCCAGCACAAAGAATGCCGATATCGGGGCGGTGGTATTCGCCCATCCAGCCCATATCGGCCATGATCGTGGTATCGCCCGAGACATAGATCGTGTGGCCGTCGCCCGCGATCATATAGCCCGCCTCGGTCCCGGCATAGATCGGACCGGCGGGGCCGCCCAGCGAAGACGAATGGCTTGCGGGCACCATCGTGACGCGGGCGCCGCCCAGATCCACCGTGCCGCCCTTGTTGAAACCGATGCCGTCGATCCCCTCGGACTCCTGCCAGAAGCTGATCAGATCATAGATCCCCACGACCGGGATCTGCAGCTCTTTCGCGATGGCCAGCGTGTCGCCCGTGTGATCGCCATGGCCGTGGGTCAGCAGCACATGCGTCGCCCCCTGCAGGGCCTCGGCACGCCGCTCTGCGGGAAACATCGGGTTGCCGGTCAGCCAGGGGTCGATCAAGATCACCGCATCGGCAATTTCAAGCCGAAAGCCGGAATGGCCAAGCCAGGTCAGGTTCATTGTGTCCTCCATCATCGCTGCCCTGAACCTAGCGCAAGGATCGCCCCGGGCAAGCGCCTTGAAAGCCGGGGCCATGGGCGCTAAACCCGTGCCCAGATTAGCGGAGACCCCCATGTCCATTGACATCGACACCGCCCGCAAAGTGGCGCATCTGGCGCGCATTGCCGTGGCTGAAGACGACCTGCCCAAACTCGCCGGGCAATTGTCCGGCATCCTGACCTTCATGGAGCAGCTCAATGAAGTGGACGTCGAGGGCATCGAGCCGATGACCTCGGTCACGCCGATGCGCCTGAAGCGGCGCGCGGACGTGGTGACCGATGGCGGCTATCAGGACAAGATCCTGAAAAACGCCCCCGATGCCCGCGAGGGTTTCTTTGCCGTTCCGAAGGTGGTCGAATGAGCCTGAACAAACTGACGATTGCCGATGCGCGCGATGCGCTGCGCAAGGGTGAAACCACCTCGGTCGCGCTGACCGAGGCCTGTCTGGCCGCGATTGACGGCGCGGATGCGTTGAACGCGTTCTGCGCCAAGACCCCCGAGATCGCGCTGGCGCAGGCCGCCGCGGCCGACGCCCGGATCAAGGCGGGCGATGCGCCCGCAATGTGCGGCATTCCGCTGGGGATCAAGGATCTGTTCGCGACCAAGGGCGTGGCCACGCAGGCGGCGTCGAACATCCTGAAAGGCTTCAAGCCGGAATACGAATCCACCGTGACGCAGAACCTGTGGGACGCGGGCGCGGTTATGCTGGGCAAACTGTCCATGGACGAGTTCGCAATGGGGTCGAGCAACGAGACCGCCTGTTATGGCCCCGTGGTGAACCCCTGGAAGATCGACGACCGCGCGCTGACCCCGGGCGGCAGTTCGGGCGGGTCGGCCAGTGCGGTGGCCGCCGACCTGTGTCTGGCCGCGACCGGCACGGACACCGGCGGTTCGATCCGTCAGCCTGCGGCCTTCACCGGCATCGTCGGCATCAAGCCGACCTATGGCCGCGTCAGCCGCTGGGGTGTGGTGGCCTTTGCCTCCAGCCTTGATCAGGCCGGGCCGATGACCAAATCGGTGCGCGACGCGGCGATCATGCTGGGTGCGATGGCCTCGGTCGATGCCAAGGATTCGACCAGCGCCGATATCCCGGTGCCGGATTTCGAAGCGGCGCTGACCGGCGACATTCGGGGCAAGAAAATCGGGATTCCGCGCGAATACCGGCTGGATGGCATGCCCGCCGAGATCGAAAAGCTGTGGGATGACGGGATCGCCATGCTGCGCGATGCGGGGGCCGAGATCGTCGATATCACCCTGCCGCACACCAAATACGCGCTGCCCGCCTATTACGTGATCGCGCCGGCCGAGGCGTCGTCGAACCTCGCGCGCTATGATGGCGTGCGCTATGGCCACCGTGCGAAACTCGCGGCGGGCGATGGCATCAACGAGATGTATGAAAAGACCCGCGCCGAGGGCTTCGGCCCCGAGGTGCAGCGCCGCATCATGATTGGCACCTATGTGCTGTCGGCGGGCTTTTATGACGCCTATTACAACCGTGCGCGCCGGGTGCGGGCGCTGATCAAGCGCGACTTCGATCTGGCCTTCGCCGACGGGATCGACGCGATCCTGACGCCTGCCACGCCGTCTTCGGCCTTTGGTCTGGGCGAGATGCAGGATGCCGACCCGGTCGCGATGTATCTGAACGACGTGTTCACGGTGACCGTGAACCTGGCGGGTCTGCCGGGGATTTCGGTGCCGGTCGGACTGGATAGCAAGGGGCTGCCGCTGGGGCTGCAGCTGATTGGCCGTCCCTGGGCCGAGGGCGATCTGCTGAACCACGCCTATGTGCTTGAAAAGGCCGCAGGCTTCAGCGCGAAACCCGCGAAATGGTGGTAACGGAGTAACCCGATGCGCAGCCTGATCTTCGTCGTTCCCGTTCTTGCGCTGGCCGCCTGTGACCCCGCAGTGCCGAATTCCGGCACGGGGGTGGGCTTTGGCGATTATCAGACCTATCTGGCGCAGCGCGAGGCCGAACTGTCCGGGCAGCGCCCTGCGCAGGTGCAAAGCCAGACGCAGGCGCAGACCCAGACCGACACCGCCGTGGGCGCCCCGCTAAGCGCGGTCAACCCGGCGGTGATGGCTGCCGCGCCGGTTGCCGCCGCGCCGCTGGCCGATCCGGCAGCCTCTGCCGCGGTGGGGGATGGGGCGCTTGGGGCCGAGGCGCTGGCCGCGCTGGCCGCGACTGCACCGGGGGGCAGCCCTGCCATGGCAAGCACGACGCCCATGGCTGCGCCTGTGGCGCCTGTGGCGGCCCCCGTCATTGCCCCGGTGCAGGGGGCCACCGGGCCGAACCTTGCGGCCTATGCGCTGGCCGCGACCAACGCGCCCGGGCAGTCGGTCTATACGCGCAGCGGGCTGCATATGGTCGGCGCCGACAAGGCCTGCGCGAAATACATCTCGCCGGATCTGGCGCAGATGGCGTTTCTGGAAAAAGGCGGCCCGCAGAAAGACCCGGGCAACCTGGACCCGGACGGCGACGGGTTCGCCTGTGGCTGGGATCCGCGCCCGCTCCAGACCGCGCTGCAATGAGCCTGCCGTCACCGAATTTCGGTGACCGTCGGGGCGGCGCGCGCCCCGAACTGATCGTGATCCATTATACCGCCATGGCCGATGCGGCCTGCGCCCGGGACCGGCTGTGCGACCCGTTGGCCGAGGTGTCGGCGCATTGGCTGGTGGCCGAGGATGGCGGGACCGAGCAACTGGTGGACGAGGCCGCGCGGGCCTGGCACGCGGGCGCCGGATCGTGGCGGGGCCTGGGCGATGTCAACTCCCGCTCGATCGGAATCGAGCTGGCCAATCCGGGGGATGCGCCGTTTCCCGAACCGCAGATGGCTGCGCTGGAAATCTTGCTCGGCGGCATCATGGCGCGCTGGGGCATCCCGCCCGAGGGCGTGATCGGTCATTCCGACATGGCGCCGGGGCGCAAGATTGACCCCGGGCCGCGCTTTGACTGGCGCCGTCTGGCGCGGCAGGGGCTGTCGGTCTGGCCGGGGCAGGGCCCCGAGATCGCCCCCGATCCCGCGACCTTCGCGGCGCTGGCGGCTGCCGTCGGTTACCCCGAGGTGCCTTTCGATGCCCTTCTGGCGGCGTTCCGGCTGCGGTTCCGCCCGCATGCCGCCGGGCCGCTTGATGCCATCGATATGGCGCGGGTTGCCGATCTGGCAGCGCGCTTTGGCGATGACGGGGATCAGTGGCGGGCCTGCTGAAGGGCGGCGTCCCCATTGACCGCGCCCCCGGTTGCAGCGTAAGGCAGGCGCGCGCGGATGGCCGGATGACCGCGGGCGCCCATAGCTCCGTTTCGACGGATAGCTGGGGGTCCGAGGAAAGTCCGGACTCCATGAAGCAACGGTGCCGGGTAACGCCCGGCGGGGGTAACCCTAGGGAAAGCGCCACAGAGAACGAGACCGCCCCGCCTTCGGGCGCGGGTAAGGGTGAAACGGTGGAGTAAGAGCCCACCGCGGGACTGGCAACAGGACCGGCACGGCAAGCCCCACCGGGAGCAACGCCGAATAGGGATCGCGCGCGGGACGGCAACGTCACCGCAGGGGAGCTTCGCCCCGAGCGGTCCGGGTTGGCAGCTAGATCCTGCAGGCAACTGCAGGACAAGAGGAATGGTCATCCAGAGGGCGCAAGCCCTTGGACAAAATCCGGCTTACAGGCCATCCGCGCAATTCGATCTTCTGATCCCGCGCCCTCCGATTTCGGGGGCTGCGGGATTATTTCGGCGATTCCCCCTGAAAACCCGTTGGCGCGTTGTTACATTGGGCGCAGTATCCTGAGAGCCAAACCAATGGGGGTGAACATGAGTTTCGTTAAAGCACTGGCCACGCTGGCCGTAGGCTTTGCCGCTGCGCGCGGTGTGGACAAGTTTCGCAAGATGGGCGGCGTCGATGGCATGAAAGACGCGCTGCGCAGTGCGGGCGCGCCCGGCGGCATGGCCGATCAGATGGGCGATATGGCCGAGAAATTCGGCGTGCCGGGGGGCAAGGACGCGGTGCGCGACATGTTTACCAAATTCGGCACCCAGGCGGCCGCCGCGACCGAGGCCACCGAGGCCGGGCTGGGCGGTTTGATGAACGCGATGACCGGGGCGGCCGCGACCGGCGCCAAGGGCCTGAGCGACATGATCGGGGCGGTGACCGCAGGCACCCCCGCCAACGCGATTCTGGAAGAGCAAGCCAAGCTGATGATCCGCGCGATGATTCAGGCGGCCAAGGCCGATGGCGAAATCGACGCAGACGAACGCACCAAGATCATGGACCATCTGGGCGACGCCTCGGACGAGGAAATTGCCTTTGTTCAGGCCGAGTTGGATGCGCCTGTCGATGTGGCGGCACTGGCAGCCGCAGCGGGCGAAAGCACCAAGGCGCAGGTCTATTCGGCGGCGCTGATGGCGATCGCCGTCGATACCGAGGCCGAAAAACAGTATCTGGCCAATCTGGCCGCGGCCTTGGGGTTGGAGGCCGCGAAGGTGCTGGAAATCCATCATGCCATGGGCAAGCCCACGGTCTGACCGGGCCCGTTTTCGATCTGGATCAGGGGCGCGCGTATTTTTTTTCACCAACGTGGTGCAGAAATTTGCGCGCGCGGTTCGGTTTCGCGGTTGACTCCGGGCGCGGCCTCGCTAAAAGGCGGGCTTCAAGGAATTCGCGGGCGCAAGGGTGCCCGACTCTAGGAGACTGAAAATGGCGAAGCCGACGACGATCAAGATCCGTCTGAACTCGACGGCGGGCACCGGGCACTTCTATGTGACCAAGAAGAATGCCCGCACCATGACCGAAAAAATGACCGTGAACAAATACGATCCGGTCGTGCGCAAGCATGTCGAATACAAGGAAGGCAAGATCAAGTAAGATCGCGCCGAACCTTTGGTTCAAAGGCCGTGCCGCAAGGCGCGGCCTTTTTCATTTTCGCGGTCCTGTCGCGGTATGGATTTCAAAATATAGTTTAGTAAAAAAATCGGGTTTACATATCTGAGTGTTTCAGTCAGTTTCGCCGCAGGCCCCGAATGGGGTGGGACACTGACTGAGGAAACGTGCGATGATGAAACCCCTGATGGCGCTGGCCGCCACCACCGCTCTGATCACCCCGGCCTTTGCCGATGCCCCCACGACCGGAGCGGTTCTGGACAGCTATTCCGATCTGGCCGAGGCGGGCTATAGCGATGCGCTTGATACCGCCGAGGCGCTGCAGGGCGCGGTTGATGCGTTGATTGCGGCGCCCTCTGACACGACGCTGGCGGCGGCCAAGGCGGCTTGGGTTGCGGCCCGCGTGCCCTATCTGCAGACCGAGGTCTTTCGGTTCGGCAACCCGATTGTTGATGCCTGGGAGGGCCGGGTGAATGCCTGGCCGCTGGACGAGGGCCTGATCGACTATGTTGATATGCACTCGGCTGCGGTGAACGAGGAAAACGATCTGGCGCTGCTGAACGTCATCGCCAACCCCAAGATCACCATCGGCGGCGCCGAGGTGGATGCGACCGAAATCACCCCCGAACTTCTGGGTGGCACGCTGCACGAGGCCGAGGGGATCGAGGCGAATGTGGCAACCGGCTATCACGCCGTCGAATTCCTGCTCTGGGGGCAGGATCTGAACGGAACCGACGCGGGGGCCGGCGCGCGGCCCTATACCGATTTCGTGACGGGCGACGGCTGCACCCATGACAATTGCGACCGTCGTGCGGCCTATCTGAAGGCTGCGACTGATCTGCTTGTCGCCGATCTGAGCGAAATGGCGGCGAACTGGACGGCGGATGGGGCGGCACGCGCTGCGATCGAGGCCGACCCGAAGGCGGGGATTGCGGCGATTCTGACCGGAATGGGTTCGCTCTCTTATGGCGAACTGGCGGGCGAGCGGATCAAGCTGGGCCTGATGCTGCACGACCCCGAGGAAGAGCAGGATTGTTTTTCCGACATGACCCATCTGAGCCATTATTATGACGGGCTGGGGATTCGGAACATCTATGAGGGCCGCTATACCCGCACCGATGGCACGGTGGTGGCTGGCCCTTCGCTGAGCGATCTGGTCAAGGCGGCGGATCCGGCGGTCGATGCGCAACTGCGCAGCGAACTTGACGCGTCGGTTGCGGCGCTGGCCGAGATGAAGGCGGCAGCCGAGGGTGGCATGGCGTTTGACCAGATGCTGGCGATGGGCAATGACCGGGGCGCCGCAATCATCAACAAGGCGGTTGACGCGCTGGTGGTGCAAACCCGCTCGATCGAGCGGGCGGTGGCGGCGCTGGGCGGCGAGATCGAGGTCGAGGGGTCTGACAGCCTCGATAACCCGAACGCGGTGTTCCAATAAGGCACAGGCCCGTGGCGCAGGATCGCCGCGGGCATTTTCCCATGATGACCCCGTTGAAATCCTTTGTGGCGCTGCTGGCGCTGGTTGGACCTGCCGTCGCCGATGACGCCGCGCGGGTCGCCGCTGTGACCGCATGGACCACGGATTTCAGCGCACCCGAGCCGTTCGAGGCGCGCCCGGCAGGGGCCGCTACGGTCACCCGTTTCGCAGATCCCGCCGCGACGCTGGACCCGGCGCGGCGGATGGATTTCGCGCTGGGTGCTGCGGTGTTCGAAAAGCTGTGGGTTGCGGCGCCAAGTTCCACGCGGGCGTCCGACGGGTTGGGGCCGTTGTTCAACGCGCGCTCTTGTGCGGGGTGTCACCCGGGCACCGGGCGCGGCACCCCGCCGCCGACCCCCGGCGCGATATCGGGTCTAGTGCTGAAGCTTGCCACGCCGGACGGGCACCCCGATCCGTTGCGGGGTAGCCAGTTGCAGGACCGTGCCGTTCTTGGCGTGCCCGCAGAGGGCGCGCTGACGCTGGAGTGGTCCGAAACCCGGGTGGTGCTGGCGGGGGGCGATATGGTGGCCCTGCGCAGCCCCCTGGCGCGCGTGACGCCCGATCTGGCGCCGGGCACGCAGACCAGCCTGCGCGTGGCGCCGCAGCTGATCGGGCTGGGTCTGCTGGAGGTGGTGGCTGACGCTGATATTCTGGCGCTGGCCGACCCTGACGATGCCGATGGCGACGGGATTTCGGGTCGGGCGGCCTGGGTTCATAGCCCGTCTTTGGACGCGCAGGCGCTGGGTCGGTTCGGTCACAGGGCGGGCGCGGCCAGTCTGCGCGACATGGCGG
>JAQTYE010000158.1 GCA_028749255.1 Paracoccaceae bacterium | reverse complement strand
TGCGCGATGGCGCGATGCTCGAAGGGGTGATTGGCGATACGAGCCGGCATTTCGCGCGCGCCATCATCATGCCCAACCTCGTGCCGCCCGTCGTCACGACGGCGGACGCGAGCGCCTATCACGACCGCATCATGGCGGCCCTGCCACAGGGTGATCGCTTCGAGCCGCTGATGACCCTCTATCTCACCGAGGACACGAGCCCAGACGATGTGGAGGAGGGCGCAAAGAGCGGCCTCATCACCGCCGTGAAGCTCTACCCCGCCGGCGCCACGACCAATTCCCATGGCGGCGTGCGCGACATGGCAAAGGCCATGCCCGTGCTGGAGCGCATGGCGAAGATCGGCCTGCCGCTCTGCGTACATGGCGAGGTGACGACGCCCGAAGTCGACATTTTCGACCGTGAGAAGGTCTTCATCGACACCGTTCTCGATCCGCTGCGCCGGCGCCTGCCGGAACTCAAGGTCACGATGGAACATGTGACCACGTCGGACGGAGTCGACTATATCCGTTCGGCCGAGCGCAACATTGCCGGCTCGATCACCACCCATCATCTGATCATCAACCGCAATGCCATCCTGGTCGGCGGGATCAAGCCGCATTACTACTGCCTGCCTGTAGCCAAACGCGAAACCCACCGTCTGGCACTGGTAGAGGCCGCAACCTCGGGCGAGGCGCGGTTCTTCCTCGGCACCGACTCGGCGCCGCACAGCGATCAGCTGAAAGAAAACGCCTGCGGCTGTGCCGGGTGTTTCACCGCGACCAACACGATGCAGCTGCTGGCGCATGTGTTCGAGGCCGAAGGCAAGCTGGCCAACCTGCCCGCCTTCGCGGCGCAAAACGGCCCGGCCTTTTATCGCCTGCCGGTGAACACCACGACGATGACGTTGGAAAAAACCGATCAGCCCGCGGAATGGCCCGAAAAAATCATCACCGGCGCCGGTCCGGTAACGGTTTTCAACCCGGGCTTCCCGGTTTATTGGCATGTGAAAGACTGATTTCTCCTGGATCAAATACTCCCGCCGGAGGCGCCTGTGGCCCTCCCGGGGGCGCCGCCCCCGGACCCCCGGGATATTTGATCCAAGCTGAAAGCGCCCTGAAAGGATAGTGACGATGATCCCCAGCTCCTTCCCCGCGAAAGAAGAAATCGCGCGCCTGACCGCGCGGATGCTTCTGGAAATCAAGGCCGTGCATTTCAATGCAGACGAGCCTTTCACGCTGGCCTCGGGCCTGCCCTCGCCGACCTATATCGACTGCCGCAAGCTGATCTCCTATCCGCGGATCCGCGCGACCCTGATGGATTTCATGGCCGTGACGGTGATGCGCGACGCAGGCTTCGAGGCGTTCGACAATATCGCGGGTGGCGAAACGGCGGGCATTCCCTTTGCCGCGATGGTGGCCGAACGTCTGGCGCTGCCGATGACCTATGTGCGCAAAAAGCCCAAGGGCTATGGTCGCAACGCACGTATCGAGGGCGCAATGTCCGAGGGCGAGCGCGTCCTGCTGGTCGAAGATCTGACCACTGATGGCGGTTCCAAGCTGAGCTTCGTTGATGCGATCCGCGAAACCGGCGCCACTTGCGCGCATACGGCGGTGATCTTTTACTATGGGATCTTCCCGGAAACCGTGCCGACGCTGACCGCGCATGGGGTGCAGCTGCACTATCTGTGCACCTGGTGGGACGTGCTGGCCGAGGCCCGCGCCCAGGGCAGCTTCAGCGAGGCGACGCTGAACGAGGTCGAGGCCTTCCTGACCAATCCGCGCCCCTGGCAGGATGCCCGCAAGAAAAGCTGATCCTGACCGATCTGGTATTTTCAGGGGGTCGTTTTGTGGAACCTCCTGTAGATAATTTGTGGATAAGTTGATCCGACTCACGGCGACACCCGCCCCCCTACCAGATCTGGCGGGGGGCGGGTCTGTGTCGTCTAGCAAACCGCTAACCCCACCCGTGGCGGTCGTGTTATCCACAGGATTGCCCACATTTTGGAATGAAACCGCGCTCCGTTAAGAGAGCCGCTTGCAGGGTATCGAGGCCGAAATGAACACTGTCGCCGCACTCCAGACCACCGCCAACCCGGAGGCCGCCGAAGACACCGTCGCGCCGCATAATATCGAGGCAGAACAACAGCTTCTGGGCGCGATCCTGACCAATAACGACATCTTCGACCGGATCGCGCCCATCGTGAAGGCCGAACATTTCTATGAACCCGTGCATCGCACGATCTTTGAAACCGCGGTCGCCAAGATCCAGAAGAACGCGCTGGCCTCGCCGGTGACGATCAAGGGCTATCTGGAGGATGACGCGGGGCTGAAAGAACTCGGCGGGCCGGCCTATCTGGCACGGCTGGCGGGGGCGGCGATTTCGTCCTATGCGGCGCGCGATTATGCACAGATGATCCATGACCTCGCGCTGCGCCGCGAGCTGATCAAGGTCGGGCGCGAATTGTCGGCCTCGGCCAGCAAGCTGGAGGTCGGCGTCGAACCCGAGAAGCTGATCGTGGAAACCGAGGGCGCGCTGTACAAACTGGCGGAAACCGGCGCCTCGGAAAAGGGGTTTGTCAGCTTTCTGAAAGCCGTGACCGAGGCGGTGCAATCAGCCAACGCCGCCTATCAGCGCGAGGGCGGGCTGTCGGGTGTGTCCACCGGGTTGAAGGATCTGGACAAGAAATTGGGCGGTCTGCACCCTTCCGACTTGCTGATCCTCGCCGGGCGTCCGTCGATGGGGAAAACCTCGCTTGCGACCAACATCGCGTTCAACATCGCCAAGGCCTATAAGCGCGGCATCCGCCCCGATGGCACCGAAGGCGCGGTCGAAGGGGGTGTTGTGGGCTTTTTCAGCCTCGAGATGTCGGCCGAACAGCTGGCCGCGCGGGTGCTGTCCGAAGCCTCCGAAGTGCCCTCGGAACAAATCCGCCGCGGCGACATGTCCGAAGGCGAATTCCGCCGCTTCGTCGAAGCCGCAAAGGCGCTCGAAACCTGTCCGCTCTATATTGACGACACCCCCGCGCTGCCGATTTCACAGGTCGCCGCACGCTGTCGGCGGTTGAAGCGGACGCATGGGCTGGATGTGGTGATGGTTGACTACCTGCAACTGCTGCGCGGCACCGGCAAGGGCGACAACCGGGTGCAGGAAATCGGCGAAATTTCGATGGGCCTGAAGGCGATCGCCAAGGAGTTGTCGGTGCCGGTAGTCGCGCTGTCCCAGTTGAGCCGGACCGTGGAAAGCCGCGATGACAAACGCCCGCAACTGTCGGATTTGCGCGAATCGGGCTCGATCGAACAGGACGCCGACGTCGTGATGTTCGTCTATCGCGACGAATATTATAAGGAACGCGAAAAGCCCGGCGATCACGAACTGGAAAAGATGGCCGCCTGGCAGCAGATCATGGAACAGGTCCATGGCAAGGCCGAGGTGATCATCGGCAAGCAGCGTCACGGCCCCATCGGCTCGGTCGAGCTGGCGTTCGAGGGCCGCTTCACCCGGTTCTCGGATTTGGCAAAATCCTGGCAGGGCGACGGCAGCGAGGGCTTCTGAGCGCGCGCGGCTATCCGTCGCCGGATTTCGCGGCCCCTTTCGTCTTGCCTCAAATGCCTTGGGGGTCTGGGCGGCGCCCCGGCGCGCGCGTCGGCCCCTGCCCGCCCGCCACACTCGCGTGAACGCGCACCCGGAGCCCCGCCTTTCCGCTTGACCTCGGGCGCGCGTCGCAAGAAGAAAGTGGCATGGCACAAGCATCTCTTCGCATCGACATCGACGCAATTCTCGCCAACTGGCGGGCGCTGGACGCGCTTTCCGGGACGGCCACTGAAACCGGGGCCGTCGTCAAGGCCAACAGCTATGGTCTGGGTGCGCCCCGGATCGGGCGGGCATTGGCCCGGGCGGGCGTGCGCAAATTCTTTGTCGCCGCCGCCGAGGAAGGCGCGGTGATGCGTCAGGCCTTGGGCGAAGGCCCTGAAATTTTCATATTTTCCGGCCATATGGCGGGCGACACCGAAATGATCGGCGATCTGGGCCTGACCCCGATGCTGAATTCCCTTGATCAGGTGACGCGCCATTTCGAAGCGCTGCCGGGCTGCCCCTTTGGCGTGCAGCTGGATACCGGCATGAACCGGCTTGGCATGGAATCGGCCGAATGGCAGGCGGTGGCGCCGATCGTTCTGGGCTCGGGGCCGAAGCTGATCATGTCGCATCTGGCCTGTTCGGATGAACCCGATCATCCGATGAATGCGCGCCAGCTGGCCGAATTCCGCTATATGACCGACGGGCTGGACGTGCCGCGGTCCTTGTCGGCCACCGGCGGGCTGTTGCTGGGCCCCGAGTACCATTTCGACGTCACCCGCCCGGGCATTGGCCTGTATGGCGGATTGCCGTTTGAACGCGCGCGGCCAGTGGTGCGGTTGTCGCTGCCGGTGGTGCAGATCCGCGACGTCCCCGCGGGCGAGACCGTGGGCTATTCCAACGCCTTCGAGGCGGAAACCGACTGCCGCATCGCGACCGTTTCGGCGGGCTATGCCGACGGTCTGCACCGCACGCTGGGCGGGCGCGCGACACTGTGGGCGGGCGATGTGCCCTGCCCGGTCGTCGGCCGCGTCTCGATGGATCTGATTACCGTCGATGTCTCGCATCTGCCCGAAGCGCCGAAATCGCTCGACATCCTCGGGCCGCATCAGACGCCCGACGATCTGGCCGATGTGGCCGGCACCATCGGCTATGAAATCCTGACCTCGCTGGGCGCGCGCTATCAGCGCCAGTATGTCGAGGGAACGGTGTGATTGCCCGCGCGCTGGCGACGCTGGGGCGCACCGCGCTTGGCACGCTGGCCGCGCTGGGGCGGGGGGCCATCTTTGTCGGATCGGCGCTGAGCCATCTGCTGCGCCCGCCGTTTTATGCGCGCGAATTCTGGCTTGCCTGCCTGCAGATCGGCTGGATGTCGCTGCCGGTCGTGGGGCTGACCGCGCTGTTCACCGGCGCGGCGCTGGCGCTGCAGATCTACGCCGGATCGGCTCGGTTTTCCGCCGAGGCCGTGGTGCCCTCGATCACCGCAATCGGCATGGTGCGCGAGCTGGGCCCGGTCTTGGGCGGTCTGATGGTCGCGGCGCGGGTCGCCAGTTCGATTGCCGCCGAAATCGGCACGATGAAGGTGACCGAACAGATCGACGCGCTGGTCACCCTGTCCACCCATCCGATGAAATACCTGACCGTGCCCCGGATGCTGGCCGCGACGCTGTGTGTGCCGGTGCTGGTCGGTATCGGCGATGTGATCGGCATCATGGGCGGTTGGCTGGTGGGAACCGGGCGGCTGGGCTTCAATTCCGCCGCCTACATGAAGAACACCTGGGAATATCTGGAATTCTGGGATGTCGGCTCGGGTCTGGTCAAGGGCGCGGCCTTCGGGTTCATCATCGCATTGACCGGGTGCTATTACGGAATGAATTCGGGGCGCGGCGCACAAGGCGTGGGGCGCGCCACGAAATCGGCGGTGGTGGCGGCGTCGATTGCGATCCTGGCCGCCAACTATCTGCTGACAGAGGCGTTTTTTGCATCATGATCGAATTGCGAGGCGTCCAGAAATCCTTTGGCAGCAAGGTGGTGCTGCGCAGCGTGGATCTGACCGTTCCGCGCGGCGAAAGCATGGTCATCATTGGCGGGTCGGGCACCGGAAAATCGGTGCTGCTGAAATGCATCCTCGGGCTGATCCAGCCCGATGGCGGCCTGATCTCGTTGGATGGTCAAGACGTGACCAAGGCGCCCCGCGACGCGTTTCTGGCGCGATTTGGCATGCTGTTTCAGGGCGGCGCGCTGTTTGACAGCCTGCCGGTGTGGCAAAACGTGGCATTCCGGCTGCTGCGCGGCTCGCTCAAACGCCCGATCGAGGAGGCCCGCGCAATTGCCATCGAAAAGCTGCGCCGTGTCGGGATGGGGCCCGAGGTGGCCGATCTGTTCCCGGCGGAACTGTCGGGTGGCATGCAAAAGCGCGTGGGCCTGGCCCGCGCCATCGCCGCCGAGCCCGAGATCATCTTTTTCGACGAACCGACGACCGGGCTCGACCCGATCATGGCGGGCGTCATCAACGATCTGATCCGCGAAATCGTGGTCGAAATGGGTGCGACTGCAATGACCATCACCCATGACATGTCTTCGGTGCGCGCGATTGCCGACCGGGTCGCGATGCTGCACGAAGGCCGCGTGCAATGGACCGGCACGATTTCGGAAATGGATGCGACGCCAGACCCTTACGTGCAACAGTTCATCCATGGCCGGGCCGAAGGGCCAATCGCCGCCCTGCGCTAGGGCCCGGAGGGCGCGATGCTGAAATATGCCAATCTTTGCCTTCTGGTGCTGTTTCCCATCGCCTGGTTCGCACCGCTTTTGCGCGCAGGCTTGCTGCCGTTTTTCGACCTTGACGCGATTTCCATGCTGACCGGGCTGCAGGCGCTCTGGGCCAAGGATATTTTCCTCGCGCTGCTGGTCACCTTCTTTGCGCTGATTGCACCGATGGCCAAGGTGGCGGGCGTGGCGCTGGTGCAATTCGGTCTGGCAAGCCCCCAGCTGTTACCCGCGCTGCAAGTGATGGGTCGGCTGGCGATGGCCGATATCTTCCTGATCGCACTCTATATCGTGCTGGCCAAAGGTGTGGGGGTCGGCCGGATCGAAACCGGCTGGGGGTTGTATCTGTTCAGCTTCTGCGTGCTGGCCTCTTTGGCGCTGTCCCATCTGGCACATCGCAAACCCTGAGCCGGGGCGCGCCGCCAGCGCCCTTGCCGTGCGCGCGGCCCTCTGACACAAAGGCGCCATGGCCAAAGCACCCGCCCAATTCACCTGCACCGCCTGCGGCGCCGTCCACAAGAAGTGGAACGGCAAATGCGACGCCTGCGGGCAATGGAACACGATCATCGAAGAGGCTCCTCTGAGCAGTGGCCCCGCCTCGAAAACCTTGGGGCACGCCAAGGGCCGCGTCATCGCGCTGACCTCGCTGGCCGTCGAAGAGGCGCCGCCGCCGCGCACCTGTTCGGGGATGGCCGAATTCGACCGGGTTCTGGGTGGCGGGCTGGTGCCTGCCTCTGCGATACTGGTCGGCGGCGACCCGGGCATTGGCAAATCCACGCTGCTGCTGCAAGCGGTGGCAAGTTTCGCCCTCAAGGGGCTGAAATGCATGTATATTTCCGGCGAGGAAGCCTCGGCTCAGGTGCGCATGCGCGCGCAACGGCTGGGGCTTGCCGAGGCGCCGGTGCAATTGGGTGCGGAAACAAATCTGCGCGACATCCTGACCACGCTGGACGCCGAACGCCCCGATCTGGTGGTAATCGATTCGATCCAGACGATGTGGGCCGACCATGTCGAAAGCGCGCCGGGGTCGGTGTCTCAGGTGCGCGCCGCCTGCCACGAGTTGGTGACCTTCGCCAAGAAGCGCGGCACCTCGGTCATTCTGGTGGGCCATGTCACCAAGGAAGGCCAGATCGCCGGCCCCCGCGTGGTCGAGCACATGGTGGACACGGTGCTCTATTTCGAGGGCGAGCGCGGCCACCAGTTCCGCATCCTGCGCGCGGTGAAAAACCGCTTTGGCCCCGCCGCCGAAATCGGTGTGTTCGAAATGACCGGCGGCGGGCTGGCCGAGGTGGCCAACCCTTCGGCACTGTTTTTGTCCGAGCGCGGCACTGCCGTGCCCGGGTCCGCGGTATTTGCCGGGATCGAGGGCACGCGCCCGGTTCTGACCGAGATTCAGGCGCTGGTTGCCCCCTCGACCCTGGCCACGCCGCGGCGCACGGTGGTGGGGTTGGATTCAGGCCGCGTCTCGACCATTCTGGCGGTGCTGGAAAGTCGCTGTGGCATTCCCTTCACCGGGCTCGATGTGTTTTTGAACGTCGCGGGCGGGATGAAGGTGATGGAACCGGCCGCCGATCTGGCCTTGGCGGCGGCCCTGTTGTCGGCGCGTGAAGATGTGGCATTACCGCCAGACATGGTAATTTTCGGAGAAATCAGCCTGT
>JAQTYE010000157.1:3587-7989 GCA_028749255.1 Paracoccaceae bacterium | reverse complement strand
GGTTCAACATCAGCGCCACAGCCAGATAGACCGGCCCGCCAATCGAGGTGAACGCGGTGCCGCTCACCGCCGGCGCCAGGATCAGCGTATAGAGCAAGATCTGTCCGCGGGTCACCCGGCGGCCATGCGTCACCGTCAGCATCGGCACGCCAGCGTTGGAATAGTCGTCCTTCATGAACAGCGCCAGCGACCAGAAATGCGGTGGTGTCCACAGAAAGATGATCGCGAACATCGCCAGCGATTCCATGCTGATCCCGCCCGTGGCCACGGCCCAGCCGATCATCGGCGGAAAGGCCCCGGCGGCGCCCCCGATGACGATATTCTGCGGCGTCGCGCGTTTCAGCCAGATCGTGTAGACGACGACATAGAAGAAGATCGTGAAGGCCAGAAACAGCCCGGCAAAGACATTGGCCGCCAGTGCCAGCATCACGCAGGAAATCCCCGCCAGCGCCAGCCCAAAGCCCAACGCCTCGCCCTCGGTCACCCGGCCTGCGGGGATCGGGCGGCTTTGGGTGCGGCGCATCAGCCGGTCGATGTCGGCATCATACCACATATTCAGCGCGCCCGAGGCGCCGCCGCCCAGTGCGATGAACAGCACCGCCACGAAGCCCACGAAGGGATGCACACCAACAGGCGCGACCACCAGCCCGACGAAAGCGGTGAACACCACCAGCGACATCACCCGCGGCTTCAGCAAGGCGATGTAATCGCCGAACTGGCCTTCGGTGTCGCGGTCGAGAATGCCGATATCGCTCATCTCTGCCCTCCCCGGCATCGCCTCAGTTTGACGCGACTTTCACCGGCGCGGCCGTATCCAGTGCGGCAAACCCGTTCTTGGCGCGTTCCAGCCACTGGGCATAGACCTCGTCCGAGACGACCTTGACGACAATCGGCATATAGGCGTGGGCCTGCCCGCACAGCTCGGAGCATTGGCCGAAATAGACGCCTTCCTTATCGGCATTGAACCACAGCTGCGCGATCCGCCCCGGCACGCCGTCCTGCTTGACCGCGAAGGCCGGCATCGCCCAGGAATGGATCACATCGGCGCCGGTCACCTGCATCACGATGGTCTTGCCCACCGGCACCACCACAGCATTGTCAGCCGCCAACAAATATTCGTCGGGCGCATAGCCATTGGCCGCCAGGTCTTCCTTGGCCAGCATCAGCGCATCAAAACTGACGCCCTCGTCAGGGTATTCATAGCCCCAATACCACTGATAGCCGGTCGCCTTGATCGTGATGTCGGCCTTCGGCATTTCCTGCTGTTTCCACAGCGTGGGCAACGAAAACGCCCCCACGACCACCAGAATCAGGATCGGCACGATGGTCCAGGCGATTTCCAGCGGCGTGTTGTGGGTGAACCGCGACGGCGTCGGGTTGACCCGGCTATTGTAGCGCAAGATCACATAGATCAGCAGCGCCACCACAAACAGCGTGATCACCGTGATGATCGTCAACAGCATATGGTCCAGCCATTGCTGATCATGCGCCAGTTCAGACGAGGCGGGCTGAAAGCCAACCCCCTGCGGATGCGGCTTGCCGATCACCGGCAGCCCCTTGATCATGTCTTGGGCATGAACCTGACCGGCAACAATTACCGACGTGAAAGCGGCCGCGAAACCGCAGCGGATAGACGCAAAGCGCATTCTAATTCTCTCTCCCTGATGCGGCTCTCCCTGCCGCCAGCGCAAAGCGGTGCTTCCCTTCACCACTTGGCGCTGTATGTATTCCTATGGAAAACATATTCATTTCGGTCCGACAAGCAAAAGCTGCGACACTCTGTCGCTTTTTGGGCCGCAGCGGAAAAAGGAAGTGCCATGAGCCAGGATCGTTTCGCGCCGTTTGAAAGCCAGCTGGACGAAGCCGGCGCGCTGCAGGTCTTGCGTGACGCCACCGTGGGCGCCGAAGATGGCGAGCTGTTTTTGGAACGCCGCCGCTCCGAAGCGCTGGTGTTTGACGATGGCCGGATCAAGACCGCCTCTTACGACGCCTCCGAAGGGTTCGGCCTGCGCGCGGTCAAGGGCGAGGTCGCGGGTTACGCCCATTCGACCGAGATTTCCGAAAGCGCGCTGAAACGTGCCGCCGAGACCGCACGTCTGGCGGTGGGCGATGGCGGCGGCGTGATGGCCCCGCCGCCCGTGGGCACCAATCGGCGGCTTTATGGCGATGCCGACCCGATGGCCGACGCGCCCTTCGCCGCGAAAATCGACATCTTGCGGGAAATCGACGCCTTCACTCGTGGGCTTGACCGCCGTGTTGTGCAGGTGTCCGCCAGCATGGCCGCCAGCCTGCAAGAGGTGTTCATCCTGCGCCCCGAAGGCGGGCTGGTCAGCGACATCCGCCCGATGGCGCGGCTGAACATTTCGGTCATTGTCGAGGAAAACGGACGGCGCGAGTCGGGCGGGCATGGTGGCGGCGGGCGGTTTGGCCGGTCGGGGCTGATTGAGGCCGCGCACTGGCAGCCGGTCGCCCGCGAGGCGCTGCGCATCGCGCTGGTCAACCTGGTGGCCGAGCCTGCGCCCGCAGGCCAATTCGACGTGGTGCTGGGGCCGGGCTGGCCGGGCGTGCTGCTGCACGAGGCGGTGGGTCACGGGCTGGAAGGCGACTTCAACCGCAAGAAATCCTCGGCTTTTGCCGGGCTGATGGGCCAGCAGGTCGCGGCCAAGGGCGTGACGGTTCTGGATGATGGCACAATCCCCGACCGGCGTGGCTCGATCAGCGTGGATGACGAGGGCACGCCGAGCGCGCGCAACGTGCTGATCGAAGACGGCATTCTGGTGGGCTTCATGCAAGACCGCCAGAATGCCCGGCTGATGGGCGTGGCACCTACCGGCAACGGGCGGCGTGAAAGCTTCGCCCACGCGCCGATGCCACGGATGACCAACACCTATATGCTGGGCGGCGACACCGACCCGGGCGCAATTCTGGCCGACCTGAAGGACGGCATCTATGCCGTGGGTTTTGGCGGCGGGCAGGTCGATATCACCAACGGCAAGTTCGTGTTTTCCTGCACCGAGGCCTATCGCGTCAAAAACGGCATCATCGGCGCGCCGGTCAAAGGCGCCACGCTGATCGGCGATGGCCCCACCGCAATGCGCCAGATCCGGGCGATCGGCAACGACATGGCGCTGGATCCCGGCATCGGCAATTGCGGCAAGGCGGGGCAATGGGTGCCGGTGGGCGTGGGGCAACCGACGCTGATGATCGGCGGGCTGACGGTGGGCGGCTCGGCCGCCTGAGGTGGGCCGCTTCGTTAACCAAATCGGGCGGGGAGCGAGGACTCCCCGCAGCATCTCTCGCCCAGATTGAAAGATATTTCAAAAAATATGCACGAATCATCTGCGCGGTAACTAATTATTAACGTTAAGGTTGCAAAAAGAGGGGGCGAATGAGGCGGAGGACCGGATGAAAACGCGTTTGTTTTCTTACCCCACCCCCTTCACCCCACCCACCACGGAAGAAGATGAACTTTCGGTTCTTCGCCTTATTCGCTCTCGTCGCGTGGGCCCCAGCACCTTTCACCGATTGATGGCTGAACATGGCACGGCGCAAGCGGCACTTGATGCGCTGCCCGAGGTTGCCCGTGCGGCCGGTGCGCAAGAGTATCAGATCTGCCCCGAAGGCGTGGCCCTGGCCGAGTTGAAGGCCGGGCGGCGCGCAGGCGCGCGGCTGATCTGCGCCGGTTCCCCCGCCTATCCCTCCGATCTGGCCGAAATTGCCGACGCGCCTGCGGTTCTGTGGGCTTTGGGCGATCTGTCGTTGCTGGCGCGCCCCCGCGTCGCGCTGGTTGGGGCGCGCAATGCCTCGTCGCTGGGGCTGCGGATGGCGCGCCGTCTGGCCGAGGGCTTGGGGGCTGCGGGGATCACCGTGGTGTCCGGCCTGGCGCGCGGCATCGACGCCGAGGCCCATCGCGCGGCGCTGGCCACCGGCACCATCGGCGTGCAGGCGGGCGGGATTGACGTGATTTACCCGCTGGAAAATGCCGATCTGGCCGCGCAGATGGCCACGCAGGGCCTGCGCCTGTCCGAACAGCCCCCCCGGCATGGCCCCCAAAGCCCAACATTTTCCGCAGCGCAACCGCATCATTTCAGGCCTGTCGTGCGCCGTGGTGGTGGTTGAAGCCGCCGCGCGCTCGGGCAGCCTGTTGACCGCGAAAGACGCGCTCGATCAGGGGCGCGAGGTGATGGCGGTGCCGGGTCACCCGATGGATGGCCGCGCCTGGGGCTGCAATATGCTGATCCGCGACGGCGCGGTTCTGGTGCGCGGGGCCGAGGATATTCTGCAAACGCTGGGGCTGGAAGCGGCGGGGCCGCCCGCCAGCCCCGCACCGGCCAGGGCCACACCGCCCGCAGCCCCCCGCAGCGCCGCCGCCCCAGATGACATCGCACAGCGCATCCTGACC
>JAQTYE010000157.1:1402-3577 GCA_028749255.1 Paracoccaceae bacterium | reverse complement strand
CCCGAAGATCAGGTGATCCGGGATCTGGGGCTGGAGGCGGCCGCGCTGGCGGGCCCCCTGCTGGATCTGGAGATGGAGGGCAAGGTGCAGCGCCATGCCGGCGGGTTGCTCAGCCGTATCGCATGAGACTAGCGGTAAAGCCCGGCGCAAACCTCGGGGATCAGCGCACCATATTCGGCGCAGATCGGTTCATATTGATACCAGACATCGGTCGCGCCCACCGCCCATTGCACCGCCACCCACATCCGCCCCGATTTGCGCCAGAACACTTCTATATGCGGGGTGTCGATCAGTTCCGGGTCGAAACTGCCGCGCTGGACCATCGGCGTGGCCCACATGTTGATCGGCTGGCCACCGGGGCGCTGCGCCTCGAGCATGCCAAAGGCGCGGTCCCCCGCCACCCGCAGATCGTGGATCACAAATTCGACAGGCGCGCCCAACTCCCATTCCGCCATCGGGCGCAGCGCATCCATCAGATCGGCGCGCAGCGCGCTGCCGCGTTCCGGCGTGGACCAGCCCTGCGCCGTTGCCAGCATGGGAAACAGGGCCATCAGCCCCGCAAGGATCAATCGCCGCATCGCATACCCTCTCCGCTTCCGCTTTGCCCGATCATGCCCCTGCCACCGCCCTGTGGCAATCGGGGCCGTGCGCGGCGCATTGACAACCGGGGACTTGCCCCACATGTTGCCCCGCCAAAGCATTATCGCGTGAAGTGAAGAGGAAGTCATGGCCGTTGTCGTTGTCGAATCTCCCGCCAAGGCCAAGACAATCAACAAATATCTGGGCTCCAATTATACGGTTCTGGCATCTTTCGGCCATGTCCGTGACCTGCCGCCCAAGGATGGATCTGTCGATCCCGACACCGATTTCGCGATGAAATGGGAAATCGCCAGCGATTCCAAAAAACATATCAAGGCGATTACCGACGCGCTGGCAAGCGATGACGAACTGATCCTCGCAACCGACCCCGATCGCGAGGGCGAGGCGATTTCGTGGCACCTGCAAGAGGCGCTGGAGAAAAAACTGAAGGGCAAGAAGGTCAGCCGCGTGACCTTCAACGCGATCACCAAACCCGCGATCACCGAGGCGATGAAGCACCCCCGTCAGGTCGATACCGCCCTGGTCGAGGCCTATCTGGCGCGCCGCGCGCTTGACTATCTGGTGGGCTTCAACCTGTCGCCGGTGTTGTGGCGCAAGCTGCCCGGCGCGAAATCGGCCGGGCGCGTGCAATCGGTCTGCCTGCGACTGATCGTCGAGCGCGAGATGGAGATCGAGGCCTTCAAGGCCCGCGAATACTGGACCGTGACCGCCGAGCTGACCACGCCCCGTGGCCAGACCTACACCACCCGGCTGACGGTGCTGGGTGGCAAGAAACTGGACAAGTTCGATCTGAAAACCGCGACCGACGCCGAACTGGCCGTGCAGGCGGTGACCTCGCGCGATCTTGTTGTGAAATCGGTCGAGGCGAAACCGGCCACCCGCAACCCCTACCCGCCCTTCATGACCTCGACCCTGCAACAAGAGGCGTCGCGCAAGTTCGGCATGGGGGCCAAGGCCTGCATGTCGTCGGCGCAGCGGCTGTATGAGGCCGGTCACATCACCTATATGCGGACCGATGGCATCGACATGGCCCCCGAGGCGGTGACCGCCGCGCGCGCCGAAATCAGCACGCGGTTTGGCGCGAAATATGTGCCCGACACGCCGCGGATCTACAAAAACAAGGCCAAGAACGCGCAGGAAGCCCACGAATGCATTCGCCCCACCGATATGTCGGCGGGCCCCGAGACGCTGAAACTGGCCGACGATCAGGCGAAACTCTATGACCTGATCTGGAAGCGCACCCTGGCCAGCCAGATGGCGGCGGCGGTGATGGAACGCACCACCGTTGACGTGGGCTCGGCCGATGGTCAGGTCGAACTGCGCGCCACCGGCCAGGTGGTGACGTTCGACGGCTTCCTCAAGATCTATGATCAGGGCCGCGACGATGACGAGGGCGAAGACGGCGCCCGCCTGCCGCAGATCATGCAGGGCGAGGCGGCCAAGAAAGGCCAGATCGAGCCAGAACAGCACTTCACCCAGCCGCCGCCGCGCTATACCGAGGCGACGCTGGTCAAACGGATGGAAGAACTGGGCATCGGGCGGCCTTCGACCTATGCGTCGATCGTGACCACGATT
>JAQTYE010000157.1:0-1392 GCA_028749255.1 Paracoccaceae bacterium | reverse complement strand
GACCGCGGCTATGTCCGCAAGGACAAGAACCGGCTGATCCCCGAAGATACCGGGCGGCTGGTGACGGCGTTCCTGAGCAATTATTTCCGCCGCTATGTGGAATACGATTTCACCGCCGATCTGGAAAATCAGCTGGACGACGTGTCGGCGGGGGCGCGCGATTACAAGGATGTTCTGGCCCGGTTCTGGCGCGATTTTTCCGCAGCCCTTGGCGAGACCGCCGATCTGCGCATCGGCGAGGTGCTCGACAAGATCGACGAGGTTCTGGCCCCGCACCTGTATCCGCCGCGCCCCGATGGCAGCGATCCGCGCGTGTGCCCGACCTGTGGCGCAGGCAAGCTGCATCTGAAAACCGCGCGTTCGGGCGGGGCCTTCATCGGCTGCGGCAATTACCCCGAATGCCGGTATACCCGCCCGCTGTCGGCGCCGGGCGATGACGAGACTGCGGGGCTTGACGGCAAGATCCTGGGCGAAGATGCGGGCGATCTGATCACCCTGCGCATCGGCCGCTTTGGCCCCTATGTGCAACGCGGCGAAGCCACTGAAGAGCAGCCCAAACCGCCGCGCGCCTCGCTGCCCAAAGGCTGGGCCCCTGACGCGCTGGATCTGGAGCGCGCGCTGCAACTGCTGTCGCTGCCGCGCCAACTCGGCCCGCACCCCGAAGATGGCACGCCCGTCGAAACCAATCTCGGGCGGTTTGGCCCCTATGTGAAATGGAACAAGACCTACGCCAACCTGCCCGACGCCGAAGAGGTGTTCACCATCGGCATGAATCGCGCGGTCGAGGTTTTGGCGCAGAAAATCGCCCGCGGCCCCGGTCGTGGTGCCGCCGCGCAACCGTTGAAAGAACTGGGGGAACACCCCGATGGCGGGCCGGTGCAGGTGATGCCCGGGCGTTACGGCCCCTATGTCAAATGGGGCAAGGTCAACGCAACCCTGCCCAATGACATTGCCCCCGAAGACATCACGCTGGAACAGGCACTGCCCCTGATCGAAGCCAAAGCCAGCAAGGGCGGCAAAAAGAAAGCCGCACCAAAGAAGGCCGCCGCCAAAACGCCCGCCAAGAAGCCAGCGGCGAAAAAGCCCGCAGCCGCGAAAACCGCAGCCAAGAAACCGGCGGCGAAAAAAGCAGCGCCCAAGAAGGCCGCCGCGACGAAGGCCCCCCCGGCAGAGGCCTCCGAGTCAGACGAAGGCTGAGCCCCTGCTGCGTTGCGGCAATTGACTCAGGTCGCCCCCTTCGTCACAAATTTGCCAACGAAACTGGGGAGGGACCCTTATGAAGAAGGTTTATGGCACGGCGTCGGAGGCTCTTGATGGGCTTTTGTTCGACGGCATGACGATGGCTGCGGGGGGGTTTGGGCTTTGCGGCATCCCCGAGTTGCTGATTGATGC
>JAQTYE010000010.1:6339-36438 GCA_028749255.1 Paracoccaceae bacterium | reverse complement strand
CACGATCCACGAACGCACGCACTGGAACATCCAGAACATGACCGCGATCGACCCGGTCGCGCTGGGTCTGTGCCGTCAGTCCGAACTGGATGGCGAAGTGCAAAAAGCGGCCAAGAAAAAAGCCGCCGAAGGCGGTTTGATGAGCGATGACGAGCGCCGCAAACTGGTCTCGACCGAGCAGTCGCTGGGCATGGCCACCGAGCCGCGGATGCCGTCGTCGATTGCCGGGCTGGAAAACTTCTCGCTGAGCGGGGATGACGAACGCAACGATCCGCGCGATTTCTCGGATGCCGACAGCTTCTTCAAGCTGAGCGGTGGCGACGAGGACGACGAAGAAGACGACAAGTAAGATCCCGGGATCGCCCGAAGACAGGCCGCGCAATGCGCGGCCTTTTCTTTTGCGCCTAGCGTGGGGTGCGCGCGCTCAAGGAATTCAGGATTTCTTGCAGGTGCTGACGGGCCCGGGCCTCTTCGCCGTCCTCATCGCGGGGCGACGCGGTCACGATGTCCGCCAGGTGATAAACCTCGCGCACTATGCGCTGGCGTTCCTGCCGGGAAAACCCGTCGGCCGTATGGTTGTGGAAATCCCTGCCCTCGGGCTGTTTCTGCATTCTGTAATCCCCTGATGGACTGGCGCGATCTGTCCGTGATTTTCAGGGGGAAGCAATGCACAGATCGGGGGTTTTGTCCTTGATCTGCGTCACAGTAGCGCGGGGCGGAATGCCGCCCCGCGCCTGTTATGTCAGATCGACAGACAGATGTATTTCAGTTCCAGATAATCCTCGACGCCGTGGTGGCTGCCTTCGCGGCCCAGGCCCGACTGTTTCACGCCGCCGAAGGGGGCGACCTCGGTCGAGATGATGCCGGTGTTCACGCCGACGATGCCATATTCCAGCCCCTCCTGCACGCGGGTGATGCGGCCGATGTCGCGGGCGTAGAAATAGCTGGCAAGGCCAAAGATCGTGGCGTTCGCCTTGGCGATCACCTCTTCTTCGGTGTCGAATTTGAACAACGGCGCGACCGGACCAAAGGTTTCGTCGGTGGCCACTTTCATATCCTGCGTGACGCCGGTCAGCACGGTCGGCTGGAAGAAGGTGCCGCCCAACTCGTGACGCTTGCCGCCGGTCACCACCTTGCCGCCGCCCGCCAGAACGTTGGCGATGTGGTCTTCGACCTTCAGCACCGCCTTGTCGGAGATCAGCGGGCCGGTGGTGATGCCGTCATTCAGGCCATCGCCGATGTTCAGTTTCGCCACCGCGGCGGCCAGTTTCTCGGCGAAGGCGTCATAGACGCCCGCTTGCACGTAAATCCGGTTCGCACAGACGCAGGTCTGCCCGTTGTTGCGGAACTTCGACATCATCGCGCCATCAACGGCGGCATCCAGATCGGCGTCGTCAAACACGATGAACGGCGCGTTGCCGCCCAATTCCATCGAACATTTCATCACCTGATCTGCGGCCTGACGCATCAGGATACGGCCGACTTCGGTCGAACCGGTGAAGGTCAGCTTGCGCACGGCATGGTTTTCACAGAATTCCTTGCCGATGTCCGAGGCCTTGGTCGAGGTTACGACCGAGAAAATCCCCTTGGGCAGGCCCGCGCGTTCGCCCAGCACCGCCAGCGCCAGCGCCGACAGCGGCGTTTCCGACGCGGGGCGTGCCACAAAGCCACAGCCAACCGCCAGCGCGGGGCCGCATTTGCGGGTGATCATCGCATTGGGGAAGTTCCACGGCGTGATCGAGCCCACAACGCCGATCGGCTGTTTGATCACCTGAATGCGCTTGTCGCGCATGTGGCCGGGGATGGTTTCGCCGTAAATCCGTTTCGCTTCTTCGCCAAACCACTCGATAAAGCTGGCGCCATAGGCGATCTCGCCCTTGGCCTCGGCCAGGGGCTTGCCCATTTCGGCGGTCAGGATCAGGCCCAGATCGTCCTGGTTGGCCATCATCAGGTCGAACCATTTGCGCAGGATCTGCGCGCGTTCCTTCGCGGTGCGCGCGGCCCATTCCTTCATCGCTTCGGCGGCGGCCGCAATGGCGCGGGCGGTTTCGGCACGGCCCAGATCGGGAACGGTGCAGATCACGTCGCCGCGCGCGGGGTTGGTCACCTCGAACGTGGCGCCATCATCGGCGGCAATCCACTCACCGGCGACATAGGCGCGCGTTTCAAGCAGGCTCGGATCTTTGAGCAGCGATTTCAGATCGGTATTGGTATCGAGCATGGGTCATCCTCCCGGGGGTTTGGGCATGAGCGGAAGGGAAGCACGCGGCGGCGGGCTTGTCCATCCGCCCGAATGGTCAGCACAGGGTCTGGCACTTGCCGAAGCGGTGCATCGCCTTGCCAATCTGGCAGGTCAGGTGTCAAACCGCCCCTGCCAGCAAGGTTGCAGATCGCCGGGCATGGGCCGTGCTGCATAGACCGCCCGGGCGATCGCGCGTGCCAGACAGCTGGCCGCCGCATGACCCAGTTTGAACGGGTCCGCCACGGGGTCAGGCAGCGCGCGCGCGCCGGTGGCTGCGGCAAAGACCAGATCGCCATCAAAGGGCGTGTGGCTCGGCACCAGCGCGCGCGCCATCCCGTCATGCGCCGCTGTCGCCATGCGTGTGGCCTGCGCCTGCGTCAGCATGGCATCGGTTGCCACAATTGCAATCGTCGTGGCCTCCCCCATCCGTTTCATCGGCGCGGGTTCGGCCCCGGCGGGATAGGCGCGCGCGGCCCCAAGGCCGCCGAATTCATCCCCCAGCTCCCAAGGGGCAGCCCAGAATTCGCGCCCTTCAGCCACGCAGGCCGATCCCAGCGCATTCACCGCCACCAGCGCGCCCACGGTGATGCCACTGTCCAGAACCGCCGAGGCAGAGCCCAAGCCCCCCTTCAGCGTGCCGGTCATCGCGCCATAGCCCGCGCCTGCCGTGCCGATCTGAAACGCGGGCCCCGCCTGCGCCAGCGCCGCGCGCCCCAGCGCGCCATAGGGGTTGGTGGCCCAGCCCTTGTCGCCGCCATTGAGCAGATCGAACAGGATTGCCCCCGGCACGATCGGCACCCGAATATCCCCCACGGCAAAGCCACGCCCCGCCGCGCGCAACCCGTCCGCCACGCCGCCCGCCGCATCCAGCCCGAAGGCCGATCCCCCCGACAGCACCAGTGCGTCCACCTCTTGCACCAGCTTGTCGGGCGCCAGCAGGTCGGTCTCGCGGGTGCCGGGGGCGCCGCCCATCACATGCACCGCCGCCACGAACGGCCGTGCCGCCGTCAGCACCGTGCAGCCCGACCGCAGGCCCGCGTCCTGCGCATTGCCCACGATCAGCCCCTCGACATCGGTGATCAGGTTTCTTGGTCCGGCGCGCATCGGTCTCCCTTTCCTGTGGCCTTTCACTTTGGCTCAAATATCCCACGGGGGTCCGGGGGTGTGAAACCCCCGGGCGGCTCAGATGCAGCGCCCGCCATCCACTTCCATCGCGACGCCGGTCACCATCGACGCCTCGTCCGAGCACAAAAACAGCGCCGCATTGGCCATGTCTTCGGGGGTCGAAAACCGCCCCAGCGGGATCGTCGCCAGAAACTTTGCGCGCACCTCGGGGGTGTCTTCGCCCATGAAACTTTTCAAAAGCGGCGTTTCCCCGGCGACCGGGTTGATCGCATTGACCCGCACCCCAAAGGGCGCAAGTTCGACCGCCATCGCCCGTGTGGCGGTAATCATCCACCCTTTCGAGGCGTTGTACCAGTTCAGCCGCGGGCGGGGCGACACCCCGGCGGTCGAGGCGACGTTCAGAATGGCGCCGCGCTCGGCCGCCTTCATCATCGGCACGATATGACGCGCGGTCAGATAGACAGATTTCGCATTCACCGCGAAGACCCGGTCGAACTCGGCCTCGCTGACCTCTTCCATGAAGGCAGGCAGATGGGTGGTGCCCGCGTTGTTCACCAGAATATCGACCCGCCCCCAGGTGGTGCTGGCCAGCCGCGCCATGTCGGCGACCGATCCATCGCGGCTCACATCGACCTCGCAGGCGAGCGCGCCGATTTCGTCGGCCAGTGCCCGGGCGGCGGTATAGTTCATGTCGGCGATCATCACCTCGGCACCCTCGGCCACGAAGCGCCGCGCGATCCCCGCGCCAAACCCCGACGCGCCGCCGGTCACGATTGCGGTTTTTCCCTCAAGTCTCATGTCGTCCTCCCCACTTCACGCTCAGCCATGCCAGGCGGCCACGGTTTTCAGGGCCGAAAAGCCGTAAAGCGCCTCGAACCCCTTTTCGCGGCCATGGCCCGATTTTCCGGTGCCGCCGAAGGGCAACTCGACCCCGCCACCCGCACCGTAATTGTTCAAGAACACCTGACCCGCGCGCAGCCGCCGCGCCAGCCGCAGTGTGCGCGGTCCGTCCTGCGACCAGATCGCCGCGACGAGCCCGTATTCCGTGCCATTGGCGATCGCCACCGCCTCTTCTTCGGTGTCGAACGGGATCACCAGCTGCGCGGGGCCAAAGATTTCTTCCTGCGCCAGCCGATGCGCGCCGGTGCCGCCCGCGATCAGCGTGGGCGCGATGTAATGGCCGGTGTCGGGCGCGTCGGGGTGGATCTGGCCTTGCGCGGCAATCGTCAGATCGGAAGCGAGCCGCAGGTAGCCCTCGACGATCTGCTTTTGCCGGGCCGAGATCAGCGGCCCAAGGTCCATGTCCGACAGCGCAGGTCCGACGCGCAGCGCGCTGTAGCGCGCGGCCATCCGCGCGACCACCTCGTCATAGCGGCCACGCTGCACCAGAATGCGCGAGGCCGCCGAACAGGTCTGGCCCGCGTTCTGAATGCCCGCGTTGACCAGAAACGGCAGGGCGCGGTCCAGATCGGCATCGCCAAACACGATCTGCGGCGATTTCCCCCCGAGTTCGAGCGTGACCGGAACCACATTCGCCGCCGCTTGCGCCTGGATCCGTTGGCCCACGCCGACCGAACCGGTGAAGCTCAGGTGATTGATGCCCGGATGCGCCGACAGCGCCGCCCCCGCCTCTTCGCCCAGGCCCGGCACGATATTGAGCGCACCTGGCGGCAACCCGGCTTCGGCGGCGATCCGGGCAAAGGCAAGCGCGGTCAGGCTGGCTTCTTCGGCGGGTTTCAACACGGCAGCATTGCCCATCGCCAGCGCCGCACCGACCGAGCGCCCGATGATCTGCATCGGGTAATTCCAGGGCACGATATGGCCGGTGACCCCGTGCGGTTCGCGCAACGTGTAGGCGGTATAGCCGTTCAGATAGGGGATCGTCTCGCCCATCACCTTGTCGGCCGCCCCGCCGTAAAATTCCAGATAGCGCGCCAGCGCCACCACATCGGCGCGCGCCTGGGTCAGCGGCTTGCCGACATCAAGCGCCTCGATCGTGGCCAGCGCCTCGGCATTGTCCAGCACCAGCGCCCCCATCCGCGCCAGTACCCGGCCGCGTTCGGTGGCGGTCAGTTGCCCCCATTCGCCATCAAGGGCGGCTTGTGCGGCGGCGACCGCCTCGTCAATGTCGCCTGTGGTGCCGCGCGCGATCTGCGCCATCTCGGCCCCGGTCGAGGGGTTTTCCACCGGCAGGGTCTCGCGCGTTTTGCGCCAGCGCGCGCCAATCAGGATTTCTGTGGGATCAAACCAAAGGGGAAGCATGGGCACGGTCCTCCATCCATGCGGGGGGGATTTGCGGCGCGGCGGCCAGCAGCTGCGCGGTGTAGGGGTGACCGGGTGCGGTAAACAGCGCTTCGGTCGGGCCCTGTTCGACGATCCGTCCGGCCTGCATCACCAGACAACGCGTGGTCACATTACGGACCACCGACAGATCATGCGAAATGAACAGATAGGCCAGATCGTGGCTGGCCTGCAGCGCGGCCAGCAGGTCCAGTACCTGCGCGCGCACCCGCACATCCAGCGCCGAAACCGCCTCGTCCAGCACGATCAGTTTCGGGCGGATGATCAGGGCGCGCGCAATCGCGATGCGCTGGCGTTGACCGCCGGAAAATTCGTGGATGAACTTCGCACCATCCTCGGGCGCAAGCCCGACCTCGACCAGTGCGGCGGCCACCCGGTCACGCCAATCGGCGGGAAGGCCGGTCAGATGGAATGGCTCGGCGACCAATGTCTCGACCCGCTGGCGCGGGTTGAAACTGCCGTAAGGATCCTGAAACACCACCTGCACATCGGCGCGCGCGGCCTGCGGCATGCCGGGGCCGACCAGATGCGCACCCAGCCGGATCGTGCCCTCTTGCAGGGGATCTAGCCCCAGGATCGCCCGGGTCAGGGTGCTTTTGCCGCAGCCAGACTCGCCCACAAGTCCCAGCGATTCCCCCGGCGCGATGGTGAAGCTGACGTCATCGACTGCACGCAACGCGGGATGCGGGGCGAACGGGCGGGGCCGGGCCAGGCGGTAGGTTCGCACAGCCCCCGCGACCCGCAGCAAGGCGCCGTCGGGATCCGAGTATTTTTGCCAAGAAGAAGCGGCAGGATTTTCTTCTTGGCTCAAATACTCACGGCCCGGCGCGAAGGTCGGGCGCGCCGCAGCTTCGGGGCGATGGGTCGAGGCTGCCAGCAGCTGCGCGGTATAGGGGTGCTGAGGGGCGCGAAACAGCGTCTCGGTCAGGCCGGTCTCCACGATTTCGCCGCGCCGCATCACCGCCACGCGGTCGGCCATGCCCGCAACCACCGCCAGATCGTGGGTGATCAGGATCAGTGCCATATCCTCGGTGCGGGCCAGATCGCGCAGCAGGTCCAGCACCTCGGCCTGGGTGGTGACATCCAGTGCGGTCGTCGGTTCATCCGCGATCAGCACGCGCGGTTGCAGCGCAATGGCCATTGCGATCGCCACCCGCTGCCGCTGCCCGCCCGACAATTCGTGCGGGTACAGTGACAGGGGAAAGCGCGGCGCAGTCAGGCCAACCCGGTCGAGTTTGTCGCGCGCAATTTGCCGGGCCTCGGCGCGCGGCATCTTGCGGTGCACCATCAGGGTTTCGGCGACCTGATCGCCGATCGTCATCAGCGGGTTCAGCGCGGTCATCGGTTCCTGAAAGATCATCCCGATCTGATTGCCGCGCAGCGCGCACATCTGCCGCTCGGTCAGGGCCAGCACATCCTGCCCTTCCAGCCATATCCGCCCGAGGGTCCGTGCGCCCTGCGGCAACAGCCCCATCACCGCCAGCGCCGTCATTGACTTGCCCGACCCGGATTCGCCCACCAAACCCAGAATTTCACCGGGGCCGAGGCCCAGCGTCACGCCGCGCAGGATCGGGGCCGCGCCGATCATCAATGTCAGGGCCTCCAGCGTCAGCAGGCTCATGCCACGCGCCCCCGCAGCCGCGGGTCCAGCGCATCGCGCAACCCGTCACCCAACAGGTTCAGCCCCAGCACGGTGACCACAATCGCCAGCCCCGGCGCCAGCGCCACATGCGGTGCCAGTGTCACCATGGTTTGCGCCTCGGCCAGCATCCGGCCCCAGCTGGCGGTCGGCGGTTGCGCGCCAAGGCCCACATAGCTAAGCCCCGCCTCGGCCAGAATGCCCAGGCTGAACTGGATCGTTCCCTGCACGATCAACAGGTTCGCGATATTGGGCAGGATATGTTCGGCCGAAATCCGGGCGCGCCCCTTGCCCGCCACCTGCGCCGCACGGATGTAATCCAGTGTCCACAGGGACAGGGCGCCAGCCCGTGCCACCCGGGCAAACACGGGGATGTTGAAGATCCCGATCGCGATGATCGCATTGGTGGCCGAAGGGCCGAAGACCGCGGTGATCAGGATCGCGATCACCAGCGACGGGAAGGCAAAGATCAGATCGTTGCCGCGCATCATGACCTCATCCAGCCACGACCCGCGCAGCGCCGCCGCACTCAGGCCCAGCGGCACGCCGACGCCCACGCCGATCCCCACCGCGACCAGCGCCACCGCCAACGAGGTGCGCGCCCCCGCCATCAGCATCGAGGCAATGTCCCGCCCGAAGTGATCGGTGCCCGCCCAATGTGCCAGGCTCGGCGGTTGCAATTTCTGCGCAATCGCCAGTTGGGTGATGTCATAGGGCATCCAGATCAGCGACAAAACCGCCGCCGCCAGTGCCGCGGCCGACAGCACAGCCCCCAAGGCGAGCGAGGGTTTCATGCGTGCCTCCGCAACCGGGGGTCAACCAGCGCATAGGCCAGATCGGTCAGGAACGTCACCGCGATCACCGCAAAGACCAGGATCATCACCACCGATTCCACCACGATCAGGTCGCGCTGGGTGATTGCCTGAAAGATCAGCCGCCCCAGACCGGGGATGTAGAACACGTTTTCAATGATGATCGCGCCCGCCAGCAGAAAGGAAAACTGCATGCCCAGAATTGTCAGCACCGGGATCAGCGCATTGCGCAGCGCGTGCCGGGTCAGGGCTGCGCGCCGTGACAGGCCCTTGGCGCGCGCGGTGCGAATGTAATCCTGCCCCAGCGTCTCGATCAGCGCGGAACGCAAAACCCGCGCCAGAATGGCCGCCTGCGGCAGCGCCAGCGCAATCGCAGGCAGGGTCAGCGCCCGCAACGCCGCCAACGGGTCGGACCAGCCCGGAAACCCGCCCGCCGGAAACAGCCGCCATTTGATTGCAAACACCAGCACCAGCAACATCGCGAACCAGAAATTGGGCACCGCGATCCCCAGCTGCGTCGCCCCCATCACCAGCGCATCGCCCGCACGCCCCCGCCGCGACGCGGCCCATACCCCCGCGGGCAGCGCCAGCGCGCTGGACAACGCCAGCGCAATCAGTGCCAGTGGCAACGAGATCTTCAGCCGATCCGCCACAAGATCGGCCACCGGCACCTTGTAGGTATAGCTCAGCCCGAAATCGCCCTGCACCATCCCCGCGACCCAATGCAGATAGCGCAGCGGCAGCGGATCATTCAGCCCCAGCTGATCGCGCAACGCGGCCACGGTCTCGGGGGCGGCATTCAGCCCCAGCATGAAACTGGCCGGATCGCCGGGCGTGACTTCGATCAGCGCGAAAATGACCAGGCTGGCCAGCAAGAGGCTGGCGGCAAGGGTGATCAGACGTCTGAGGATGTAACGGCCCATTGCGGCGAGGTTCGTCCGTGTCGCGGGCGGGGTCAAGGGGGCGCTGCCCCCTCGGGCCAAACGGCCCTCACCCCCGGAGTATTTCGACCAGGAGAAATGGCGGTTTCTTCTTGGCAAAAATACTCCCGCCGGAGGCATTGCAAGGCTGCCGCACTTGCGCCAGCATATATGCACAGCCGTGACGATGGCGTCGTCACAGGGCGGGCACGCCCGATGCTTGCGGATCATCCGCCCTCGTCCTGAACGCCGGGATCTTTCGGGGTCCGCGGCCCCATGGAGACGACGATGCAAAGACCCGAATTCTACATCTGCGAGAATGGCGACAAGGCCCCGCTGCCCTTTGCGCCCGAGGAATACGAGGCGCGCCTGGAAGGCCTGCGCGACCTGATGGAGATGCACGATCTCGACGCCTGTTTGCTGACCTCGATGCACAACATCGCCTATTACGCGGGGTTTTTGTATTGCAGCTTCGGGCGGCCCTATGGGCTGGTGGTGACGCGGGATCGGTCCGTGTTGATTTCGGCGGGGATTGATGCGGGACAGCCATGGCGGCGTTGCCATGGTGAAAGCCTGACCTATACCGACTGGGCGCGCGATAACTACTGGCGCGCGGTGGCTCATATTATTGGAACAGGAAAATCTGTCGGCGTCGAGGCGGATCATCTGAGCATGGTCAATGCCGAGAAGTTCAGCCATTTTCTGGCGCCCAGGCGCGGCATGGATATTTCCGCAGGCACCATGGCGCAGCGGATGCTCAAAAGCCCGGCCGAGATTGATCTGATCACACAGGGGGCAGCGGTGGCAGATGTCGGAGGCTATGCGATCCGCGACACGATCCGCGAAGGGCTGCGCGAGATCGACGTGGCAATGGCCGGGCGCGACGCGATGGAGGCCGAGATCGCGCGCCGTTTCCCCGATGCGGAATATCGCGACACCTGGGTGTGGTTTCAGTCGGGCCTCAACACCGATGGCGCGCATAATCCGGTGACGGGGCGGGTGTTGAAACGCGGCGATATCCTGAGCCTGAACTGTTTCCCGATGATTTCGGGCTATTACACGGCGCTTGAACGCACGCTGTTCGTGGGCGAGGCCGATGCCGCCAGCCTGGCGATCTGGGAGGCGAACGTCGCCGCGCATGAATATGGCATGAGCCTGCTGAAACCCGGCGCGCGTTGTGACGAAGTAACGGCGCTGGTCAATGCGTTCTTTGCCGAACGCGACCTGCTGCAATACCGCACCTTCGGTTATGGCCACAGCTTCGGCGTGCTCAGCCATTACTACGGGCGCGAGGCCGGGCTGGAATTGCGCGAGGATATCGACACGGTGCTGGAGCCGGGCATGGTGATCAGCATGGAGCCGATGCTGACCCTGCCGCAGGGCACGCCCGGTGCGGGGGGCTACCGTGAACACGATATTCTGGTGATCGGCGCAGACGGCGCCGAGGATATCACGAAATATCCCTATGGGCCGGGGTTCAACATCGTGGGCTAAGGGTATGGGGGGCGCCCCCCCCATGATCCGGTTCGTAAAACTGTCACGCCCGCGTCGCGGGCGTGTAACATTGGCGGGCGAAGGGCATGGGCAACTTTGTTGAACGGAGAGTCCCATGATGTTGCGCTTGTCGCTTGGTGCCGCTTTGGCGCTGACCACCGCCATGCCCGCCTTGGCCGAAATGAATTTCAACCGCATTGCCAGCTTTGCCACGCCCGACAACATGGCTGAGGGCGAGGACCGGGTCCGCGAAACTTCGGCCGAGATCATCGCGGCGACCGAAGATGGTATGGGGTTGGTCTATACCGACAGCCCGCTGGGGGTGATCGGTCTGGTTGATATTTCTGACGCCAGTGCTCCCAAGCCGATGGGCAACATTCCCGTGGGCGGCGAACCGACGAGCGTGACGGTGATCGGCACCAAGGCGCTTGTGGCGGTGAATACCTCGGCAGACTACATCAATACCTCGGGGCGTCTGGCCGTCGTCGATCTGGCGACGAAAACCGAAGTGGCGAGTTGTGATCTGGGCGGGCAGCCCGATTCCGTCGCGCGCGCCAAGGATGGCAGCTTCATCGCCGTGGCGATCGAGAACGAGCGCAACGAAGAGCTGAACGACGGCGCGCTGCCGCAGATGCCCGCGGGGTATGTCGTCAAGCTGCCGGTCACGGAGGGCATGCCCGACTGCGCCGCCGCCCAGCGGATCGAGATGACGGGGCTGGCCGATCTGGCGGGCGACGACCCGGAGCCCGAATTCGTTGACGTCAACGATCTGGGCGAGATCGTCGTCACGATGCAGGAAAACAATTATCTTGTGGTGATCGGGGCCGATGGCACCGTGGCCAGCCATTTCAGTGCGGGCAGTGTTGATCTGGACGGTGTGGACACCAAGAAAGACGGCAAGATCGACTTCAGCGGTACGCTGCAAGGGGTGGCGCGCGAACCCGACGAGGTCCGCTGGATTGACGCCGATCATTTTGCCACTGCCAATGAAGGCGACTGGAAGGGCGGCTCGCGCGGCTGGACCATCTTCAACAAGGACGGCACCATCGTTTACGACAGCGGCATGAGCTTTGAACGTGCCGTGGCCGAAATCGGCCATTTCCCGGACAAGCGCGCAGGCAAGAAGGGGGTCGAACCCGAGTCGATCGAGGTGGGCCAGTTCGACGGTCAGACGCTGGTCTTCGTGGGCTCCGAACGTGGTTCGGTCGTGGGGGTTTACGATGTGGCCGATCTGGCCGCGCCGAAACTGCTGCAGATCCTGCCCTCGGGCATCGGGCCGGAAGGCTACACCACGATCCCGGCGCGCAATTTGCTGGTGTCGGCCAACGAAACCGATCTGGGCGCAGACGGTGCCGCGCGGGCGCATGTCATGCTGTTTGAACGCAGCGCGGCCCCGGCGTCTTATCCGATGATCACCTCGGCGGGCAGCGACACGCTGATCGGTTGGGGGGCGTTGTCGGGTCTGGTGGCCGATGCCGAGAAACCCGGCATTCTGTATGGTGTGTCTGACAGCTTCTATTCGGCGCAGCCGTCGATCTTTACCATCGACGCCACGACGAAACCCGCGCGGATCACCGAGGCGACGCTGGTCACCCGTGGCGGCGATGCGGCGCAGCTGCTGGATCTGGAAGGGATCACGCTGGATGGCAAGGGTGGCTTCTGGCTGGCCTCGGAAGGCAACAGCGCCAAGATGGTGCCGCACGGTCTGCTGCATGTGAATGCCAAGGGCGCGATCAAGGAGCAGATCGGCCTGCCCGCCGAACTGGCCGCCAACGAGGTGCGCTTTGGCTTCGAAGGTGTGGCCAAGGTCGGCGATACGCTGTGGATGGCGGTGCAGCGCGAATGGCGCGACGACCCGAAAGGCATGGTCAAGCTGGTCGCCTATAACACCGAAACCGGAGAGTGGGGGGCGGTGCATTACCCGCTGGAGCCGAAAGGCGCAGGCTGGATGGGGTTGTCGGAAATCACCGTGGCGGGCGATCATGCCTATGTGATCGAACGCGACAACCAGATTGGCGCGGCGGCTGTGGTGAAAAAGATCTTCCGCGTGAAGCTCGCCGATCTGGTGCCCGCGAAACTGGGCGGCGATCTGCCCGTGGTTGCCAAGGAAGAGGTTCGCGATCTGATCCCCGATCTGAAAGCCACCGGCGGCTATGTGGTGGACAAGGTTGAAGGCTTTGCCATCGACGCCGCGGGCGAGGGGTTTGTGGTCACCGACAATGACGGTGTGGACGACAGCTCGGGCGAGACGCTGTTCTTCTCGATCGGCAAGGTCGAATAAGCCCCTTGTCCGGGTAAATACGGCCAACCCGCGCAGGTTTCTGCGCGGGTTTTGCTTTGTCCGGGTCACAGTCGGGAACTGATGGCGTGCCGGGGGGTTGACGGAGAGGGGGCAGATTGGGCTGATACGCGACAGTCCGGGTTCTGCCACCCGGGATTCGAAAAATCTGGGGGATTGGTATCGTGTGGTTGTCTATTTCTGGTCTGCGCCATGTGGTGCTGGCGTTTGGGGCTGTGGCGGTTCTGGCGGGGTGCGCGGGCGATCCGGCCACCTCGACGGTTGCGGTGTCCAGCGCCAGTGTGCCGCCCGAATATCAGGCCCGCCCCGATGGTGATCGCGTGGTGCCTGCCGTCAGCCCGACCTATCTGACCGCGCGCAACCGTCGCCAATGGGTGGCCTATGACGGCCCCGAGGCGCCGGGCACCATTGTTGTCGATCCCTATGCGCGGCTGCTTTATCACGTCGTGGAGCCGGGCAAGGCGATGCGCTTCGGCATTGCGGTCGGCAAGGAAGGCCGCGGCTTCAAGGGCGAGGCCGTGGTGCGCCGCAAGGAAGAATACCCGTCGTGGACGCCCACCAAAAACATGGTCCGCACCGATCCCGATCTGTATGGCCCGTTGGCGGGCGGCCTGCCGGGGGGGCTGGATAACCCGCTGGGGGCGCGCGCGCTTTACCTTTATCGGGGCGGCAAGGACACCTATTACCGGATCCATGGCACGATGGACCCAAGTTCGATTGGCAAGGCCACTTCGGCGGGCTGTATCCGGCTGTTCAACCAGGACGTCATCGACATGTATGACGAAATGGAACTGGGCACCCGCGTCAAGGTGCGCTCGCGCGAGGAAAGCCTGGCGATGGAGGGCGAGGTGGTCGAACTGCACACCGGCTATCTGGTGTCAGCCACGGATATTGCCGCGATCGAGGCCGATCAGGCGGCCTATGAGGCGGGTATCGTGCCCGATCTGACCACGGTTGAAGCCGAACAACACGCCGCCGCCGTGGCCTCGGCCGAAGAACGCGAAGCCGAGCTGCGCGGGCTGAACTGAGCGCCCACCGGGATTGGACCGTAAAAGGCCGGGGTCTGCGCCCCGGCCTTTGAGGTTGCGGGTTTCGCCGCGGGTTTAGCGGTAGAGGATCACGTAATCCTTGCGGATGGTTTCCAGAACCTCCCAACGCCCGGCAAAGCCCGGGCGCATGACGAAGCTGTCGCCCGGCCCCACCGTCAGTTCACTGCCATCATTGCCGGTGATGACCGCGCGCCCCGACAGGATGCGGCAATATTCCCATTCGTCATAGGAACAGCGCCACGCGCCGGGGGTCGATTGCCAGATCCCGCAGTAAAGCCCGCGGTCGTCATCGACATTCCAGGTGGTGTGAACCGGATCGCCCGAAATCAGGTGTTCCGGGGCGGGGCGGCTGATTTCGGGTTCGGCGGCGGCGGGGGTGAGGGCTTGCAGCAGCATGGTGTCCTTGAATGGTCAGGGCCTGAAAGTGGCGAAGGCCGGGGGCACTGCCCCCGGACCCCCGGGATATTTGAGCTTTGTTGAAGCGCGGTGCCGCGGTCAATCGACCCAGTGCACCGCGCTCAGGTCATTGGCCTGGGTCGGTGCGTTTTCCCACAGCCCCTCGATCTTGGCATTGGCGACGCCGGTCTTGGCCAGCTGGAACAGATAGGCGTTGACGTAGTCTTTCGCGATCATCTCTTCGGCCTGATGGTTCAGCGCGGTGCGGTCCTTTGGGTCGGAGGTGGCGCCCAGCTTGTCCATCAACGCGACGAATTCTGGTTTGCCATAGCCAAAGTAGTAATCCGGCCGGGCATAGATGTTGATGTCGGCCGGTTCGGTGTGGCTGACAATGGTCAGATCGAAATCATGGCCCTTGAACACCTGCTCCAGCCATTGGGCCCATTCCAGATTGCTGACCTCGGTCTTGATGCCGACCTGCGCCAGTTGGGCTGCGATGATTTCCCCGCCACGCCGCGCATAGGTGGGCGGCGGCAGGGCCAGCCGCAGGGTCAGATCGCTGATGCCAGCCTCGGCCAGCAGGGCCTTGGATTTTTCCGGGTCATAGGCCGACAGCGCGGTCAGATCCTCGTAATCGGGGTTGTGCGGGGCAAAATGCGTGCCGATCGGCGTGCCATAGCCAAACATCGCGCCGTCGATCACATCTTGCCGGTTGATCGCATGGGCGATGGCTTCGCGCACCTTGATGTTGTCGAGCGGCGGCTGATGGTTGTTCATCGCCAGAATGGTTTCGCCCTCGGTCGAGCCGACGATCACCTTGAACCGCGGATCGGCCTGAAATTGCGCCAGCGTTTCGGGCGCCGGGAAATTCGGGAAGGCATCGACATCACCCGCCATCATCGCGGCAAAGGCCGCCGTCGGGTCGGAGATGAAGCGGAAGGTGGCCTTGGCCAGCGCCGGTTTTTCGCCCCAATAGGCGGGGTTGGCAGCCAGCGTGACGTGATCGCCCTGCACCCAATCGGCAAAGACGAACGGCCCGGTGCCGACCGGATGGGTCGCGGCCTCGGGGGCGGTTTCGGGTGCCAGAATGACCGCATCCCCCCAGGCGAGCTTGAACGGCAGCGCGCCATCGGGGGCCGCCAGCGTGACGCGCACCGTGGCCGGGTCGATCACCTCGACCGCGTTGATGCCCGCAAACAGCGCCTTTTGCGCATTGGCGCTGTCTTCGGCGCGGGCGCGGTCGAGGCTGAATTTCACATCTTCCGCGTCAAAGGTGCTGCCATCGTGGAAGGTCGCGCCGGTGACCAGATGAAAGGTGTAGGTGGCGCCATCGTCGGACACATCCCAACTGCGCGCCAGCGCGGGCAGCACGGCGCCATCGGGGCCAAACCGGGTCAGACCTTCAAAGATATTGGCATAGACCACCTCGTCGATGGCGGCGGCGGCGCCTGCGGTCGGGTCGAGGTTTGGCGGCTCCAGCACCATGCCAAGGGTGATCGCATCAGGCGCGGCCCAGGCCCCCGAGGCACAAAGCGCGAAAGCGGCGGCGGGGATCAGGTAGCGGCTCAGCAGGGGACGGGTCATCGGGCCCTCTTTCATGGTGGCGTGACGGTGCGGGCATGATTGACCCGATCCGCCCCATGATCAAGGCATTTGGCGGGGCGTGATACAGGGGGAAACGCCGCCGCACTCTCCCCCAGGGCGCTGCGGCGCGGCATTTCTATCTTTGCAATACGGGGCGCGGGCCGTTATGTCTGCGCGCCAGGGAGAAGGAGAATGCCATGAGTGCAACCGGAACCGTGCGGCAGCTGATGCCCGCTGATATCGCCGCGATGAAGGGGGGCGCGCCGATCGTGTGCCTGACCGCCTATACCACGCCGATGGCGCGGATGATGGATGCCCATGTCGATCTGGTGCTGGTCGGGGATTCGGTGGGGATGGTGCTGCATGGCCTGCCCTCGACCCTGGGCGTCACGATGGAAATGATGGTGCTGCACGGCCAGGCGGTGGCCCGCGGGCTGGGGCAGGCCTGCATGGTCATCGACATGCCCTTTGGCAGCTATGAGGAAAGCCCCGAGCAGGCGTTTCGCAATGCCGCCCGCCTGATGGCCGAGACCGGCGCGGGGGCGGTCAAGCTGGAAGGTGGCGTGCATATGGCCGCGACGATTGCCTTTCTGGTGGCGCGTGGCATTCCGGTGATGGCGCATATCGGGCTGACGCCGCAGTCGGTCAATGTGTTTGGCGGCTACAAGGTGCAGGGCCGGGGCGAAGATGGCGCGCGGCTGATGGCCGATGCGCAGGCCGTGGCCGCGGCAGGCGCCTTTGCCGTGGTGCTGGAGAAAGTGCCCGCCAGTCTGGCTGACCGCATCACCGCTGAAATCGCTATTCCCACCGTCGGCATCGGCGCCAGCGCGGGCTGCGATGGGCAGGTGCTGGTTGTCGATGACATGCTGGGTCTTTTCACCGCCTTCAAACCGAAATTCGTGAAACGCTTTGGCACGCTCGGTGCCGATGGCGAAGCCGCGATTGCCGCCTATGCCGCCGAGGTCCGCACCCGTACCTTCCCGGCACCTGAACATGTCTTTGCCGATGAGGTGAAAAAATGACCCAAGTAATCCGCACCTCGGCCGAGCTGCGCGAGAAAGTGGCCGCGTGGAAACGCTCGGGCATGCTGGTGGGGGTGGTGCCGACGATGGGCGCGCTGCATGACGGGCACCTGAGCCTTGCGCGGGCCGCCCGCGAACAGTCCGACCGGGTGATCGTGACGATTTTCGTGAACCCGATGCAGTTCAACAACCCCGATGATCTGACGAAATACCCCCGCGACGAGGCCCATGATCTGGCCCTGCTCGAGGCCGAGGGGGTGGATGTTCTGTTCGCGCCGGGCGTAGACGAGGTCTATCCTGCAGGCTTTGCCACCACGGTTTCGGTGTCGGGCGTGTCCGAGCCGCTGGAAGGCGCCTTCCGCCCGGGCCATTTCGATGGCGTGGCGACGGTGGTCAGCAAGCTGTTCGGCATGACCCAGGCGGGCCGCGCCTTTTTTGGCGAAAAGGATTGGCAGCAGTTGCAAGTGGTGCGCCGTCTGGTCGAAGACCTGAATATCCCAGTGAAAGTCATGGGCTGCCCGACGATCCGCGAAGCCGACGGGCTGGCGATGTCGTCACGCAATGTGCGGCTGTCGGCGGTGGAACGCGCCCAGGCGCCCGCACTGCACCAGATCATGCAGGCCGCCGCGGCCGAAATCCGTGCCGGTGCGCCGGTTGGCGCCACGCTGCTGAATGCGCAGGCGGCGATCCTTGAGGCTGGCTTCAGCGCGGTCGAATATCTGGAATTGCGCACGACCGAGGGGCTGCGCCCGATGGCACACCTTGACGAACCCGCGCGGATGCTGGTGGCCGCCCAACTGGGCGATGTGCGTCTGATCGACAATATCGCAGTCTGATCCGCGCCGGGGGATCCTCCCCCGGACCCCCTGGAGTATTTGGGCCAAGAAGAAATCAGCGGTTTCTCCTGGTGCAAATACTCCGGGGGTGAGGGTCAAAGGGCCGAGGGGGCAGCGCCCCCTTTGCCCGCTCAGCCGCCCAGCAATTCCGCCAGAACCAAGGCCATGACCTTGGCGCTGTCGGCCATGTCGGTCACGCTGATCCATTCGTCGGGTTGATGCGCCAGCGCCAATTCGCCCGGCCCATAAGCAATACAGTTTTTCAGCCGCCCGATCCGGTCGATATGTTTCTGGTCATAGGTGCCGGGGCTGACGACATAGGCGGCTTCGCGGCCCAGAACGGCGGCGATGGCGGCAGCGGTCGAACGCACGACGGGCGCGTCGCGGTCGGTCATTGTGGGCTGCACTTCGAACAGATCGCGGATTTCATAGGCGAAGCTTGGGCGCTGCGCCTTGACGCGCTCGAGCAGCCGGGTGACCTCTGCCTTCACCTCGTCGATCTGTTCCTCGATCAGGAAGCGGCGGTCGATGATGATGCGGCAGCGGTCGGGCACGCAGGGCGCGGGCAGCGCGGTCGAGCCCGCCTCGGGTTCGGGGGCGCCGCCGTGGATCGAATTGATGTTGAGCGTGGATTGCCGCGCACCGGGCGGGATCACCGGCATCGCGGTGTGCTTGCTGGCCAGCAGCGGCATCAGAGTGTCTTCGATTTCGGCCAGCACCGCGCCCATGTGGCGCACCGCGCAATCGCCCAGAAACGGCATCGAGCCATGGGCGATCCGACCCTGGGTTTCGATCTCGGCCCACCAGACGCCCCGGTGACCCAGGCAGATCTGATCCTTGTGCAGCGGTTCGGGAATGATGACGTGCTGCACCCGATCCGGGCTGAAATAGCCCTGCGCGGCCAGATAGGCCACGCCGCCATAACCGCCGGATTCCTCGTCCGCGGTGGCGGAAATCTCGATCGCGCCGCGATAGTCCGGGCAGGCGGCGATGAAGGCTTCGGCGGCGATCACCGACGCCGCCAGCCCACCTTTCATGTCGCACGCCCCGCGGCCATAGATCCGGTCGCCCTCGATCTCGCCACCGAACGGATCGCGGGTCCAGCCGTGACCGACCTCGACCACATCGTGGTGGCTGTTGAAATGCACGCAATCGCCCGGGGCGCTGCCTGCGCGCCGCGCGACCAGGTTCCAGCGCGGGTAGGCATCGCAATCGCCGGGCGCGTCATGGGCGCGGATCAGCTCGATCCCGAAACCACTGTGCGCCAGCCGCTCGGCCAGATAATCGCAGATCTCGCGATAGTGCCGCCCGGGCGGGTTGAGTGTTGGAATACGGATCAGATCCTGCGTCAGCGCGATCAGGTCATCGCGGCGCTGGTCTATTTCAAAACGGATGCGTTGGGCCAAGTCCATAACCGCACGCTACCCCCGGGATCCGCGCGCGTAAATGCGCAAAAGCGGTGGCGGCGTGCGGACGATTTCGTTAGCGTTTCGAAGAAGAGGGTCTTGCGTCGGGGCGCGCGGATCCCATTTGTAAATTTGATTAACATTGGAGGGTCGGATGGCCGGTTTTGAAACCCAGATCGCGGAAAGCCAGCGGCAGATGGCCGACGCACAGGCAAAGATGTCCGAAATTACAACCCGGATCGACGCGGCGCGCGCCAAATTGGGCACCGCCGAGGGCGCGACGTTTGACGTTGAAAATGCCACGCTGGCGGATGTGCAGGCCCATGCCGATGCGATGAACGCCAATATCGCCGAGCTGATCATGGGGCTGGATGATGTGACCGCCGGGTTTTCCAAGGATTTCGACGAGATGCGCTCGAAATCCGGGTGGGAGAGCTTTGTCGGCATTTTCGCGCGTGGCAAATCCGAGGCGATGCGGCAGGAACGCCTGCGCTCGGCCTCGATTGATGAGAAATTGCAGGATCTGATCGCGAAATCCGACACCATCGTGAAGCTGCTGGATGGTCAACTGGCGGTGCTGAACGAGCAGAAGGCCAAGGTCGAGGCGAACCTGACCGGCACACTGGATGAGCGCGAGGCGACCGTGGCCGAGCTGGAACAGACCCGCGCCGATATTCAGGCGATGGACCCCGAGATCATCACGTTGGAAAACAAAATCGCGGTCGAGCAGGACGCAGCGGCGCGCACCCGGCTGGAAACCGAGCTGGCCGATTTGAACGTGCGCTATAATGCGCTGGTGCAAAACGAGCAGGTGATGCTGGCGAAATCCCAGACGCTGGAGCGGTATATCGAAAAGGGCAAGACCTGGGTCGATAGTCTGCAAAACCAGGCCGCGACGCAGATGGTGCTGATCAACAAGCTGCAAACCGACACCAAGCAACGCGTGGTTCTGTATGATGCGCTGACGAAATCGCTGAAAACCGCGCAGCAGCAGGATGTCGCGCACCGGATCAATGAGATCGGCGTGAAAACCGATCAAGAGGCGCAAACCGCGATGGCGGGCATTGGTGTGGCGACGAATGCGCGGATGGCCGAGATGCTGGTAGCGCACGAAGATCACATGGTTTTCGCCCGCAAGGTGCTGGAACAGAAAGCCAAGGCCGACGAGCGTTTTGCCCGCCGCTTTGCCGCGATTGTCGAGAAGCACGACAAGAACCTGTATGGTGGTTAAGTGCCCGACCCTGACCTGCCCCCCAAACTTGACCTGACCCACGACCACAAGGTTCTGAACGACGATCTGGCCGCGCGTCGGTATTTCGCGAAATTTGCGCGGATCACGCAGATGATGGCCAGCGTCGCGCAGGAAATGGCCGCCGACCGCAGTCTGGCCGTGCGCGAGACCGAGATTTTGGGCGGTTATGCGGCGGCGATTGCGGCGACGTTTCAGGCGCTGTCGTTGAAATACCTGGTGTCCGGGCGGATCACCGGGCCCGCGCGGCGGCATTTGACGATCGACCTGCATGAAAGCGGGTTCCCGATCTATCAAGAGCTGGTGGCGATGGCCAATGATGCCGCGCAGGCCGCGCAGCATCTGGCGGGGATGGCGCCCGAGGCCGATCTGAAGGACCGGATGATCCGCCAGATCGTCGGCGCGCGCACGATCCCCACTGATCTGCAATATGCACTGAGCCAGCGGCTGTATTTCGAGGCACTGGCGGCAGGCGGGCTGTTCTGGCCGCAGATGCACCCGGTGGCGGAATGGACTGGCGATCTGCCGCAGGGGCGGCGCGGCTACACGCTGCATTGGGCGGTCTATGACAGCCAGCTGAATGTGCCGGTGGTCTATATTCTGGATCTGGAGGACAGCGCGCGCCATGCCTTGCCGAAAGACGAGGGGCGCTGGGCGCAGGTGCAGGCGCATCTGATGGCGCAATCGGTGGGCGGGTTGAAACTGGTGACGATTGCCAAGGGGTTCGACACTGATTTCGACGATCTGCACCCGAAACGGCTGCGGCGCATCCATCTGGGCCCGATGTATTCCAGCGCCTTTACCCTGCAGACCGGCCCGATCCGCGAGGTTCTGGACGAGGCGCACGCGCCTGCGGGCGAGGATTGGGCGCTGGCCTGGGCCATTGAAGAGCTGGAATCTGCGCGGGTCGAGTTGGAAAAGGGGTGGTTTTCCACGACCGAACGGCAGGTCTTTGCGCTGGACCCGTTTGCGGGGCGCGGCGCGGATCTGGGGGCGACCCGGATGAGCCGGGCGATCATCCTGCCGCAGCGCCCGTTTCAGGTGCTGGCCGAAAAAGACCCCGAAGGCTTTCGCGAGGTGCGCAAATTTGTGGTCGGGCACTCCGGCCGGGTGATGGTTTACGGCTGAGCGCGGCCGGGGGCCAGCCCCCGGACCCCCGGAGTATTTCAGCCAAGAAGAAGAGGATGAACATGTCGGCACTGCGTGACGAGATGGAACTGCGGGAAGAGGCGATCCGGGCGCATTATGCCGCCGCCGCCGCGATGTTGGCCGGGTTCGACCATGCGCCGCGTCTGGCGCGCGCCGCCGAGGTCGCGCCGGTGGAGCGGTCTTCGGGCATTGTAACCGGGGCGCGGCGGTTTCGGTCGACCACCCCGGGATTGGTGACGCGGTCTGTCGCGCGCCCCGAAGGGGTGCAGCTGGCCGCACGGGTGCAGGCGGTGGGGGGCGATGATCTGCCCACGCCCGCGCAGGCGGCGGTGTTGCAGGCGCTGAGGCGGGCCTTGGCGATTGCACTGGCTCTGGGCGAGGCCTTTGCCGAGGCCACGGGGCTGCGCGAATTGAAACAGGCCAATCTGGAGGGCCGTTTGCCGGAAATCCGCCGCGCCGAATTCGGTGAATTGCTGGCGGCGGAATCGTTGGTGGTGTTGTCGGTGTTCGGCAATGCGACGGCGTTCTTGCTGGCGCCGCAGGCGGCCGAGGCCACGGTCGAGATTGGCGAGGTCGAAGAGGTTCTGACCGATAACCCGAGCCTCGCGCTCTATGGTGCGTTGTGGGAGCTGGATCAGGACATCGCGTTGCACGGGGCCGATGACGGGCGGCTGGTGGCGACCGTTCTGGCCTATGCCGAGGCGCTGATGGAAAAGGTGCGGGCGCGCGGCGAGGGGGCGGCGCGCACTGCGGCGTTCACCGGCGCGGCCTGGCGCATCGAGGCCGACGATCTGCCGATTGCGGGCTTTGCCCCGGCGCGCAAGGCGCGCGGCAGCACCTTGGTGATGCAGTTCAAGAAACCGCAGGAAGTGGTCGGCAACCATATCGCGAAATATCAGGCGATGCGTCTGGCGAAGATGCTGATGGCCTATGATTTCACCCGCAAGATGAACCCGTTCGCCGAATTGGGCGGCTTCATCTTTACCTTCATGGGCGATGGGGCGCCCGGCACCGGCAAGACCACGCTGATCCAGATGATGGCCGGTTTGCTGAACGACTATTGCAAGGGGGCGGGCTATCCGTTCCGCTATCAGAATTTCGGCATCGACAATATCGACAGCTATCAGGGCAAGTCGGGGCAAAATGCCAAGGCCTTCATCCAGAACGTCATGGACCCTGCGGTGATCGGTTTTGGTACGGTCGATGACATCGACCAGATCGCAGGCAAGCGTGGCGACCGGCAATCAAGCGCGGGCCAGCAGGAAGTGACCGCCGTGCTGATGGAGGCGTTTGCGGGCGCCAATACCATGGTGCGTGGCAATTGCACCTTCGGGATGTTTTCGAACTTTCCCGAGAATGTGGACGATGCGCTGCGGCAGCGGGCGGGGGCGCGGTTTTTGGTGGATGGGCCGCAAACGCGCGAAGATTACATCGACATTCTGGCGCTGCTGTTGGGCAAGAAACACGACATTCCGCTGGGCAGCCATGACTTGTTCGCGGCTCAGGAAATCAAACGCGCGGTGGCCAACAGTTTTCAGTCGCACAACCGCCCGGCCGAGGCGGGGCTGGTTGCGGTGTTCGATGCGGTTTCGGAGCGGGTCGGGCCCTTGGATACGCTGGCCAAGCTGGGCACCTATCTGAAAGCCATTCAAGAGGCCGACCCGCGCTTTACCGGGCGCGCGATCAAGAACATCACCGATGCGGTCAAGGTGCGGGCGATGGATTTCGAATTGCCCGATGCCTGGATGGAAAACCCCGATCTGTTCCTGTTCAAGGATTATGACACCAAAGCCGCGATGATCGCGGAATTGCGCCGCCCCGTGACGGTCGAGATGGTGGTGCAGGAAATCAACCGCTATGCCGACAGTGAATTCCGCTATGCCGACAAATCGGATGCGGTGGCAATCGACGCGATGGTGCGCGACATGACCCGCGCGGAAGAAGCCAAGAGGCGCTATCTGGAGGGCCGGGGATGACGATGTTTCTGATCTATTTCGCGATTGTGGCGCTGAGTGTGGCGTGGTTCCTGGCGCGTGCGGACTGGGGCAAGATGCTGGCACTGGTACCGGTGGGCGCCTTGGTGCCCGCGTTTTTCGGCACGGCCTCGAACTGCGGGGCCAGTTTCGCGCTGCATCTGTTTGAACCGGGCGTCTGTGCCACGGGCCAGGAGGCGCAGCAGGTGTTCGCCGCCTATTTCGTGATGGGCATCATCGCGGTTCTGCCGTTGTCGGTGCTGGTCAAGCTGGCGCGGATGGCCCTGGGCGCCAAGCGGAGCGAGGAATGAAACGCCTGATCGAAAAGGGGCTGATGTTTGGCAATCTGATCCGCGTGGACAGTCCCGCGCTGATTGATCGCTATAACCGCGCGCTGAAACAGTTGAGCGGAAAAAGCACGGCACTGGAGGAATTCCACATCGACATTTCGGGGTTCTCCCCCGAGGTCGGTGATGAGTTGGACGATCTGCTGTATCTCAACCCCAATGGCGTGAACCGGCAGTTCATCTTGCTGAGCCCCGAGCAGAAATCGGCACCGCTGTTGAATGCCACCTTTTCGACCGAGCGCACGATCTTGCGCCGGTTCATCGAGGATAACGAGGCGCAGCTGTTTTCGTTGACCGCGCGGGATGCGGTGGCGGGTGAGCTGGAGGATACGGTCTATGAACTGACCACGCCCGCGCGTCTGTTCGACCTGCGCCACATCAACGTGGTGGCCGACACCACCGGCAACCATGTGGCCGAGGCTGAAAAGCTGGCCGGGCTGATCACCCGGTTCCGCACCGAGCGGGACGGCTGGTATGATGATGTCCTGATCGCGCAGATGATTGATCTGGCAAAGAAGACGGGCGATGTGACGCGTGACCCCGTCGCCCTGAAGGCCACCGCGTTCGAGACGCTGGATTTCTGGACCGGGCATTTTGGCGGGATCTATATTTTCCGCTCGGTCGCCCATCCGGCGGCGATCTGCATGGGCGACCGGCAGGCCCTGGGCGCCTTGCCGATTGCACATGTGTTTGGGGTCGAACAACGCAACGAAATCGCCAAGTTTCTGGAACTGAACGGATTGGTCGAACCCCTCGTGCAGGCGCAGGGCGCACAGGCGGCGGCGATCTTGCGTCAGAAGATGGATTTCATTCTGGTCGAGGCGGCTGCGGCGCTGGGGCTGGATGCGGGGGCGGGTTCGCGGCGGGAATTGCGCGCGGTGGCGCAACGGCTGGGCGCCGACCTGCCGCCCGAGTTTCAGGCGCTGGCGGCGCTGTTGCGCTGGGTCGAGGCGGGCGGCCCCTGGCCGCGGATCGACAGTCGCCACCCGGCCTATTTCTATACCCTGCGCGCGGCCCAGGGCCCGCTGCGCGATCTGGTCAATATGCTGTTGGCCGAACTCAGCCCACTGGATGTGCGGCAGATGTTCATCTGCCACAAGGAACTGTTCTATCGGCTCTATGCGACCTGGCCCGAGGCGAAGAAAGCCTATGTGGCGGATTTCCTGGAAAAGGAATATCAGATCGACAAGGCGGGGGCGCGTGCGGCGTTGTTCGGGTCTGAGCCCTCGATGGCCGAGGTCGAGGGCCCTTGGGGCGCGGCCACCCCTACGCCGCGCGATCCGGTTGATCTGGTCGGGCCGTGGGGCGCAGTGACACGGGGGCGGCGATGATCGGATTTCTGAGACTGGCGATTTTCGGCACGGTGGCGGCGGCGGTGGCCTATTGGGCGCTGCTGATCTATTCTCGCTCGCTCCGGCGCGAGGCGCTGGAAAAGGAATGGGACGGCGGCTGGCATGATGATGCCACCCCCGAGGCCCGTGCGCTTTTCATCGAAGAGGGCATGGCAGAATACGAACACAGCCTGCGGCGCAAGCTGATCTGGCTGGTTGTGGTGCTTCCGGCGGTGGTCGTCGGGACGCTTGTCTATCTTGTGAACTACGCGTGAGGCGGCGATGAAATATGTGAAATGGACATTCTGGGCGGTGATCCTCATCGTGGTGGGTTCGTTCCTGCACTACACCTTGCCGCAGCACGACATCGTGCGCGTGGTGAACACCTATCAGGAGCGGCAGGATCTGAACGACTGGACGCGGATTTTCTGGTCCACGCCGGACGATCAGTCGGGCACGCTGGTCAACCGCGACGTGCAGTTCATCTCGGCGATCCTGACCAATGGCAAGCCGATGGTGTATCGCAACGAAGATACCGGCTGGCACTGGCCGCCCTATTTCAAGTTCGACACCGCCAGCCTGCAAACCGAGGCGGACGACCTGAAATCCAACGCCGAAAACCCGAAATGGGCGGTTATCACGCATTACGGCTGGCGCAACGAGCTGTTCTCGATTTTCCCGAATGCAGTTGGGATCAAGCCGATCTCGGGGCCTGGTGCCACAATCATCCCTTGGGTGAATATCTTCATCCTGACGGTGTTCCTGATCATCCTGCTGACGATCCGCGCGATGTGGCGCCAGTTCAAGGAACGCTCGATTGACCCGGTGCTGGAGGATGTGGGAGAGGCTTGGGACGAGGTCGAAGACCGCGCCGATGCGGCCGGCGACGAGGTGCGCGGGCTTTGGGGGCGGTTCAAAGGATGGCTCGGCACCTGGCAGGGCAAACCGCGGAAATGACCAAAGGCGCGCCCCGCGGCGCGCCTTTTGGTTTGGGGGGTATGCGGACGGAGCGGACAGTCGAATTCCAAAACGACGAAGACTGGACTTGATCCGACTCTGCAAACGATCTCAGATTAGCTTATTTCAACTTGGAGGGTGGATATGGCGAAGTCCCCTCAAGATACTAAAGGTCCGATAGTTAAAACTGGCCCGACGAAGGGTCAGAACCGTTCCCGAAACAACGACGGAAGGTGGAGAGCCAAGCGATCCGATACAGGAAAATCGCGCCCCGCTAAAGATAGCTCAGGCAGCGGAAAGAAAGGCTGCTTTCTTACAACCGCAGCATGCGAATTACGCGGACTTCCAGATGATTGCTATGAACTCAGTACGTTACGCAGGTTCCGAGACAATGTTTTGCTCACATCCCCCAAAGGCCGCGATCTCATCGAAGAATATTACAAAGAGGCACCTAGATTGGTTTCCCTTGTGGAGGAGGCGGATGAACGGGACACAGTTTGGAGTGATATTCAGTTGACAGTCGATCACATTGAACGAGGGAACTATGTAGCGGCAATAGCCGCATATCGTTCAATGTTTGAGCGCCTGCGCCGCAAAGTCGGCTGAATCGAACGGCAGAAAAGGGCTCTCCCCCTCTCCTCACTCCCCATAAGGCACCCAGATCGTCTTGATCTGCGTCGCACGGGTCAGGAAGCTGCGGCCTTGGGCATCGGTCCAGTCGCGGTTCTCCATCACCCAGGTGGGCTTCAGGTTCGCCGCACTTTCGGCCTCGACCATCGCCGCGCCTTGGGCGCTGCCGCAATACCACAGGGCCGCCACGTCATCGTGCTGGGCCAGCGTGCGGGCCAGATCGTCGCGCGGGCCGGTCACGATATTGACCACGCCGCCGGGCAGGTCCGAAGTGTCGAACACCTGATAAAGGTCGGTCACCGCCAGCGGCATTGATGCGGCAGGGATCGCCACCACCCGATTGCCCATCGCGATGGCGGGCAGCACGAGGCTGGCAAAGCCCAGAAGCGGCGCCGCATCGGGGCAGGCCACGCCCATCACGCCGAAGGGTTCATGCATCCCCAGCGTCACATTGCGCGTCTTGGTCGATTTCACCGCGCCGTCGAACTTGTCGGCCCAGGCGGCATAATAGAAGGCGCGTTGGATCGTGGACTGCACTTCTTTCGGGTCGTGGCCCGTGCTTTTCAGTCGCGCCTCGAATTCGGCCGCACGGGCGGCCAGATTTTCGGCGATGTAATACAGCACTTGCGCGCGGTTGTGGCCGGTGGCCTTGGACCAGCCGCTGGCCTTGTGCGCGGCCTCAACCGCGTTGCGGATGTCCTTGCGCGAGCCGAGCGGCGCCAGCCCGATTTCGGCGCCTTTGTGGGTGATCGCATAGGAATAGCCGCTGTCGGGGCGTTTCTGCGCGCCACCGATATAGAGCTTCGCGGTGCGGTCGATGCCCGGTGTGGCGGGCGTGTCGGGGCGCGGGGTGGCGGTGAAATCGGCGCTCGCCTCGGGGCGCGTTTTGGCGTCGGGCGTGCGCAGATAGGCCGCCATCCCCTCGCGTCCGCCTTCGCGGCCAAAGCCGCTTTCGCGCGTGCCGCCGAAACCTGCGGCGGCGTCAAACACGTTGGTCTGGTTGACCCAAACCACACCCGCACGCACCTTGGCCGCCACATCCAGCGCCAGCGTCAGGTTTTCCGACCAGATCGAGGCCGACAGCCCGTAGCGGGTGTTGTTGGCCAACTCGACCGCCTCGTCGGGCGTGCGGAAGGTGCTCAGCGTCGCCACGGGGCCAAAGATTTCCTCGACCATCGCCGGGTTGGCGGGTTGTGCGCCGGTCAGGAAGCCGGGCGCGAAAAAGCTGCCCTTGGGCGGCAGCTGGCATTCGGCCTGCACCAGCGTCGCGCCCGCGGCCTCGCCCCGGCTGACCAGATCGCGGACCCGCGCCAGCTGCACGGGATGCACGATGGCGCCCATGTCGGTGCATTTGTCCAGCGGATCGCCGACGCGCAGCTTGGCCAGACGCGCGGTCAGCCGCGCAGTGAAAGGCGCGGCGACAGCCTCGGCCACCAGCAGGCGTGACCCCGCGCAGCAGACCTGCCCCTGATTGAACCAGATCGCATCGACCACGCCCTCGACTGCGGCGTCCAGATCGGCATCGGCGAAGACGATAAAGGGCGATTTGCCGCCCAGTTCCAGCGTCAGCGCCTTGCCCGTGCCTGCGGTGGCGATGCGGATGGCACGGCCGACCTCGGTCGAGCCGGTGAAGGCGATCTTGTCGACGGGGGCGGCGACCAGCGCCGCGCCGGTCACGCCATCGCCGGTGACGATATTGACCACGCCTTTGGGCAGGCCGATTTCGGCGCAGATTTCGGCGAAGGCCAGCGCGGTCAGCGGCGTGTATTCGGCGGGTTTCAGCACCACGGTATTGCCCGCCGCCAGCGCCGGCGCGACCTTCCAGGCCAGCATCAGCAGCGGGAAGTTCCACGGGATGATCTGGCCGCAAACGCCATGCGGCGCCTGACCGGGGAATTCATCGGCCAGCAGCTCGGCCCAGCCCGCGTGGTGATAGAAATGCCGGATCGCCAGCGGCAGATCCACGTCGCGGCTTTCGCGGATCGGCTTGCCGGTGTCCAATGTCTCCAGCACCGACAGGAAGCGTTCGCGCTTTTGCAGATGCCGCGCGATGGCATAGAGCCATTCGGCCCGCGTATGACCGGGCAGGGCGGCCCATTTCGGCTGTGCCCGGCGCGCGGCGGCGACGGCGGCGGCGATATCGGCATTGGTCCCCTGCGTCACCTCGGCCAGTATTTCGGCGGTGGCGGGGTTGTCGGTGGCAAAGGTATCACCGGGCTTGGTGAAGGCGCCATTGATGAAATGACCAAAGCGGCCGCGCGCGGCCAGCCATGCGCGCACCTCGTCGGTGGCTTCGGGGGCCGGGCCATAGTCCATGGTTTCCAAGATCTCGGTCACTGTCGGCATCTTTCCCTCAGGCCAATGCGTGGCGGCTGGAGGACGCATAGCGCCCGGTCACATGGTGTTCGAGCTGGCGCTCGATGTCGCCCAGCATGGACGAGGCGCCCAGGCGGAACAGATCGGGGCGCAGCCAGTCGCGGCCCATTTCCTCGTTCATCAGGATTTGCCAGCTGAGCGCATCTTTCGCGGTCTTCATCCCCCCGGCCGGTTTGAAGCCGACCTTCACGCCGGTGCGTGCGCCGTATTCGCGCAGCGCGCGGACCATGATCAGGCTGACCGGCAGTGTCGCATTGACCCCTTCCTTCCCGGTCGAGGTCTTGATGAAATCGGCGCCCGCCTGCATCGCCACCATCGAGGCCTTGTAGACATTGCGCAGCGTCTTCAGATCGCCGGTGGCCAGGATCGCCTTCATATGGGCGTCGCCACAGGCGTCGCGCATCGCGGCGATCTCGTCATACAGCGCGGCCCAGTTGCCCTGCAGCACATGGGCGCGGGTGATGACGATGTCGATTTCATCGGCGCCCTGATCCAGCGCATAGCGGATTTCCGCAAGCCGCAGGTCCAGCGGCATCAGCCCGGCAGGAAACCCGGTTGCGACCGAGGCCACCGGAATGCCGCTGCCCGCCAGCGCCCGCACCGCCGCGCCGACCATCGTCGGATAGACACAGACCGCGCCGGTGGTCAGCTGATCCAGCCCCAGCCCCGCCAGAATGTGATCGGCCAGCGGACGGCGCGCCTTGGCACACAGCCGCGCCACGCGGTCTTCGGTGTCATCGCCCGCCAGCGTGGTCAGATCCATGCAGCGGATCGCATTGACCAGCCAGGCGGCCTGATAAGCCTTCTTCAGACTGCGCCGGGCGGTCAGGCTGGCGGCGCGGGCCTCGGCGGCGGGGGTGTTGATGGCGATCTGCTCGAACCACGCGGGATCAAGCGGCGCTCCGGGGTTGCGATGGGCGGTGGGGGGCAAAGACATGCGGCGTCCTGAACTGAGCGGGCTT
>JAQTYE010000010.1:0-6329 GCA_028749255.1 Paracoccaceae bacterium | reverse complement strand
CATGGCTGGCGCGCAAATACAAAAGCCCCGCGACACGCGCGGGGCTTTGACATCCGGTCCTGCGCCGCTCAGGCGTTGGCGGCGCGGATCTGCTCGGCGGCGTCTTTGTTATAGGCGACGCCCTTGTCTTCCAGCAGCTGGTCCAGCTCGCCCGACAGGGTCATCTCGGTGATGATGTCGCAACCGCCAACAAACTCGCCCTTGACATACAGCTGCGGAATCGTCGGCCAGTCCGAAAATTCCTTGATGCCCTGACGGATTTCGGCATCGGCCAGAACGTTCACGTCCTTATAGGTGACGCCCATGAAATTCAGCACACCCGCGACGCGGCTGGAAAATCCGCATTGCGGCATCTCCTTGGTGCCCTTCATGTAAAGCACCACGTCATTGGCGGCGATATCCTGTTTGATCTGATCGATCGCGCTCATCTGTTTGTCCTTTCGGTCGCCCGCGGCGGGCTGAGAAGTCACTCGGGGGCTTTGGTTGTCAACGCCAGTGCGTGCAAGGGCGCATTCGCGCCATCCATCGCACCTTTCAGCGAGGCGAACACCGCACGCTGCGCCTGAACCCGGTTCATGCCTTTGAACGCAGCGTCGATCACCTCGGCGGCCCAGTGATTCCCATCGCCCGCAAGGTCGGTGATGGTGATCTTCGCATCGGGAAAGCCCGCGCGGATCAGGGCTTCAATGTCTTGGGCTTCCATCGGCATTCGGGTCTCCTCGCTCGTTGCGATAAATCTAGGGCTTGGGCGGGGGCGCTGCAAGGGCAGCTGCGCGTGGGGGGGCAGGGGGATGCCTCCGGCGGGAGTATTTTTGCCAAGAAGAAATGCGGCCCTTCTTCTTGGCGCAAATACTCTCGGGGGGTGCGGGGGGCCGAAAGCCCCCCGTCCGCGGTATCAGCCTTCGACCGCGGCAGCAAAGGCGCTGCGGTAAAGCGTGCTCAACTCGGCCAGCGGGGCCTTGGCGCCGCCGAAATCGACGGCATCGCCGCCGAAGCGACCCACGCGGGTCAGGGCCACATCGGTGGTCAGCGCGGCGGCCTCCAGTGCTGCGGCACCCGCGGCGTCGCAGATCACCAGATAGCGCGCCTGATCCTCACCAAAGAGCGTGGCAATGTCGCCCGCATCCAGCGTGACGCCCAGACCTGCGGCTTCGGCCATTTCAAATGCCGCAAGGGCCAGCCCGCCGTCCGACAGATCGGTCGCGCCTTTGACCAGCGCATGGTGGGCGCGCAGGAATTCGCCGTTCTTGCGTTCTGCTGCCAGATCAACGCCCGGCGCATCGCCGGCTTCGATCCCGAAGGCCTCGTAGGCCAGCGCGGACTGGCCGAGATGGCCGAAGGTTTCCCCGATGACCAGTGCGATGTCGCCTGCCTCGGGCAGGCCCGCGATCATCTCATCCAGCGATTTCAGCAGGCCCACGGCGCCAATGGTGGGGGTCGGCAGGATGCCGGTGCCATCGGTTTCGTTATAAAGCGAGACGTTGCCCGACACGATCGGGAAGTCGAGCGCACGGCAGGCCGCGTCGATGCCTTTGATCGCGCCCACGAGTTGGCCCATGATCTCGGGCTTTTCGGGGTTGCCGAAGTTCAGGTTGTCGGTGGTGGCCAGCGGCAGCGCGCCAACGGCGGTCAGGTTGCGATAGGCCTCGGCCACCGCCTGTTTGCCGCCCTCGAAGGGGTTCGCCTTGACGTAGCGCGGGGTCACATCCGAGGTGAAGGCCACGGCCTTGTCGGTGCCATGGATGCGCACCACGCCCGCGCCCTGGCCGGGGCGGCGCACGGTGTCGCCCATGACCTGCGTGTCATATTGCTGGAATACCCAGTCCTTGGCGGCATAGTTCGGTGAGCCGATCAGCGCGCGCAGCGCCTCGATTGCGCCAATCTCGGGCAGGCCGGCCAGCGGCGCCGCAGCGGGCGTCTCGACCCAGGGGCGGTCGTATTCCGGCGCCGAGGAGGACAGTTTCGACAGCGGCAGGTCGGCTTTCACCTCGTTGCCATGCACGATCAGGAAGCGGTCTTCGGCGATGGTTTCGCCGACAATGGCGAAATCCAGATCCCATTTTTCAAAGATCGCGCGGGCTTCGGCCTCTTTTTCCGGCTTCAGCACCATCAGCATCCGCTCCTGGCTTTCGCTGAGCATCATCTCGTAGGCGGTCATGTTGGTTTCGCGTTGCGGCACATGATCGAGCTGCAGCTTGATGCCAAGCCCGCCCTTGTCGCCCATTTCCACGGCCGAGCAGGTCAGACCGGCCGCGCCCATGTCCTGGATCGAGATCACCGCGTCGGTCTGCATCAGCTCCATGCAGGCTTCCATCAGGCATTTCTCGGTGAAGGGGTCGCCGACTTGCACGGTGGGGCGTTTTTCCTCGATCGTGTCGTCGAATTCGGCCGAGGCCATGGTGGCGCCGCCGACGCCGTCACGCCCGGTCTTGGCGCCAAGGTAGACCACCGGCATGCCGACGCCCGAGGCCGCGCAGTAAAAGATGTTGTCGGTTTCGGCCAGGCCCGCAGCAAAGGCGTTGACCAGGCAGTTGCCGTTATAGGACGCGTGGAACCGCACCTCGCCGCCGACGTTCGGCACGCCAAAGCAGTTGCCATACGACCCCACGCCCTCGACCACGCCCTTCACGATATGGCTGGTTTTCGGGTGGCTTGGCAGGCCGAACGACAGGCTGTCCATCGCGGCGATCGGGCGGGCCCCCATGGTGAACACATCGCGCAGGATGCCGCCGACGCCGGTCGCGGCGCCCTGATGCGGTTCGATGTAGCTGGGGTGGTTGTGGCTTTCCATCTTGAAGATGACGGCCTGACCATCGCCGATATCGACGACGCCCGCGTTTTCGCCCGGACCGCAGATCACCTGCGGACCGGTCGTGTGCAGGGTGCGCAGCCATTTCTTCGAGGATTTATACGAGCAATGCTCGTTCCACATCGCCGAGAAGATGCCCAGTTCGGTGAAGCTGGGCTCGCGACCGATGATTTCCAGGATGCGTGCGTATTCGTCGGGCTTGAGGCCGTGGGCGGCAATCAGGTCGGGGGTGATCTGCGGCTCGTTCATCATGGTCCTCCGAAAGGCGCGTGTGTTGCGCGATCTTTAGGGCATGTGCGCCTGCGGGAAAAGGGGCGTTGGCCGGGAAACATGCGTCGTTTCGGCCGGGCGGGCATGCAAAACAAGGTGAGGACTGGCCCGCAAGGCGCCGGGGCGCGCGGCGTTGCGTATGACGGGGTGCAAAGCCGGGCGACTTTAGTTGGGGAACCCTGGATAAAAAAGTGGCCGAGACGATGCTCGGCCTTAGTCCAACAGGGAGGTAGAAGATGATAAGGGATTGCTCACCTCATCGCCTTCGAAGCTCGATTTATGGGCAGTTTGTAAACCATTCAAGAAGAATCATGCCGCAAGTGCATCATGGCCGTTATGCGCTGTGGTAATGCCTTGCCTCAATCAGAGGTTGCGTCACCCGTCTGCTGCCGACGATAGGCCAGAATCTCGTCTTGCACGAAGTCGCGGAAGGCGGTGACCCGGCGCGATTGGCGCAGCTCTTCGGGGTAGGCCAGAAACACCGGCACTTCGATCGATTCCACTTCGGGCAGAACGCGTTCGATGCGGGGGAAATCTACGGTCAGGTAATCGGGCAGAATGCCGACGCCCAGATGGTTCAGAACCCCCTGCAGAACGCCGAAATAATTGTTGACCGTCAAGGTGGAAGCCACGTCATAGGCCATCACCTGCTGCACCAGCTGCGCGCCTGCGGTGACCTGCGGGGTCGAGGGGTTCTGGCAGATCAACCGATGCGCGTGCAGATCCTCCAACTTCTCGGGGCGCCCCGACGCGGCCAGATATTCGGGCGTTGCATAAAGCCGCATGCGGATATTCAGCAACCGTTTGCGGATCAGATCGGCCTGTGCGGGTTCTTTCATGCGGATTGCCACATCGGCTTCGCGCATCGGCAGATCCAGCACGCGCTCTTCCAAAAGCAGGTCGATTTTCAGATCGGGGTAGCGTTCATACAGCTTGGTCAGGCGCGGCGCGAGCCAGAGCGTGCCGAATCCCACAGTCGTGGTCACCTTCAGTTCGCCGAACACTTCTTCTTCGCTGTCGCGAATGCGCGCGGCGGCAGAATCAAGCTTTTTCGCCATGGTCGAGGTGGCGTCAAACAGCAATTCGCCCTGTTCGGTCAGAATCAGTCCGCGGGCATGGCGGTGGAACAGGGTGGTGCCCAATGCCTCTTCCAGTGCGCGAATCTGCCGGCTCACCGCAGATTGCGACAGGTGCAGCGCGTCGCCGGCATGGGTCAGGGACCCCGCATCTGCGACGGCGTGAAAGATTCGGAGCTTGTCCCAGTCCATTTCGGTCACTTTCGGTCAACTCGGCACGATTACGCGCTAAATGCTTATATTCATCTGCTAAACTTAACAAACATGTTTCGTCGAAAAATTCCCCTTGTAGGTCAGCTTTTTTGACCTACCATCGACTTATACCCAGACAGCAAGGGGAGGTGCTCAATGGGAAGGCAGGAAATTTCTTTGGCCGATCGGTTCGATCTGGCCAAATCGCCGATATTATTGAATGGCACGCAGGCGCTGGTGCGGCTGGTTCTGGCGCAGGCGGCGCGGGATCGGGCGGCTGGCTGGCACACGGCGGGCTATGTCACCGGCTATCGCGGCAGCCCGCTGGGCGCGGTTGATTTACAGATGATCAAGGCCAAAAAGGTGCTGGAGGCCGCCGATGTACGGTTTCAGCCCGGTCTGAACGAGGATCTGGCCGCCACAGCGATCTGGGGCACGCAGCAGGCCGAATTGCGCGGCGAGGGCCGTTTCGACGGCGTTTTCGCGCTGTGGTATGGCAAGGGGCCGGGGGTGGACCGCTCGGGCGATGTGATGCGTCATGCGAATATGGCGGGCACCTCGGCCAGGGGTGGCGTGCTGATGGCGATGGGCGACGACCACACCGGCGAAAGTTCGACCGTCCTGCATCAGTCCGACTGGGCAATGATTGACGCCTATATGCCGGTGCTTTCGCCCGCAGGCGTGCAGGAGATTTTGGATTTCGGTCATTATGGCTATGCGCTCAGCCGGTTTGCAGGGGTCTGGGTCGGGCTTAAGACAATGAAGGATACGGTCGAGGCAACGGCGGTCGTCGATGGCAACCCGTTCCGTATGCAGTTTGTCACGCCCGAGATCCCGCTGCCTCCGGGTGGGCTGAATATCCGTCTGGGCGACACGCCGGTCGCGCAGGAAGCGCGCATGATCGACCACAAGCGTTTCGCCGCCGAGGCATTCGCGCGGGCCAACCGGATTGACAAGCGGATGCATGGCAAGCCGGGGGCCAAGCTGGGGTTTGTAGCGGCGGGCAAGAACTGGCTTGATCTGGTGCATGCGCTGCAATTGCTGGGCATCGGCGAGGCCGAGGCCGAACGGCTGGGCCTGACCACCTGGAAGGTCGCGCAGACTTTCCCGATGGACATGAAATCCTTTGCCGAATGGGCCGAAGGGCTGGAGGCAATCATCGTCGTCGAGGAAAAGCGCAAGCTGATCGAAGTTCAGGTGAAAGAGGCAATTTTCGACAATCGGCGCGGGCGGCGGGTGCTGGGCTGGCACCATGACCGCACCGGGGCAGAACTGTTCCCGACGCGCTATGCGCTGGACCCGGTGATGATCGCCGAAAAGATCGGTCAGATCCTGATCGAAGAGGGGCGTGGCACCGATGCCGTCAAGGCGGGGCTTGCCCGCATCGCCGAGGCACGGCGCGCCGACAACGCCCCCGAGATCGCCACGCGCACGCCCTGGTTCTGTTCGGGCTGCCCGCATAATTCCTCGACCAAGGTGCCCGAGGGGAGCCGTGCCTATGCGGGCATCGGCTGTCATTACATGGTGCAGTGGATGGACCGCGAAACCAGCGGCTTCACCCATATGGGCGCCGAAGGGGCGAACTGGATTGGCGAGGCGCCGTTTTCGACCCGCGATCATGTGTTCCAGAACCTGGGCGACGGCACCTATAACCATTCGGGCAGCCTGGCCATTCGGGCGGCCAAGGCGGCCGGGGTGAACATTACCTACAAGATCCTGTTCAACGATGCGGTCGCGATGACGGGGGGGCAGGCCAACGAAGGCGGGCTGACCGCGCCCCAGATCGTGCGCGAGATTGCCGCGATGGGGGTGAAGCCCATTGTCGTGGTCTATGATGAAAAGGAACAAATCGACCTGAGCACCTTCCCGCCCGAGGTTGAAAAGGTCGAACGCGCCGGGCTGATGGCGGTGCAAAAGCGGATGGCGCAGGAAAAGGGCACCTCGGCCATCGTCTATGTGCAGACCTGTGCCGCCGAAAAACG
>JAQTYE010000009.1 GCA_028749255.1 Paracoccaceae bacterium | reverse complement strand
CGGCATCTCGGGCGCGATCCAGCACCTGGCCGGCATGAAAGACAGCAAGATCATCGTCGCCATCAACAAGGACGAAGAAGCCCCGATCTTCCAGGTCGCCGATTATGGGCTGGTCGCAGATCTGTTCCAGGCCGTCCCGGAACTGACCAGCAAGCTGTAACATCCAGCGCGGGGGGCCCTGCCCCCCGGCCCCCGGGATATTTGCCCCAAGCCGAAGGCCCACGTCTTCTTCTTGGCAAAAATACTCCCGCCGGAGGCGAAAAACGAAAGCCCCGCCATTTGGCGGGGCTTTCTCGTTCGACGCGGCCCTCTTACAACAACCCCGCCAGCACTGGCGCCAAGGCCGCGGCCACTTCCGCATGCACCATCGGCCCGGGCATCGTGGCCGCAGCGGGTTCTTCCAGCGGGCCGAAATACATCCCCGCCGAGCCCGAGCTGCGCGCCATCAACGAAGGGTCAACCCTGACCACCGCATCCGCCAGCGGACGGATCTGATCGACCATATCCGCTGTCACCAGCAACGGCTCCCCCCCCAATGCATCGCGTTGCGAGGGGTCGCGGTAATCTCCGAGCCATAGCAGCACTTTGCGCCCCGCGATCTTTTCCAGCATCGCCGTCATCCGCGCCACCCAGGAGGCCTGCAGCTCCGCCACCAGCGGCGCAAACCGGTCCGGCGCCCGTTCACGCAACACCAGCAGCAGATGGCGCGTAAAATTGAATTCGGTGAAATCAATTTCACTGAAGACCGCGCGCATCAGGTTCGAGGCCCGCAAGAAGCGGTCATTGCGCCGCGGATGCACCGCATAAAACCGATTCGACATGTTTTGCGCCCCCATCAACTGAACCACCGTCAGACTGGCCAGGCGTGACACCTCACTGACCTGTGGTTCGTTGACGAAAACGTCGATCCCCGCGTTGAGATAGCCGAAATTCACCACCGGCATCCCCAGCTTCGCTTCCAGCAGCGCGGGCCACGGATCCGCAACGAATTTACCGTAGGTTTCAGTCCCGCCCATCGCCGCCACAAACGGCGTTTCCAGATTGCGCCGTGGCCCCCGGAACAGCAGTTTAGACTTGCCATAGCGGCACGGAAAATAATCCAGGGCGCCATCGCCCGAATATTCGAAAGCCATATTCCCACCTCAGTTTTCGACTCACCCAAAGCGGAGATTGCGCACCAAGCCTTTCAAAAGGGATAAAGTGAAAATACGACATACTCCCTTAAGTCTTCTCTGCCATTGTCCCGGAAAGCCTTGCGCGCTGCACTGCAGCATGCGTATGGTTTACTCGCAATCACATGAGGTGAAGAAATGGCGATTGAAACGGTAGGGATCGTTGGCGCAGGGCAGATGGGCAACGGGATTGCCCATGTTTTCGCGCTGGCCGGTTACAACGTTCTGATGAATGACATCGCGCAAGAGAGCCTGGACAAGGCCCTTGCCGTGATCGAGAAAAACATGGCCCGGCAAGTGTCGCGCGGCAAGATTGCCGAAGCTGACAAGGTCGCGGCGCAAGCCCGCATCAAGACCACGCTGACGCTGACCGATCTGGGTCAGACCGATCTGGTGATCGAAGCAGCGACCGAACGCGAATCCGTCAAGGACACGATTTTCGCGACGCTGGTGCCGCATCTGAAGCCGACCACGCTGTTGGCCTCGAACACCTCGTCGATCTCGATCACGCGTCTGGCGTCCAAGACTGACCGGCCCGAGAAATTCATCGGCATGCACTTCATGAACCCGGTGCCGGTGATGCAGCTGGTCGAGCTGATCCGTGGCATCGCCACGGATGAAGAAACCTACAAGATCATGCTCGAAGTGATCGAGCGGATCGGCAAGACCTCGGCCTCGGCCGAAGACTTCCCGGCCTTCATCGTGAACCGGATTCTGGTGCCGATGATCAACGAGGCGGTCTATACGCTCTATGAAGGCGTCGGCAACGTCCGCTCGATCGACGAGTCGCTGAAGCTGGGTGCGAACCACCCGATGGGCCCGCTGGAGCTGGCCGATTTCATCGGCCTCGACACCTGTCTGGCGATCATGCATGTGCTGCACGATGGCCTGGCCGATACCAAATACCGTCCCTGCCCGCTGTTGACGAAATATGTCGAGGCTGGCTGGCTTGGCCGCAAGACCGGGCGCGGGTTCTACGATTACCGTGGCGAGACCCCGGTTCCGACGCGCTGAACACAGCCGACAGACAACAAAAGCCCCGCCACTGGCGGGGTTTTTCATGCCGGTTCCGCAGGATTTCAATCCCGCAGGTTCAACGTGAGTTCGCGCAGATCGGCCAGCCATTGGCGCGGGTTTTTCAACGGCTCGCGCATGTCTTCGGGGCCGAGCGGATGGCCAACGACCGGCGCCTGCGGCTTATTCAGCGCAGCCTTGATTTCATGCAGCAACAGGCCCTGACGCAGGGTTGCGCTCAGCCTGTTGGCGATCTGATACAGCCGCGTGTTATGCCCCGGGAAGTAGATCGGCAGCACCGAAGCCCCCGATCGCGCCACCATTTTCGCCGAAAACGGGTTCCATTCGCCCTCGATCGCGGGACCGAAGAAGGTTTCGGAATGCGCCACGGCCCCCGCCGGGAACAGCACGATCACGCCGCCTGCCTTTAACGTCGCCATGCATTCGGCCCGCATCTTCAGGCTTTCGGCCTGGGCGTTTTCCTCGTGCGGGAAAGGCACCGGCAGCATGAACTCGGCGATCTCGGGGATCCCGGTCAGCAGCGAACGCGTCAGGATCTTGTAATCGGTGCGCACCTGCCCGATCAAATGCGCCAGCACCATCCCATCGACCAGCCCGTGCGGGTGGTTGGCCACCACCACCAGCGGTCCGGTGGGCGGAATGCGCGCGATCTGCTCGGCCGGGGTCGTGACATCAATCCCCATGATCTCGAGCGCCTGCGGCCAGAACGCCTGCCCCACAGGGGCACCACGGCGTTCGAACTTGCGGATCAGGCTCAGCAGTTTGAGCTTGGCCGTCGTCCATTCGATCGTGCGGATCGTCAGGACTTTCCACGGGTTGGTGAAGGTACCCGCATAAGACAGCCGTCGTTTGTCGTAAGGCTTGGCTTCGGTGCCCGCCGCCGTCATCTGTTTGTCCAATGCCGGACCCTCTTATTGCGCAGGCTCAGTTATCCTCGCCGAAGCGGTCGGCGACAAGGGCCTCCAATGCCACAGCCAGCTCTTCGGCCTGTGGGCCACTGGTGCGCACCGCAATCGACGTGCCGCGCGAGGCGGCCAGCATCAGCAGGCCCATGATTGAATCGCCCGAAACGGACATTCCGTCTTTCTCGACCTCGGCGCGGGCATCATGCGCCTCGACAACCTCGACGAAGCGGGCCGAGGCACGCGCATGCAGGCCCTTCACGTTGACGATCTGCAAAACCTTGGCAACCATTACTTCGTTTCAGTCCCGTATGCCGAATAGCTGTTGATATACTTGCGCCCGGCATCCAGCGCGGCCTCGACCGCGGCATGCACGCTCAAGCTGCGCGATTTCGCCAGTTTGATCAGCAAAGGCAGGTTGGCGCCATAGATAATCTCGCGTTCGCAGGCTTCACAGGCCAGAAGACTGAGATTCGAGGGCGATCCACCGAACATGTCGGTCACCACAACGACACCGTCACCACTATCGACCGCATCGGCGGCGGCACGGATTTCGGCCTGTTTCAGGCTGCGGTCATGGTCGTCTTCGATGGTAATGGCGCGGATGCCATCCTGCGGCCCCACGACATGCTCTACAGCGGCGAGGTATTCGCGCGCCAACCCACCATGTGCCACGATCACGATCCCGATCACGCGCCGTTTCCCGTCTTCACCCCCGGCAAGGCCTGCGCCCGCCGCTCTAATTCCCTATGCCGTTTAGACACCTGCCACCCAGCCTCTGCAAGCGCTTTGGCAATGGCTTCCGTTACGGCAACCGACCTGTGCTGACCACCCGTACAGCCAAAGCCGACCGACAGATGGCTTTTGCCTTCCTCGACATGCGCGGGCAGCAAAAACAGCAATAAATCCTTAAGTTTCGCAACAAACTCCGCATAGCGGGGATCTGCGGCCACGTAGTCCGCCACCGCCACATCCTGCCCGTTCAAAGGTCGCAGCGTGGGCTCCCAATGCGGATTGTTCAGAAATCGGCAATCGAACATCATGTCCAAACCCCGCGGCACCCCGCGTTTATAACTGAAACTATGCACCGAGAGCGCCAGCCGCGCGATCGCCCCCATGTCGAACCAGCGCGCCACTTCGGCCCGCAGATCATGTGGCGTCATCGTCGAAGTGTCGATCAGAACATCGGCACGCATCTTGATCGGTGTCAGAATGTCGATTTCCTGCAAGATCCCCTCTTGCGGGGCATCGGCAGGCGCCAGCGGGTGACGCCGCCGCGTCTCGGAATAGCGCCGCACCAACACATCGCTTGAGGCATCCAGATACAGCACTTCAAGCCGCAGATCGGGCGCCCGGGTCAATCGGTCAATCGCCTCGATCAGCGCATTGGCCGAAAAATCGCGGTTGCGAACATCAATCCCCAGCGCCAAGGGCTGCATCAACGGCCCGTCCAGCAACCGCGGGATCAAGCTCAACGGCAGGTTGTCGATGGTTTCATAGCCCAGGTCTTCGAGCGCCGCGATCGCGGTCGAACGGCCCGCGCCAGACGGCCCCGTCACCAGAACGACGCGGCGGCCCTCCTGACCTTCGGCTTTTCTTCCCTGACTCACGCGACTCGCCCACCTTTCAGCCATTGCAGGACTGCGGCATCAAGATGACCATGTTGCACGCGCAGCACAAGAGGCAGGGACATGCCTAAAAGGTCATGTTCGCGCGATGGCGGCAGGCGCTCTGTCTCGTCACGGGCCAGATCGACGACCAGAACGATCTGCGCTGCGGGCAAAGCCGCGGCACGCAACAAACCCACGCCCCGCGCCTCGATCACCCCTTGCAGCCTTTCAGGCGCGCGTGCCCAGACCGCCCCATCCTCGGTCCATAGATCGACGCGGTCGTCCGCCACAAGCCGCGCCCCCAACGCCATCAGGCGCAGTGCAAGCAACGATTTCCCCGCCCCCGACGGCCCCAAAATCAGGACCCCGCGCTGCGCATCCAGCGCAACCGCCGTGGCATGCATATTGGTGACAGGCGGCCCGGACATGGCAGGCCGCGCCGTTCAGACCGGCAGACCGACGACGAAGCGCGCGCCCAGTGGCTCCGACGTGATGTCGGCATCGGTCGGGCGGATGTTCTCGGCCCAGATCACACCGCCATGCGCCTCGACGATCTGCTTGGAGATCGCCAGCCCCAGCCCGGAGTGATCGCCGAACTGCCCAACCGGGCGTTCGGAATAGAACCGTTTGAACACCTTGGTCAGCGCCTCTTCGGGGATGCCGGGGCCCGTATCTTCGACCACGACCAATACGCGATTGTCACGCCGCCGGGCCCAGACCCGCACCGCATCACCATCCTCGCAGAACGAGATCGCATTGGTGATCAGGTTCACGAAGACCTGTGCCAGACGCCCTTCGAGCCCGGTGATCAGGATCGGCTGCGCCGGCAGGTCGGTGATGAATTCCACGCCTTTTTCCGCCGCCTGCGCGCCCAGATATTCGGTCAGATTGCCGACCATCTTCAGCAGATCAAAGCGCTCTTCCTCTTCCTTCACCAGTTCGCTGTCGAGCCGCGAGGCGTTGGAAATATCGCTCACCAGCCGGTCAAGGCGACGCACATCATGGTCGATCACATCCAGCAATTTCGTGCGCTGATCCTCGCGCTTGACCATATGCAGCGAGGCCACCGCCGAGCGCAGGCTGGCCAGCGGGTTCTTGATTTCATGCGCGACATCGGCGGCAAATTGTTCGTTCGCGTCGATCCGGTCATAAAGTGCGGCGACCATGCCGCGCATCGCCCCCGACAAGCGCCCAATCTCATCCGGTCGCGCCGTCAGATCCGGGATCCGCACCCGGCCCGGCTGCATCTTGCGGGCATTCTTATCGCGCCCGATTTCCGCGGCCGCCGCCAGATCGCTCAACGGGTTGGCAATGGTCGAGGCAAGCACCAGGCTCAGCCCGATTGACACGATGATCGCGATCACAAACATCTGCAAAACCTGCTCGCGCTCGACCCGCACCAGCTGATCAATCTCGCCCGCGGCAGAGGTCATTGCTACCAGTCCAACCATCTGATCCTTTTGATAAATTCCGGTCGCCACTGAGAAAATCGTGGCGCCTTGCGGATCGCGGCTGGTGGCCATTCGAGTGTGTCCGACCGTCACCGACGGAACCAGCGCCTCGGCCAGGGCGCGGGCATCAAAACCTTGCGGAGTGTTCGCGGCACGGTGCGTCAGCGCCGAAATCCAGTCCCAGCCCCGGTTCAACAGATCGGTGATGACGGTCGAGCGTTGATCAACGCCAAAACCGCTGACCTCCTCACGCTCGGCCGTGGGCACATCCTCCGAGGACATCAGCAGGTTGCCGCGCGTATCGAAGACAAAAAGCCGGGCGCCCTCGGGCAGTTCGATCCCGGCGAATGTGTCGGCCAGATCAATCCCGTCTCCCGCCGCCAGATTGACCGGCGCATTCTTGGGCAACCGCGCCTCGAACACATCGGCAATCAACTCGGCCTCGCTGACGATCGCACTTTCGCGCTGAAACACCAGGCTGTCGCGGAACGGGTTCAGATACAGCACCCCGGCCACCATCACCACCATGGCCAGCAGGTTGAAGATGATGATCTTGCGCGCCAAGGGCGAGCGGTTCAACGAGATCATGCCGCGCCGCGCACGGCCACGCGCAAGATCTTCATCGACCACCCCCGCGGGCGCGACCCAGTCCTCGCCCAGGACCACATCCGGTTCAGAGCCTTTCGAGCGCCCCACGCCTATACGCCCCGCGATGGTCATTCTTCGTTGTAACGATAGCCGATGCCATACAGCGTCTCGATGGCCGAGAAGTCGTCATCCGCAGATCGCATCTTTTTGCGCAAGCGTTTGATATGGCTGTCGATTGTGCGGTCATCGACATAGACTTGGTCGTCGTAGGCCACGTCCATCAGCTGATCGCGCGATTTCACGAAACCGGGGCGTTGCGCCAACGCCTGCAACAGCAGGAATTCGGTCACCGTCAGCGTCACTTCTTTGCCCTTCCAGGTCACCGAATGGCGCAGCGGGTCCATCGTCAGCGGGCCGCGCACGATCACCTTGGTGTCTTCGGTGGTGGCCACTTCGCCGGTCGAAATCGCATCCTGACGGCGCAGCAACGCGCGGATCCGTTCGACCAGAAGCCGCTGGCTGAAAGGCTTTTTCACATAGTCGTCCGCGCCCATACGCAGGCCCAGAACCTCGTCGATCTCATCGTCTTTCGAGGTCAGAAAAATCACCGGCATCGTGGTTTTCTGGCGCAGCCGCTGCAACAGATCCATGCCGTCCATACGCGGCATCTTGATATCCAGCACCGCCATGTCCGGCAGGCGTTTATTAAAGGCGTCCAGCGCCGCCTGCCCGTCATTATAGGTTTCGACTTCGAAGCCCTCAGCCTCCAATGTCATCGAAACAGACGTAAGAATATTGCGGTCGTCATCGACCAGCGCGATCCTCGACATGTCCGGCACCCTCTAACTGCTCATTTCATTTTTATTTGCGCCATACTCCGCTTTCCGGGGTTCGGAATCAACTCCGATATGCGAATCACCGGCCTTTCCCGAATCAGCAAAGACTAAAAAACCGAAGGTTTGACTAATTTGCCGCACCTTTTGAACATGGTTGCGCTAAACCGGCAATGGTTGCGCTAACTGCGGCAATGCTTCCTGTTCCATCACCAAAGCGTCATGTTATAGGGGCGACATCTCGCGGGTTGGCCCGCTGGATCGGCATCCCATGGCCCTGGGTGCCGGTAGGAACCCAAACGAACCGCCGCGCGACGGCATCGGGAGCAACAGATGATCATCGGACGTGTGAACCCGGCGAAACGCCTGGAAGATCAAGGCATCACTGGTCTGGGCAATGTCTATTACAACCTTCTGGAGCCGGCGCTGATCGAAGCTGCGATCAAGCGCGGCGAAGGTACGCTGGGCAAGGGCGGTGCGTTCTACTGCTCGACCGGCGCACATACCGGCCGTTCGCCGAAAGATAAATTCGTTGTTCGCACCGCTAGCGTCGAAGACACGATCTGGTGGGAAAACAACAAGCCGATGGACCCGGCCAAGTTCGACGTGCTCTACGCCGACATGATCGAGCACATGAAGGGCAAGGATTACTTCGTCGAGGATCTGTTCGGCGGTGCCGACCCAGAGCACCGTCTGGACGTGCGCCTGGTGGCCGAACTGGCCTGGCACGGCCTGTTCCTGCGCACCATGCTGCGCCGCCCCGAACGCGCCGAGCTGGACACATTCACGCCGGAATGGACGATCATCAACTGCCCGTCGTTCAAGGCTGACCCGGAACGTCACGGCTGCCGTTCGGAAACCGTGATCGCACTGAACTTCGACAAGAAGGTCATCTTGATCGGCAACACCGCCTATGCCGGCGAGAACAAGAAGGGCGTGTTCACCCTGCTGAACTACATCCTGCCCGGCAAAGGCATCATGGCGATGCATTGCTCGGCCAACCACGCCATCGGCAACCCCGATGACGCGGCGGTGTTCTTCGGGCTATCGGGCACCGGCAAGACCACGCTCTCGGCCGATCCGTCGCGCACCCTGATCGGCGATGACGAACACGGCTGGTCGGAAAAAGGCATCTTCAACTTCGAAGGTGGCTGCTACGCCAAAACCATCAACCTCTCGAAAGAGGCCGAGCCGGAAATCTATGCCACCTGCTCGATGTTCGGCACCGTGGTCGAAAACATGGTCTTCGACGAGGAAACCCTCGAACTGGACTTTTTCGACAACTCGCTGACCGACAACATGCGTTGTGCCTACCCGCTGCATTACATCTCGAATGCGTCGGAAAACTCGCTGGGTGGCGCGCCGAAAAACGTCATCATGCTGACCTGCGACGCTTATGGCGTTCTGCCGCCGATCGCGCGTCTGACGCCTGCGCAGGCGATGTATCACTTCCTGTCCGGCTTCACCTCCAAGACCCCGGGCACCGAAGTGGGCGTGACCGAGCCGCTGCCGACCTTCTCGACCTGTTTCGGCGCGCCGTTCATGCCGCGTCGCCCGGAGGTTTACGGCAAGCTCCTGCAAGCGAAGATCGCGGCCGAGGGGTCGTCGTGCTGGCTGGTCAACACCGGCTGGACCGGCGGCGCCTTCGGCACGGGCAAACGGATGCCGATCAAGGCCACCCGCGCGCTGCTGACCGCCGCACTCGACGGCTCGCTGCATGATGTCGAGTTCCGCAAAGACGCAAACTTCGGCTTCGACGTGCCGGTTGCCGTGCCCGGCGTTGACACCACCTTGCTGAACCCGCGCGACACCTGGGCCGACAAAGACGCCTTCGACGCGCAGGCCGCCAAACTGGTCAAGATGTTCTCGGAAAACTTCGCCCAGTATCTGCCCTTCATCGACGAAGACGTGAAGGCGGCAGCCATCGGCTGACCCTGACGGACAGTGAACAGAACGGGGCCGGGGTCATTCCCGGCCCCTTTGCGTTGCCCCCTTCCCCCGCCGCGGCGCTTGTGCCCATAGTGTGCCATGCATCCGTTCGGCCCATTGTTTCTGCTTGGCCTTCTGGCCCTGACCGCGCTGGCCGCGGCCGGGCTGACGCTGGGCATCGCGCGACTTCTTCACCCGCGCCCCCGCGGCCCGCACCCGGCCAGTCACGCCCTGCCCCCACCACCCGAAAGCCGGATTGCCGCCGCGCTGGCGGCACGGCTGGCGGCGCATCCGGGCCTGAATGCGGTGCAATTGCTGGGCGACCCGGTCAAGGCGCTGGCCGCACGACTGGCCTTGATCGAGGCGGCGCAAAGCTCCGTCGATCTGCAATATTACATCTGGCAAAACGACACCGCAGGCGCGCTGATGCTTGATGCCCTGCGCGCCGCCGCCAGTCGTGGGCTACGGGTGCGACTGTTGCTGGATGACAATGGCACCTCCGGGCTGGATGAAACCCTCGCCGTTTTTGCCGCGTTGCCCAATGTCGAAGTGCGGCTGTTCAACCCGTTCCCGATCCGCCGCGCGCGTGTTCTGGGCTACCTGTCTGACTTTTCACGCCTCAATCGCCGAATGCACAACAAGGCGATGGTGGTTGATGGCAGCGCCGCGATCCTGGGCGGTCGCAACATCGCCGATGATTATTTTAACCGCTTCGCCCCCGGCGGACTTTATATGGATCTGGATGTGGCGGTGGCAGGCCCGGTCGTGCCCGAGGTCGCCACACAATTTGATCTTTACTGGAATTCGATCCCTGCAATCCCTGCGCAGCTGTTGCTTGCGCCGGTCAGCCCGGACCGGGTCGCAGCATTGACCGCGCAGGAAATCGCCCGCCTGTCACAGCCCGATGCCGTGGGGTATGTCGCGGCGCTGCGTCTGGCCGGTCACGCGCCACCGCTACTGGCCCCCGACGCCCCGCTGACCTACGCCCCGGCGCGGCTGTTGTTCGACCCCCCCGAAAAAATCAGCGGGTTGTTGCAGGGCAAAAAGATGCTCTGGCACCACTTGCTCGAGGCGCTGGGGCAACCGCACTCCGAGCTTTTGCTGATTTCGCCCTATCTGGTGCCGACGCGGGTCGGGGTCCGTGCGCTCGGGCGGTTTGCCCGCAATGGGGTGCGCACGCGGATCCTGACCAACAGCTTCGCCGCCAATGACGTGCCGCTGGTGCATTCGGGCTATGCGCACCGCCGCCGCCCCCTGCTACGCCGGGGCGTTGAACTGCTCGAATATGCACCCGACGCAGACACCACCCATGCGCCCGATGGGCCCGGCGCGTTCTTGGCCGATTTCGTCGGCAGCCGGATCAAGGGCACCTCGCCGTTTTCGCGCAACAAGCTGCACGCCAAAGTCTTTGCCGTGGACCGCGCGCGGGTCTTCATCGGCTCGTTCAACTTCGATCCGCGCTCGATGCGGTTGAACACCGAACTGGGGTTGCTGATCGAGGCGCCCAGCATCGCCGCGGGCATTTCCGACGCGTTCGACAACTATTTCCCCGCCCGCGCCTGGCGGGTGACGCTTGGCCCGACGCAACGCCTGCGCTGGTCACGCCCCGGTCAGCCCGATCTGCATCATGAACCCGGCACCAGCCTGCGAAGCCGTGTGGCCCTGGGCATCGCCCAACGCCTGCCCATTGAATGGATGTTGTAACACCTTACTTGCGGGTGCGTTTGACCTTGCGCGCAATACCGCGTTCCCGCGCCTTGAAGGCCGCCGGTTTGCGCCCGCGCCGCATGCCCTTGCCACCGCCACGGCCACCTGCGGGCAGCGGCCCGCCCTCCAGTTCCAGCAGTTCCAGCATCAGACCGCCGGTCATCGGAATCGCCTCGGCCAGCCGCACCAGAACCCGCTGACCGACGGTGATGGTCAACCCGGTATCGGCCCCCATCAGGGTTTGGCTGTCGCGATCATAGTGGAAGAACTCGCGCCCGATTTCGCGCACCGGGATCAACCCGTCCGCGCCGGTTTCATCCAGCTTCACGAAGGCGCCGAATTTCTGCACACCACTGATCCGCCCGGTGAATTCCGCGCCCACGCGATCGCTCAGATAGGCGGCCAGATAGCGGTCGGTGGTGTCGCGTTCGGCCACCATGCTGCGCCGCTCGGTGTCGGAAATCTGCTTGGCCGTTTCCTCCAGCATTTCAATGTCATGCGCCGACAGCCCGTCCTTGCCCCAGCCATGCCCCGAAATCAGCGCGCGGTGCACGATCAGGTCGGAATAGCGCCGGATCGGGCTGGTGAAATGCGCATAAGACCGCAACGCCAGCCCGAAATGGCCCAGATTCTGCGGGTGGTAATAGGCCTGCGTCATCGAGCGCAGCGTGCTGATGTTCAGTAGCTCGTCGAATTCGGTGCCCTCGGCCTGCGCCAGCAGCCGGTTCAGATGCGCGGTCTTCAGCACCTGCCCCTTGGCCAGCGTGAACCCCGAAGCCTGCGCTACTTCGCGCAGCGCATCCAGCTTTTCCGGGCTCGGTTCTTCGTGGACGCGATACAGCAGCGGACGGCGCAGCCGCTCCAGTTCCTCGGCGGCGGCGACATTGGCCAGCACCATGAATTCTTCGATCAGCTTATGCGCGTCGATCCGGTCCTTGAACTTGACCGAGGCGACCTTGCCATCCTCGCCGATCACGATCTGCCGCTCGGGCAGGTCCAGATCCAGCGGCTGGCGGGCAGACCGGGCGCGGCTCAGCGCGTGATAGCACTCATAGAGCGGGTCGATAACGTCGGCGACCAAAGACGCGGTCTTGTCATCGGGCGCACCGTCATGCGCGGCCTGCACCTGCGCATATTCCAACGAGCCGACCGAGTTGATCACCCCCCGCGTAAACCGATGACCGAGCTTTTGCCCCGCGCTGTCAATCTTCATCCGCACGGCCAGCACCGCGCGCGGCACATGTTCATGCAAAGAACACAGATCGCCCGACAGACGATCGGGCAGCATCGGCACGACACGGTCCGGGAAATAGGTGGAGTTGCCCCGTTTGCGCGCCTCGCGGTCCAGCGCCGAGCCGGGCGTCACGTAATGCGCCACATCGGCAATCGCCACCCAAAGGATATGGCCGCCCTCATTGGCCGGGTCGTCATCGGGGATCGCCAGACAGGCATCGTCGCGGTCGCGCGCATCGGCCGGGTCGATGGTGACAAAGGGCAGATCGGTCAGGTCTTCACGCCCCTCGAACCCGGCGGGCTTGGCCGCGTCAGCTTCGGCCACCACCTCGTCGGGGAAATCGTCGGGGATGCCGTGCTGATGAATCGCGATCAGCGACACCGCACGCGGCGCGCTCGGATCGCCCAGCCGTTCGATCACCCGGGCCTTGGGCAGGCCCATGCGGCCCCTGGGGCCCATCTGCTCGGCCTCGACCAACTCGCCATCGCGGGCATCGAATGTGGCGCCCGGCGGCACCAGCCAATCCTTGTCGGCGCCCTTGTCGATCGGCGTGATCCGACCACCCTCGGCGGATTTGCGGAAGATGCCGACAACGCGATGTGCGGCCTCGCCGATCTTGCGGATCATCCGGGCTTCATACGTGTGGGTCTCGCCCGCAACCTCGGCGATCCGCGCCAGAATCCGGTCACCCTGAGCCAGCGCCGTATCGCCCGCGCGCGGGACGAACAGGATGCGCGGCTCGGGGCCCTCGCCCGCCCATTCCACCGCCCGCGCCCATTGATCGCCCGCATCATCCGGCGCCAGGATCTGCAGCACCGAGACCGGCGGCAATTTGGCACTGTCGTGATAGTGTGTGCGGCGACGTTCCAGCGTGCCTTCGGCCTCCATCTCTTTCAAGATGCGCTTCAGCTCGATCCGGGCAGCGCCCTTGATCCCGAAGGCTTTGGCGATGTCACGTTTGGCCCCGGCGCCGGGGTGGTCGGCAAGCCAGGCAAGAATTTGGTCTTTGGTCGGGATCTGGGTCATGGTCCTGCCTATCATGGCCCACGCGGGCCGTCACGCGGGGAAAGCGGGGGCCAGCCCCCGCACCCCCGGAGTATTTTCGCCAAGAAGAAGATCAGAGCGCTTTTTCCATATCGCGATGCGGGATGCCGGCATCATCATAAACCGGGCCGCAAACGGAAAAGCCCAGTTTTTCATAAAACGGGATCGCATGGACCTGCGCGCCAAGCTTGGCCGACCCACAGCCCATCGCCTCCAAACGGGCACAGCCCTCGGTGATCAATGCCGCGCCAAGCCCGGTTCCGCGCGCGGTTTTCACCACGCAGACGCGGCCGATCTTGCCGATATCGCCCCGATGCAGCAGCCGGGCGGTACCGACCGGCGTGGCGCCATCGCGCGCCAGAAGGTGCACCGCCTCGGCGTCCAGATCATCCCATTCATCGGCCTCGGGCACGCCCTGCTCGTCGATGAAAATCGCCCGACGCAGCGCGTGGCACGCCGCCAGGTCCGATGTCTCGACGATCTCGGTCATGCGAAATACTCCTGCAAGATCCGGGAGTAGATGGATTTCAGCTGGGTGATCTGCGCCACCGGCACGCGTTCATCGACCTGATGCATGGTGCGCCCGACAAGGCCGAATTCCAGCACCGGGCAGTGATCTTTGACGAAACGTGCGTCCGAGGTGCCGCCCGAGGTCGAAAGTTCGGGCCTGATCCCGGTTTCCGCCTCGACCGCGCGGGCGACCAGCGCCACGAAATCGCCCGGCGGCGTCAGGAAGCTTTCGCCAGAAACCTCGGTGCGCAGGCTGAAGGTGACGCCTGTGGCCGCCGCAACACCGGCGATCAGCGTTTGCGCCCAAGCCTCGATACTGGCGCTGGTGTGGGCGTCGTTGAAGCGGATGTTGACGGTGGCGCTGGCCTTCGCGGGGATCACGTTATTGGCCGGGTTGCCACAGTCGATGGTGGTGATTTGCAGCGTGCTGGCGTCGAAATGATCGGTGCCGTGATCCAGCGGTTCGGCGGTCATCCGGCCCAGCAGGTCAACCAGCGCATGCAGCGGGTTTTTCGCACGATGCGGATAGGCGGAATGCCCCTGCACCCCCGCCGCATCCAGGTAGAAGGTCATCGAGCCGCGGCGCCCGATCTTCATCATCTCGCCCATCTTGTCAGGGCAGGTCGGCTCGCCCACCAGACAGACCGACATCGCCTCGCCCTGCGCATCCATCCAATCCAGCAGCGCCCGGGTGCCGTCGCGGCCCACGCCTTCTTCGTCGCCGGTGATGGTCAAGACCAGCGCGCCTTCGGGTGGCGTCGTGCGCACGAAATCCACCGCCGCCGCAACAAAAGCCGCGACCCCCGATTTCATGTCGGTGGCCCCACGCCCCCACAGTTCGCCGCCGTGGATCTCGCCACCGAACGGGTCATGCGTCCAGGCCTTGGCATCGCCCACCGGCACCACATCGGTATGGCCGTTGAAACCAAAGGTATTCACCCCCTTGTCGCCCCAGCGCGCGAACAGGTTCGGAATGCCGTTGCGATCCACCCGCGTGCAGGCAAACCCCGCCTGCGCAAGCAGCCCTTCAAGCAGTTGCAACGCACCGCCTTCTGCGGGCGTGACCGAAGGACAGCGGATCAGATCGGCGGTGAGTTTGACGGGATCGAGGCTCATGACGGCTCCTTGTCTTGTATGCCCAAGGCTTAGCCCTGCACGCCCGACGACACAACAGAGGTGTTGCCTCAGGACCACCCTGCCCCGGGTCGGGCCGCAACCCTTAACAAAAGGGTTCCCTCACGGCCTAAATGCGGCATAGTATTGATAAAAATAAAAGTCCCGAGGCAGGGCAACACGAGCAGGGTCAACGCACCCACATAAAACCAGAGGCCACAACGGCCCGGACAAAGGGCAGGATCACAGATCCTGTAGCAGTGTTTGCACTGCCTCCAATATATGGAGGCGGACGTGCCCTACGCGCGTGAATTGAGCTATAACACGAACGCTTCGGCCGTGCAGATGGCCGAGACGATTTTCGGCGATGGCGTCACGGTTGTCGGGGCATCTTATACCGGCGACAGCCGGTCTTCGGCGATCTATTCGAATGGCGACGCACTGTCGCCCGAGGCAACGCCGAGCGATACCGGGGTGATCCTGTCCACCGGCTATGCCAGCAGCTTCACCAATTCGCGCGGCGATGTGAATACCTCGGCCAATACCTCGACCAATACCTATGGGGTGAACAACAACGCCGATTTCAACGCGATCGCCGGGGCAACCACCTATGATGCCGCCTGGCTGGATGTGGATTTCATCCCCACCGGCGACACGATGACGATCTCGTTCACCTTCGCGTCGGATGAATATCCCGAATACATCAACTCGATCTACAACGATGTCGTGGGGGTTTGGGTCAACGGTTCCTATGTCGAGCTGGGCGTGGGCAACGGCAATACCTCGGTCATCAACGTCAATAGCCAGAATAACGAAAACCTCTACATCTCGAATACGGGGGATTCCTATAATACCGAGATGGACGGCTTCACCGTCACGATGTCGCTGACCTTCCCCGTCAATGTGGGAGAGGTGAACTCGATCCGCATCGGCATCGCCGATACATCGGATTCAAACTATGACTCGAACCTGCTGATCGCGGCCGACAGCGTGCAGACCGTATTGATCGCCAACGATGACACGGCCCATATCGCCCCGGGCGACAGCCGCACCATTGACGTTCTGAGCAACGATTCAAACAGCACCGGCGGCACGCTGACCATCACCCATATCAACGGCGTGGCGGTCAGCGCGGGCGATACCGTCACCCTGGCCTCGGGCGAGCAGGTGACGCTGAACGCCGACGGCACGCTGACGGTCCAGACCGATGCCGAAGAAGAGACGGTGAACTTCACCTACGCGGTGGAAAGCAGCGATGGCCACAGTGATATCGGCTTTGTCACGGTCGAGGTAGTTCCCTGTTTCACCGCAGGCACCCGGATCGCCACCCCTGACGGCCCCCGCGCGGTCGAGGGCCTGCGCCCCGGCGATCTGGTGCTGACCCAGGATAACGGGCCGCAGCCGGTGCGCTGGGTCGGGCAGCGGCAGGTCGTGGCCACAGGACCGATGGCGCCGGTCCGCATCCGCGCCGGGGCCTTTGGGCGGCACGATGATCTGCTGGTTTCGCCGCAGCATCGCGTCCTTGTGCGCGACCCGATGGCCGAACTGTTGTTTGGCGAGGCGGAAATCCTGGTCGCCGCCAAGGATCTGGTCAATGGCACCACAGTCGAGATCGCCGAAGGTGGCACGGTGGAATATGTCCACATCCTGTTTGATCGCCATCAGGTGGTGTTTTCCGAAGGCCTTGCGACCGAGAGCTTCCTGCCCGGGCCCCATGTTCTGGGCGGAATGGAGGCCGCAATCCAGGCCGAGATCTGCGCGATTTTTCCCGAAATAGACCCGAAAACAGGCACCGGCTACAGCCCGGCAGCTCGGCGCATGCTGCGCGGCTTCGAGGCCCGGCTTTGGTCCGAACTGACCACCGCGGCATAGGAGGGACGGATGCAGACAGCAACGGCACAGACCCATACCGGATGGTTCGCGGCACATCTGCCGGGCGAAGGCGCAATCACGCTTGCGCCACGCGCGCTGCCCGCGCAGCTGCCGCAGGGCAGCATGATGCTTGAATTCACGCTGATGCGCGGAGAGCCAGAGCTGCTGCCGCTGGTCCATCTGTCACGGGCAGGCCCGCAGCCACGCTTTTTCTCATTGGGCTTTACCGCGCAAGGGCAAATCACCTTGCTACAGCGTCACGGCGCCGCGTTTCATTCGATCTCGCTTGATGCCACTGACGCGATGATCGCGGGGGGGCGCATGCGGTTGATCTGGCGCTGGGATGCGACGCATGGCGAAAGCCTGCTGACCCTCGAGGCGCTGGATGCGGGCACCTTGCGTCAACGCGCAGGCAGTGCCCCGTTGCCGATGCCGCGCGACGATCTGCTGACACTGGCCACCGGCGCAGCCCCGGGCACCGAAGCGGCCCGGATCGGTCCGCGCGTCGATTGGTTAGCATTGGGCGACCATCTGCACCCGCTGGGCCCCGCCGCCTGCTTTGCCCCCTCGACCCCGCTGGAAACACCGTATGGCCTGCGCCCGGCAGGCAGCCTGCGCGCGGGGGACTGGGTGCAAACCGTCGATGCCGGGGTGCAGCAAGTGGTCTGGTCGGGCCGTATCAGCCTGCCCGCACTGGGCAACCTGCGCCCGGTGCGGCTCAGTGCGCCATCCTTTGGCCAGACCCACGATTTGTGGCTGCTGCCGCAGCATCGGATCGCGCTGTCGGGGCCTGCGGTTGAATATATCTTCGGCGAAGACGAAGTGCTGGTCGAGGCCCGCCATCTGGTCGATGGGTGCAGCGCGCTGCAGCCTGATCGCCCGAATGTGCTGGGCTGGCACGGCATCCTTCTGGCCGATCATCACCTGCTGATCGCCGATGGCTGCCGCATCGAAAGCCTGAACGCAGGGCGACTGGCACGTCAACCAGCATTGGCCGCCACCACCGCGCTGGCCGATCTGGCGCGGACGGGCACCCTGCCCGAACACCGCCACCCGGTGCGCCGCGTCCTGTCGGGATACGAGACGATGACGCTGGCCTCTGTGCGTGCCCAAGGTCGCGGCCCGGTCGCAGCCTGAGCTGGAAGGCCAAAAATCACTGCGACACATTCGGTCGGCGCATGCCGCATTCGCGAATTTTTATTGCGCTGCACCTGCAAAGTCCCTAAGCACTGTGCAACCGTAAAACGAACCGATTCATGGCGCATGATGGGGCTGATATGACCAAGACCGTTCTTATGACCGACCTGCTGGCCTTGACCGAGGCCGCCCTGCCCGAAGTGGCCAAACTGACCGCCGCTGCGACAGAAGCGCTGCGTGCGATGGTCACTGTGGATGGCAAAATCTCGGCCGCCGCGCTGGAGGCGAACCAGTTTGCCGCCCACGCACTGTCTTGGCTGACCACCTATAACCAGTCGCTGATCCAACTGCGCGCCTGGGCCGGACGGATCGCGGAAGACGGAAAATTCGGCGAAATCGAAGGGCTGATCCTGCAGATCGGCTTTGGCGAATATCTGGCGCAGATCGCCGGTGGCATTCCGATGTCGCAAAACGAAACCGCGCGTCTGGCCGATCTGGGCCTGACCTGGGCCCCCGGCGCCGAAGCCGCCGCCCTGATCGCGGGCGGTAACACCCAAGCCGCGCGCATGGCGCTGGTCGCGCTGATGCAAGACAATCAGGGCCGCGCGCTGTTTGGCGCCTCGGGTCTGGATGAAGAGCTGGAAATGATCCGCGATCAGTTCCACCGCTATGCCGAAGAGCGCGTCATCCCCTTCGCCCATGAATGGCACCTGAAAGATGAACTGATCCCGATGGAAACCATCGAGGAACTGGCCGAACTGGGCGTTTTTGGCCTGACCATCCCGGAAGAATACGGCGGGCTTGGCCTGTCGAAGGCCTCGATGGTGGTGGTGACCGAGGAACTCTCGCGCGGCTATATCGGCGTGGGTTCCTTGGGCACGCGCAGTGAAATCGCGGCCGAACTGATCCTGTGTGGCGGTACCGAAGAACAGAAACAGAAATGGCTGCCCGGGCTGGCCTCGGGCGAGATCCTCTCGACCGCCGTTTTCACCGAACCGAACACCGGCTCGGATCTGGGCGCCCTGCGCACCCGCGCGGTCAAGGACGGCGACGACTGGGTTGTGACCGGCAACAAGACCTGGATTACCCATGCCGCGCGCACCCATGTGATGACGCTTTTGGCGCGCACCGACCCGAACACCACCGACTATCGTGGCCTGTCGATGTTTCTGGCTGAAAAAACCCCGGGCACCGATGAAAACCCCTTCCCGACCCCGGGCATGACCGGCGGCGAGATCGAGGTGCTGGGCTATCGCGGCATGAAGGAATACGAACTTGGCTTTGACGGGTTCAAGGTCAAGGGCGAGAACCTGCTGGGTGGCGAAGAGGGCCGCGGCTTCAAACAGCTGATGGAGACGTTTGAGAGCGCCCGGATCCAGACCGCAGCCCGCGCCGTGGGCGTGGCGCAAGCCGCCTGCGAGATTGGCATGAAATACGCCATCGACCGCAAACAGTTCGGCAAATCGCTGATCGAGTTCCCGCGTGTGGGCGGCAAACTGGCGATGATGGCGGTCGAAATCATGATCGCGCGCCAGCTGACCTATTTCAGCGCCTGGGAAAAAGACCACGGCCACCGCTGCGACCTTGAGGCAGGCATGGCGAAACTGCTGGGCGCACGCGTGGCCTGGGCCAGCGCCGATAACGCGCTGCAGATCCACGGCGGCAACGGGTTCGCGCTGGAATACGCGATTTCGCGCATTCTGTGCGACGCGCGCATCCTGAACATCTTTGAAGGTGCGGCTGAAATTCAGGCGCAGGTCATTGCCCGCCGCCTGCTGGGCTGAGCATCAGGCAAAAAGGCACGACAGCGGGGCCTTCGGGCCCCGTTTTTTGTTGCGCTGCCCGTGACTTCGGACAGAACTGGCGCAAAGGAGACCGCAATGATCCGCAACGCCACACCCGCCGATGCCCCCGCCCTTGCCGCCATCTATAACGATGCCGTGCGCACCACGACCGCGATCTGGAACGAGGTCGAGATCGACACGCAAAACCGCATCGACTGGATCGCCGCGCGACAGGGCGCCGGGCTGCCCGTGCTGGTGCTGGTCGAAGACGGTGAGGTTGTGGGCTATGCCAGTTACGGCCCGTTTCGCGCCTTCGACGGCTATCGCGGCACCGTGGAGCATTCGGTCTATATCCGCTCGGACCTGCGCGGCGGCGGGCGCGGGCGGGCGTTGATGGAGGCGCTGATCGCCGAGGCGCGCAAGGCCGGTTTCCATGTGCTGGTGGGCGCGATCGAAGCAGGCAACGCGGCCTCGATCGCGCTGCACGAAAAGCTGGGCTTCACCCATGTCGGGCAGATGCCGCAGGTCGGGCAGAAGTTCGGCAAATGGCTGGATCTGGCGCTGATGCAGCTGACGTTGGACGACCGCACAGCGCCCTGATCAGCCCAGCCGGGCAATCGCGTCGATCAGCCGGTTGCGCGCCTCTGGCAGGGCGCGGTGGCTGTGATCGGCGGCGCAGCGATCCAGAAAATGCCCCGAAATCCGCAGCCCCTGCCCGATTTCCTCAATCGTCGCAGGCCCCTGCCCCAGCAGACAGGGCGGTAGCGGAAACAGCCGCGGCGCCCAGTCGCCCGCGCCCGAACGACTGACCGCACGGCCCGATTTCGGGCTGACGAAGGCCAAATCCTCGCGCGTGCCCGTTACCGCACAACGGCCCAGATCCAGGCCTATGCCCAGCTCGTCCAGCAGTGCGATTTCCCAGTGCAGATAGTCCACGATCCAACCGGGATGGGCGGCCGCGATCACCTCGAACAGCGGCTCGGTCGCGGCATATAGCGCCGGATGCGGTGCGCGTTCGGGCAGCGCGAAGGCCAGCAGCGCACAGACCGAATTCAGCCCCATCAGCGCCAGCCGGTCCGACAAGGCCCCCGCGCGCGACCGCAGCGGTTCGACCGTATAGGCGCCGATATGATCTTGTAGCCGCGCACGCCAGGCCACCGCGACATGGCTGCCCGGTTGCAGCGTGGCCACCATCTTGCGCGAGGCTCCGCCGCGCACCACCCCCGCATGGCGACCATGCGCATGGGTAAACACCTCGATGATCGCCGAGGTTTCGCCATGCGGGCGCAGTGAGAGGATTGTACCGTGGTCGTGCCAGTCCATGCCTTGCCCTGGGTGGTGCGGCCGGGGGTTTTGCACCCCCGGACCCCCGCAGGATATTGGGGCCAAGATGAAAGGGAAAGCTCAGTCGTGCAGACCGTCTTCGTCCAGCAGCGTGCGCCCCTCACGGCTTTCGATTTCGACCACCCAAAGATCGGGGTCGAAGCTGCGTTGTTTGACGATGCTGGCGTCAACCTCGGCCTCGGGGCCGTCGCGCAGCACGATCCAGGCCCGCGCACCGCTCGCCAGATCATAGCTGCGCTGCCACAGCGTGGCGCGCCCATCCAGCGTGGCGCATTTGATCAAGACCGCCCCCGCCTGCGCATTACCCCGCGCGGTGATATAGGCCGGAATATTGTTCAATTCCAGACGCTTGAGATAGGCGCGCACCCAGAAGTCGGCGCTGAGCCGTTCAGTCGCCATCTTTGAAATCGAGGCCCATTTCGGTATACCGCTCGGAATCTTCCAGCCAGTTCGCGCGCACTTTCACCTGCAGGAACAGATGCACGGGATGGCCCAGAAATTCCGCCATTTCTTCGCGCGCGGCTTTAGAGATGGATTTGATCGTCTCGCCGCCCTTGCCCAGAACAATGCCCTTGTGACCATCGCGGACCACATAGATCAGCTGGTCGATCCGGGTGGACCCGTCGGGGCGATCTTCCCATTTCTCGGTTTCGACCGTCATTTGATAGGGCAGTTCTTCATGCAGTCGCAGGGTCAGCTTCTCGCGCGTGATTTCGGCGGCGATCTGGCGCATCGGCAGGTCGGCAATCTGGTCTTCGGGATAGAACCACGGGCCCGCAGGCAGCTCGCCCGCCAGCCATTCGCGCAAATCGTCCACGCCATGCCCGCGCTCGGCCGAGATCATGAAGGTCTTGGCGAAGGGAAACTGACCGTTCACCTCTTCGGCCAGACGCAGCAGCGCTTCGGCCTTCACTTTGTCGATCTTGTTGATCGCAAGCGCGATCGGCTGCTGCCCGTCACGCTCCTTGAGCGCCGCGATGATCTCTTTCACACCTTCGGTCAGGCCGCGATGCGCCTCGATCAACAGCACGATGATATCGGCGTCCGAGGCCCCACCCCAGGCCGCCGTCACCATCGCCCGATCCAGACGGCGGCGCGGGCGGAAGATGCCGGGCGTATCGACGAACACGATTTGCGCCGCGCCTTCCATGCACACACCGCGAATACGGGCGCGCGTGGTCTGCACCTTATGCGTCACGATCGACACTTTGGCGCCGACCATCTTGTTGAGAAGGGTGGATTTTCCGGCGTTCGGCTCGCCAATCAGGGCGACGAAGCCCGCTTTTGTTTCGGTCATGAGGAGCCCTCCATACGGCTCAAAAGCGCCTTGGCGGCGGCCTGTTCGGCTTGCCGTTTGGCGCCCGCCGTCGCGCGTTCGGCTTCGCCCGAGGCCAGCTGGGCCTCGATCACAAAGACCGGCGCGTGGTCGGGCCCCTCGCGGGAGATTGTCACATATTTCGGGGGCGGCAGACCACGCGCCTGCGCCCATTCCTGCAGGCTGGTTTTCGCATCGCGCGCGTCATCTTCAACCGCGTCGATCCGTTTGCCCCAAAGCGTCAGGATCAGATCGCGCGCGGTCTCGAACCCGCCATCCAGATAGACGGCGGCGATCACCGCCTCCATCGCATCGCCCAGCAGCGCCTCTTTGCGCCGCCCGCCGGTCATCATTTCGGACCGACCGAGTTTCAGAACGGCGCCCAGGTCGATCTGGCGGGCGACATCGGCGCAGGCTTCCTTGCGCACCAGCGCATTGAAGCGCGGTGCCAACTGCCCCTCGGACGCCGATTTATCGGCGGAAAACAGCGCTTCGGCCATGGTCAGGCCCAGCACCCGGTCGCCCAGAAACTCCAGCCGCTGATTGTCGGGCCGCGAGGGCGTCGAAATCGAGGCATGCGTCAGCGCGCGCAACAGCAACTCGGGGCGGGTGAACTCATGCCCCAAGCGGCCCATGAAGGCCTGTATATCGCCGGAAATTTTCACTCGATCGCCTTGAAGAAACGGTCAGGACGCCAGGTCCAGAAGAAGAACAACGACCGTCCCGCCGCCGAAAACATCACCCGATCCGCACGGCCGATCAGGAATTCGGCGGGCACGAAGCCCAGCCCGCCCGACGCCGCCGGGAACCGGCTGTCTTCGGAATTGTCGCGGTTGTCGCCCATGAAGAAATACTGCCCCGCGGGCACGGTGAAGACCGGTGTGTTATCGGCCACCCAGTTGTCAGTGATGTTCAGGATCGAATGCGTCACGCCATTGGGCAGAGTTTCAAGTTGCCGACCTTTGACACAGGTGCCGCCTTGCCCGACCGGATCGTTGGCACAGCGCGGCATCGAGCGCTGCGGCCCCTGCTCGGTCTTGGTTTCGACGAACTGTCCGCCATCAGCCACCTTGACCGGCGTGCCGTTGATTTGCAGCACGCCATTGATCACCTGAATCGTATCGCCCGGCAGGCCGATCACGCGCTTGATGAAATCGACACCACGGGTCGGGTGCCGAAACACCACCACATCGCCGCGTTCGGGTTCAGAGGCAAACAGGCGCCCCTCGATCGGGCAGGCCGAGAACGGGCAGGAATGACGCGAATAGCCATAGGCCATCTTGTTCACGAACAGGAAATCGCCGATCAGCAGCGTGTCTTTCATCGACCCTGAGGGAATCCAGAAGGGTTGAAAGAACAGCGTGCGGAAGATGCCCGCAATCAGCAACGCCCAGACCACGGTCTTGACCGTTTCGAGAATGCCGTTTTCCGACTTGCTTGCCATTATCCGCCCGATCCATGTGAAATTGCCCGCCTTCCTTGGCCCGCCTGCGCCCCCGAGTCAAGGAAGCGCGCGCGCCTCGATGACCACGAAGGCTTGAGCCCATGGGTGATCGTCGGTCAGCGTGACGTGAACGACCGCCACATGCCCCGCAGGTGTCATTTGCGCCAGCCGCTCAGCCGCCCAGCCGGTCAGATGCATCACCGGCTGGCCTGTCGGCAGGTTGGTGACCGCCATATCTTTCCACGAAATCCCCACCCTGAGCCCGGTCCCCAACGCCTTGGAACAGGCCTCTTTCGCGGCCCAGCGTTTGGCATAGGTGCCCGCCGTGTCGGCGCGAAGGTCGGCCTTGGCCTGCTCGGTCTCGGTGAAAACCCGGTTGCGAAATCGGTCGCCATGGCGCGCAAGCACCCCGGAGATCCGCTCGATATTGGCCAGATCCGACCCGATGCCGAGGATCATGCCCGCGCCGCATCCATCAGACGGCGCATTTCCCCAATCGCCGGGGCGAGCCCGATGAACACCGCTTCGGCGATCAGGAAGTGGCCGATGTTCAACTCGCGGATTTCGGGGATCGCGGCAATCGGCGCCACGGTATCAAAGGTCAGCCCGTGGCCCGCATGCACCTCCAGCCCCAGACTGTGGGCGTAGGCCGCGCCTTCGCGCAAAGCCTCCAACTCGGCGTCACGCTCGGCAAAGCGGCCCTCATAATGCAGGTCGCAATAATGCCCGGTGTGCAACTCAACCACCGCCGCGCCGATCCGGGCCGAGGCCGCAATCTGGCGCGCGTCATGGCCGATGAACATCGACACCCGCGCGCCCGCATCGCGCAGCGGCGCGATATAGGCGGCCAGCCGGCTATCGTCGCCCGCCACATCCAGCCCGCCCTCGGTCGTGCGTTCCTCACGCTTCTCGGGCACCAGACAGACAGCATGCGGCCGCGTCGCCAACGCAATCGCCTGCATCTCTTCGGTTGCGGCCATTTCGAAATTCAGCGGCACGGCGATCCCCGCCCGCAAGGCGGCAATATCGGCATCGCGGATGTGACGGCGATCTTCGCGCAGATGCGCGGTAATGCCCTCGGCCCCCGCCTCTTGCGCCAACAGCGCGGCACGCAACGGATCGGGATAGGCCGAACCGCGCGCGTTACGGATCGTGGCGACATGGTCGATGTTGACGCCAAGGCGCAAGGATTTGGACATGGGGGACTCCGTCGTGTTTGCGCCGAGTATGCGCGAGCGCCCCAGCAGATAGAAGGGGGCGATGACCCGCAGCGACAGGAATTTCGCGCGGCACCTGCCCTTCTTCTTGGCCCAAATACTCAACGGCCCCTGCGCCCACCAAGGACGGGCCCTCAGGCCTCCGGGCCCTGCTTGTCCAGTTTCGCGGCCTCTTTGCGTTCCGCCCGCTCGTCGCGCTTGGCGTGCAGCTTGGCGCGCAATTTTTCCAGCCGCTCTTTCAACCGGGTGCGCCGCCGCTTTTGATACGCGTCGATCAGCGGCAACGAGATGTAATAGCATGCCAGCCCACAAACGATCCCGGGCAGCAACCCGCCGACCAGATAGGGCAGCCAGACATCCTCGAAAAATTGGGCAAGCCCGGACCATTCGGCATGCCCATGCGTAAAAATCGCCACCACATTATGTTGCAGATCGGACGCGGCGGCCAGAAACGCATCGCCCACACTTCCGATCCGGTGCAGACCCAGTTCGTGCCCCAAAATCAGATGGCCAAGCTTCAGCGAGGTCACCGCAATCAACGGGAAGGTGATCGGATTTCCGAAAAACGTGGCCAACAGCGAGGCCAGAACATTGCCGCCAAGCAGCCAGGCAATCGCCGCCGCACCAAAGAAATGCCCGCCGAAAAACGGCGTGAACGAAATGAACACCCCTGCGAAAATCCCGCGCGCGATGCGATGCGGTTGATCGGGCAAACGGTTGATCCGATGCTTGATGTAGTGAAACGCGCGGGTCCAGCCGCGCTTTGGCCAGACGGATTCGCGCAGCGTCACCAGCAAGGATCGCTTGTCGCGCCGTTTGAAAACCACTGTCTGTCCTTCCACCCGTTGCGGGTCGGTTCAGGGTTTGCGCGCCAGATCCCGCCAGCGCTCGACCTGTGCCACATCTGTCTCGGCCTCAAGCGCGGTCAAGAGCGTGTGCAGATGTTCCACATCCCGCAACTCGACTTCTACGACCAGAGAGTAAAAGTCAGGTTTCCGGTCAATGAAATTCAGATCGGAAATATTGGCTTTCTGCTGCCCGATCAGCGAACAGATGTGGCCCAGAACCCCGGCGTCGTTCGAGATCGTCAGCTTGAGCGAGGCGGAATAGACCGGCGGGTGCTGCCCCAGATGCCAGTGCAGATCGACCCAGCGGCCCGGCTGTTCCTCGAATTCTTCCAGCGCGGGGCAGTCGATGGCATGGATCACCACGCCCTGCCCGCGATAGGTGATCCCGACGATCCGTTCGCCCGGCAGCGGCTGGCAGCAATTGGCGCGCCGGAAATTTTGATCGGCGGCCAGCCCCAGCACGGCGCGCGTGGGCTCGATCATCTCGGGGCCCTTGGCGGCCAGTTCGGGATAAAGCGCCTCTATCACCTCGCGCGAGGTCAACTCGGCCGAGCCCAGCCGCGCCATCAATTCGATTTCGTCACTCAGCCCAAGGGTTTTGGCCGCCGTGCGCAACGCCTTGTCCGACACCTTGCGCCCGACATGTTCAAACGCCACCCGTGCCAGCTCGCTGCCCAGTTTGACAAAACGACCGCGGTCTTCCTCGCGCAGGCTCTTGCGGATTGCGCCCTTGGCCCGCCCGGTGGCGACGATATCCAGCCAGGTCGCCTGCGGGCGCTGGCCCGCCGCGGTGATGATCTCGACCGACTGGCCGTTTTTCAACCGGGTCCACAGCGGCACGCGAATGCCATCGACCTTGGCGCCGACGCAGGAATTGCCGATCCGGGTGTGGATCGCATAGGCGTAATCAATCGGCGTGGCACCTTTCGGCAGCTTGACCACATCGCCCTTGGGGGTGAAGCAGAACACCTGATCGGAATACATCTCGAGTTTGACGTTTTCCAGAAATTCGTCGTGATCGCCCTCGCCGAAGCGTTCGGTCAGCTGCGAAATCCACTGCCCGGGATCAACCGCGAACGGGTTCACCGCCAGTTCGCCATCGCGATAGGACCAATGCGCGGCGACGCCCGCCTCGGCGACCTCGTGCATCTGCCGGGTGCGGATCTGCACCTCGACACGCTTGCCGTCGCGCCCCGACACCGTGGTATGGATCGAGCGATAGCCGTTGGTTTTCGGCTGGCTGATGTAATCCTTGAACCGCCCCGGCACCGCGCGCCAGCGCTGGTGGATCAGCCCCAGCACGGCATAGCAATCGGCCTCGGTCCGGGTGATGACGCGGAACCCATAGATGTCGGACAGCCGCGAAAACGCCAGCTGCTTTTCCTCCATCTTGCGCCAGATCGAATAGGGCCGCTTGGCCCGACCGAACACATCGGCCTCCAGCTGCGATTTCTCCAGCAGGCCGCGAATGTCGGCGGTGATCTTGGGGATCACATCGCCCGATTCCTTTTGCAGGCTGACGAAGCGGCGGATGATCGAGGTGCGCGCCTCGGGGTTGAGCACCTTGAACGCCAGGTCTTCCAGTTCTTCGCGCATCCACTGCATGCCCATCCGGCCTGCCAGCGGCGCAAAGATCTCCATCGTCTCGCGCGCCTTTTGCACCTGTTTTTCAGGCCGCATCGACTTGATCGTGCGCATGTTATGCAGCCGGTCGGCCAACTTGACCAGAATGACCCGCAGATCCTTCGACATCGCCATGAACAGCTTGCGGAAGTTTTCCGCCTGCTTGCTGGCCGAAGATGACAATTGCAGATTGGTCAGCTTGGTCACGCCATCGACCAGTTCCGCGATATCGGCGCCGAACAGCTCGGCCACCTCGGAATAGGTCGAACGGGTATCCTCGATCGTGTCGTGCAACAGCGCGGTCACGATGGTCGCGTCGTCCAGTCGCTGTTCGGTCAGAATCGCGGCAACGGCAACGGGATGGGAGAAATAGGCCTCGCCAGAATGGCGAAACTGCCCTTCGTGCATCCGTCGCCCGTAATCATAGGCCCGGCGGATCAAATCGGCATTGGTGCGCGGGTTGTAATTGCGAACGAGCGCGATCAGGTCTTCGACGTCGATCATTCGCGCTCGCTTGCCCCCGTGTGATTATTCGCGGCCCTGCGCGTCCATCAGCGCACGCAGCATCCGTTCTTCGGACATGTCGTCCTCGCGCGGACGATCCGGTGCTTCGCCACCCATCAGCAACGACATCGTGTCGTCTTCGGGTTCGTCAACCTCGATCTGGGTCTGGTTGTTCTCGATCAGACGCTCACGCAGATCATCGGCGCTTTGCGTCTCTTCGGCGATCTCGCGCAGCGACACGACCGGGTTCTTGTCGTTGTCGCGGTCCACGGTGATCGGCGCACCGGCAGCGATTTCACGCGCACGATGAGCCGCGAGCATTACCAGCTCGAAGCGGTTCGGAACCTTGTCAACGCAATCTTCAACCGTCACGCGGGCCATAGGCAACTCCAGTCAGACTTGGGCGGTGTGAAGCGCCTACTTATGCCCTCAGTCCGGGCTTGACAAGCGCTGTTCCCCGCCAAACGGCGCGACAAAGGGTACAAGCGCCGCTTTTTCGACCTTGGGCAGGGCCGCCAGCATCTGTGAAACGCTTTGTCCTGTCGCCGGATGGCACCACTGCGGGGCAATTTCGGCCAGGGGAATCAGCACGAAGGCGCGTTCAGACAGGCGCGGATGCGGCAAAATCAGGGTTTCAGGGGCACGTTTCATCTGCGCGTCCAGCGGCAGCGCCCGCCATTCGGCCTGCGTCGCCGGATCGGGCAATACGGCCTGCCCCATCGCCAGCAGATCCAGATCAATCAGCCGCGCGCCCCAGCGCTGGCCGCGCACCCGGCCCAGCCGCGCCTCGACCCGGTGCAGTGCCGCCAGCACCGCCGCCGCATCCCCGCCCCCGTCCAGCACGGCACAGGCATTCACATAATCGGGCCCGGACCCCGCAGGAAAAGCCGGTGAACGATAGAATCGGCTGACCGCGCGCAGCGTCAGCCCCTCGTCGCGCAGCAACGCCAATGCCGCGACCAGCGTCTGCGCAGACGTTCCCTTCGGCGAAGGAAGGTTCCCCCCCAGCGCAATCAGAACTCCGTTATCGCACATGAAGAACTATGTTATTGCACATAAAGATAGATACCCATAGCTGCGCCCCCTTGCTATGGGGAACGATGGAAATGCGGCCTGTCGGCGTAATTGGTCATTCTTGCGCCTACGTCAACCACTCAACGATGCCGCCGAACAGGCTATGCGGAAAGGACATTTGATGTTTTACAAGGACGAACGGCTTGCGCTGTTCATTGATGGATCGAACCTGTATGCGGCGGCCAAGGCGCTTGGGTTTGACATCGACTATAAACTCTTGCGACAGGAATTCGAACGTCGCGGCAAGCTGGTGCGGGCTTTTTATTACACTGCCCTGCTCGAGAACGAAGAATACTCCCCGATCCGGCCGCTTGTCGATTGGCTGAATTACAACGGCTACGCCATGGTGACCAAACCCGCCAAGGAATACACCGACTCCATGGGCCGCCGGAAGGTCAAGGGCAACATGGATATCGAACTGGCCGTCGATGCGATGGAACTGGCGTCGCGTCTTGACCATGCGGTGCTGTTCTCGGGCGACGGCGATTTTCGTCCCCTGGTCGAAAGCCTGCAACGTCAGGGCGTGCGCGTCTCGGTCGTCTCGACCATTCGCAGTCAACCGCCGATGATTGCCGATGAATTGCGCCGTCAGGCCGACAACTTCATCGAACTCGACGCCCTGCGGGACGTGATCGGACGCCCGCCGCGCGAACCGCGCGAAGGCGAGGGGATGGCAGAACTCTGATCTGCCGCCTATGTATTTCAAAGGGCGTGCGGGTGGCCGCACGCCCTTTTGCATTGGAGAGCCCGGATGATCGAAACCGCCTCGCTGATCGGGCTTTTCTTTTCGGCAATGCTGGCGGCCTCCCCGCTGCCGCTGCAATCGGAAATCGTCTTCGTCGCCCTGCAAACCGCGGGCGAGGTTCCGATCTGGCAGATGATCGTGGTGGCAGGCATCGGAAATACGCTGGGCGCGCTGATCACCTATGGCCTCGGTCGCGGCGTTACACATTGGCAAAACCGTTCATGGTTTCCCGCGACCGAAGCACAAATGGCGCGCGGCCACCGTTGGTTTGAACGCTGGGGGCTTTGGCTGCTGCTGGTCAGCTGGGCACCGGGTGGCGATCTGGTCTGCCTGATCGCCGGGGTGCTGCGCACCTCTCTGTGGCATTTCATACCGCTGGTCTTCCTCGCCAAAACCGGACGCTATGCCGTCGTCGCCTGGATCACCGCGCAAGCGCTGAACGTGGCAGTCTAGGGGGCGCTGCCCCCTCGGCCCAGGCGGGCCTCTCCCCCGGAGTATTTTCCCCAAGAAGAAAGACCAGCCATTTCTTCTTGGCCCAAATACTCACCTGCCCCCGCATCCCAAAGGCTGGACGCGGGGGCAGGTGCGCATTAGGTCTGGGACAAGCAAGGAGCGCGCGATGAAACCTTCTTTGACCCTATACCTGGCCGCACCGCGGGGCTTTTGCGCGGGCGTGGACCGGGCAATCAAGATCGTCGAAATGGCCCTCGCGAAATGGGGGGCGCCGGTCTATGTGCGCCATGAAATCGTGCACAACAAATTCGTCGTGGACAGCCTGCGCGACAAGGGCGCGGTGTTTGTCGAGGAACTGGACGAATGCCCCGATGACCGCCCGGTGATCTTTTCCGCCCATGGTGTGCCAAAATCGGTGCCCGCCGAGGCCGCGCGGCGCCAGATGGTCTATGTCGATGCCACCTGCCCGCTGGTCAGCAAGGTCCATATCGAGGCCGAGCGCCATTCCGACGAAGGCCTGCAGATGGTGATGATTGGCCATGCGGGCCACCCCGAGGTGCTGGGCACGATGGGGCAACTGCCCGAGGGCGAGGTGTTGTTGGTCGAAACCGCCGCTGATGTTGCAACGCTGACACCCCGCGATCCCGCGCGGCTGGCCTGGATTACCCAGACCACGCTGTCCGTCGATGACACGGCGGGCGTCGTGGCGGCCTTGCAGGCACGGTTTCCGGGCATCGTGGGCCCCGCGAAAGAGGACATCTGTTACGCCACCACCAACCGGCAGGCGGCGGTCAAGGCGATCGCGGGCAAGATCGACGCATTGTTGGTGATTGGCGCGCCGAACAGTTCAAACTCGCGCCGTCTGGTCGAAGTGGGCGCGGCGCAGGGCTGCGGCTATGCCCAACTGGTGCAGCGCGCGACCGATATCGACTGGCGCGCGCTGGACGGCATCACCTCGGTCGGCGTCACTGCGGGGGCCAGCGCCCCCGAGGTTCTGATCAATGAGGTGATCGACGCCTTCCGCGACCGCTTCGAGCTGACCGTCGAGCTGGTCGAAACCGCCCGCGAGGATATCGAATTCAAAGTGCCCCGTGTCCTGAGGGAACCCGCATGAGTATCGAATTTCTGCTGACCGCCTTTGTCGTCTGCCTCGCGCCGGGGATTGGCGTTGTTTACACGCTGTCGGTCACATTGGGGCAAGGGCTGCGCGGCGGGTTGTGGGCGGCCTTGGGGTGCACGCTGGCCACGCTGGTGCATATGGCCGTCGCACTGGCCGGGCTGGCGGCGGTATTGCACAGTTCAGCTGTGCTGTTTCAGGCGCTGAAATATGCGGGCGTCGCCTATCTGATGTGGATGGCCTGGGGCACGTTGCGCGGCTCTGGCGGGTTGCAGGTTGGCGCGGCAGCCCCGCAGCCGATCACCCGCATCATCCGGCGCGGCGTCATGCTGAACCTGTTGAACCCGAAATTACCAATGTTTTTCATGGCCTTTCTACCGCAATTCATGGCCCCGACCGATGGCACCGGGGTGATGCTCGGGCTGGGGCTGGCGTTTGCGGCGATGACATTTGCGGTGTTCGTGGGTTATGCGCTGCTGGCGGCCTCGGGGCGGCAGGCGGTGCTGGGGCGCCCGGCGGTGATGATCTGGATGCGGCGCGCCTTTGCGGCATCCTTCGCGGCCCTGGGCTTGCGGCTGGCGCTGGAGCGGGCATAACGCGCGCTCTGACGAAAGGAAATTCGATGCCCGAACTCTTTGCATGGACCGATGGCGCGTGCAGCGGCAATCCCGGCCCCGGCGGCTGGGGCGTGCTGATGCGCGCGATGGATGGCGCCACCGTTGTGAAGGAACGCGAGCTGTCGGGCGGCGAGGCAGATACCACCAACAACCGGATGGAACTGCTGGCCGCAATCAACGCGCTCGAAGTGCTGAGCCGCGACACCGCACTGACCATCACCACCGACAGCGCCTATGTGAAGAACGGCGTCACCTCGTGGATTTTCGGCTGGAAAAAGAACGGCTGGAAAACTGCCGACCGCAAGCCGGTGAAAAATGTCGATCTGTGGCAGCGGCTGGATGAGGCTCAGGCGCGCCACAAGGTGACCTGGAAATGGATCAAGGGTCACGCGGGCCACGCAGAAAACGAACGTGCCGATGAGCTGGCCCGCGCCGGCATGGCGCCCTACAAGCCCGCGAAATGAGCGGCTGGGCATCCGCGCTGGCCGAGCTGCCACTGGGCGCGATGCTGGATTATGCATCAGTGCTGATCTTTGCCCTGACTGGCGCGCTGGTCGCCTCGCGCCAACAACTTGATTTGGTTGGCTTCATCTTCATCGCCGCGCTGACGGCGGTGGGGGGCGGCACGCTGCGCGACCTGTTACTGGGCCGCGACCCGGTGTTCTGGGTCGGCAGGCCCGAACTGATCGTGCTGATTGCCGTGGCCGCCGTGGTGGTGTTCTTCACCGCACATCTGCTGGAAAGCCGCTATCGCGCGCTGTTGTGGCTGGATGCTTGCGCGCTGGCCGTCGCGGTGCCTGCGGGTGTGGCGGTGACGATGACGCTGGGCCATGGCCCGGTGATCGTGCTGATCATGGGGGTGGTAACCGGCTCGTTCGGCGGTCTGGCACGCGATGTGGTTTGCAACGAGGTGCCACTGACGCTGAAACAGGGCGAGCTGTACCTGAGCTGCGCCTTTGCGGGCGCGGCGGTGGCGCTGTTGGTCACGGCGGCGGGGTTTGCGGGCTTGCCCGCGCTGATCGCCTGCGGCGCAGTCACTTTCGCGTTGCGCGCAGGGTCGCTGCGCTGGGGCTGGAAGCTGCCGGTCTACAAACCGCGCCCCCCGCGCACGCGCGGCTAAAGAAACAGCCGCAGCACCAGCGGCGCCAGAAACGCCGTCAACACCGCGTTCAACCCCATCCCGATCGAGGCGAACGCCCCCGCCGTGTCATGCACCTGAAACGCGCGCGCCGTGCCGATGCCATGCGCCGCCACCCCGGTGGCAAAGCCGCGCGCACGCCAGTCGCGCAACCCCAGCGCATTCAGCATCGGTGTGACGCAAATCGCCCCGATCATCCCCGTCAGCAACACCAGCACCGCAGTCAGCGTGGGCTGGCCGCCCAGGGCCTCGGAAATCCCGATGGCGACCGGCGCGGTGGCCGATTTCGGCGCCAGCGATGCCATCAGTGACGCATCCGCCCCCAGCGACCAGGCAATCGCCAGCGCGGTGAAGACCGCCGTGAACGACCCCGCCAGCAGTGCGGCCGCAATCGGCAGCGCAGCGCGGCGGATCTGCCGCAGATTGGCCTGCAACGGCACCGCCAGACACACGGTTGCCGGGCCCAGCATGAAATGCACGAACTGCGCGCCTTCAAAATAGTTGCTGTAGGGCGTCGCGGTGATCCACAGCAGCACCGCCAGCAAGATCACCGCAATCATCACCGGATTGGCGATGGGTTTGCGCCCCGAGGCGCGAAACGCCGCGTCCCCTGCCCAATAGGCAAACAGCGTCGCACACAGCCACAGCAGCGGCTTCGAGGCAAGGTAAGACCAGATCAGCGCGGCGTCAGTCATCGGGGTGGCTCCGGGTCAGACGGGCAACAAGGGTGAAGGTCACCGCCCCCACCACAATCGCCGCCAGGGTGGACACCACAAGCGCCAGCGCCAGCGCCGGGCCGTATTTGACCAGCGTCGGCAGATGCGCCACGACCCCCACACCCGCAGGCACGAACAACAACGACAGATGTGACAGCAACCCCTGCGCGGTGGGCCGGATCAACGCCCCCAGACGCGGGCTGAGCGACAGTGCCACAACCAGCCCGACCATCCCCAGAACCGGCCCCGGCAAGGGCAGATGCCCCGCGCGCGAGATCACCTCGCCCAGCAGCTGAAACAGAAAGACGATGGCAAGCGCGGGCACCATGGGACGCTCCTTTCTGGCGGAAAACCCGGCCAGAGTAACGCCCCGCCCCCCGCACGGAAAGCAAAAACCACGCATATCTTGTGGATAAGCGCCCCCGTTCCGCCAGATCGTGGGGTTCAGCGTTGACACGTCCCGGCCTGCACCCGAAACTTGCAGACCAACCCGAACGGAATCGGAAAGGCCCCGCGTTTGCGTTTTTCCCGACTGCGGCTCAATGGCTTCAAAAGTTTCGTGGACCCGACGGATCTGGTGATCCACGATGGGTTGACGGGCGTTGTCGGGCCCAATGGCTGCGGCAAGTCGAACCTGCTGGAGGCGCTGCGCTGGGTGATGGGCGAAAACCGCCCCACCGCGATGCGCGGCGGTGGTATGGAAGACGTGATCTTTGCCGGCGCCGCGACGCGGGGCGCGCGTCATTTCGCCGAAGTCTCGCTCAGCATCGACAATACCGAACGGCTCGCGCCCTCGGGGTTCAACGACAATGACACGCTGGAAATCGTGCGCCGGATCACCCGCGACGCGGGCTCAGCCTACAAGGTCAACACGCGCGACGTGCGCGCGCGCGATGTGCAGATGCTGTTTGCCGATGCCTCGACCGGCGCGCAAAGCCCGGCGCTGGTGCGGCAGGGACAAATTTCGGAACTGATCAACGCCAAGCCCAAGGCGCGGCGTCGGATCTTGGAAGAAGCCGCCGGGATTTCGGGCCTGTATCAACGCCGCCACGAGGCCGAGCTGAAACTGAACGGCGCCGAGCAGAACCTGCTGCGCGTCGATGATGTGATCGAGCAGCTGGCCACCCAATTGGCGCAACTGGCCCGGCAGGCCCGGCAGGCCGCGCGCTATCGCGAGATCGGCGAGGCTCTGCGCCGGGCCGAGGGGATGCTGTTGTATCGCCGCTGGCGCGAGGCGGATCTGGCCCGGGCCGAGGCCGAAACCGGTCACCGTGACCGGGTGCAGGCGGCGGCGCAGGCCGAACTGTCGGCGCGCGCGGCGGGCAAGACCCGCGCGACGCACGAAGATGCCCTGCCGCCCTTGCGCGAGGAAGAGGCGGTTGCGGGCGCAATTTTACAGCGTCTTGTGGTGCAGCGCGATCAGTTGACCGATCAGGAATCGCAGGCCGCGCAGCGCATCGAAACGCTGAAAAACCGGATCCTGCAGCTGGATCGCGATATGGAACGCGAGGCGGGCCTGAACCGCGATGCAGGCGAAACCATCGCGCGGCTTGACTGGGAAATGGGTCAGCTGGTCAAGGCGGCCGAGGGGCACGATGACAAGCTGTCCGCCGCGTCAGATGCCGCGCAAGAAGCCGCGTCGGTGCTGCAAGATCGCGAGGCGACGCTGAGCGAACTGACCGAGGATGTCGCGCGTCTGGCCGCTCGCCACCAATCGGCGCAACGCCTGACAACCGACACCCGCACCACCGCCGAAAAATCCGAAGCCGAGGCCGCGCGCGCCGAAGAGGCCGCGGCGCAGGCTGAAGAGACGCTTGAACAGGCCGCCGAGGCGTTCGAGGCCGCGCAAACCGCCCAGGAAGAAGCGCAAGAGATGGCCGAGGCCGCCGAAGAGGCGCTCGGGGCCGCCGAAGAGGCGCGCGCCGCGATCCAGTCGCGCGAAAGCGCCGCGCGCGCGATGCGATCCGAAGCCGAAGGCGAGGCCGGGGCCCTGCGCGCCGAGGTCAGCGCACTGGCCCGGCTGGTCGAACGCGAATCGGCGACTGGCAAGCAATTGCTGGATCGGGTCCGGGTGGATCGTGGTTATGAGGCGGCCTTGGGCGCGGCACTGGCCGACGATCTGCGTGCCCCCGAAGTCGAGGCCGCGGCGAATTCCGGCTGGGGCCTGTTGCCCGATTACGATACGGCCCAGCCGCTGCCCATGGGGATCGAACCGCTGTCGGCGCATGTCGAGGTGCCCGCCGTTCTGACCCGCCGGATCGCACAGATCGGGCTGGTGGCCGACCGGGATGAAGGCGCGCGGCTGCAGGTGCAACTGGCGCCGGGGCAGCGGCTCGTGTCGATGGCGCGCGATCTGTGGCGCTGGGACGGGTTCCGCGCGGGCGCCGAAGCTGCCCCCACGGCCGCCGCC
>JAQTYE010000156.1 GCA_028749255.1 Paracoccaceae bacterium | reverse complement strand
GGCGCGTTCGCCCCAACCATCCAGAATGCAAAGAACGACGGGTTTCGGACGGGTCATCGGGGCCTCCTGCGACTGTTGGCCCTTGTTTACGCCCGCAAACCGCTTACGGCAACCGCCAGCCTGCGCGCTCTCTCAGAGGTGAAACCAGTCTTGCCCCTTGATTCAATCAAACGATTGATTAATGTGCGGTGCATGACCCAGAGTTCTGATTCCATCGGCCCATCCGAGACGACAAGGCAGGCGTTGATCGCCGCCGCGACCGCGTTGTTCGGGCAAAAGGGCTTTGCCGCGACATCGACGCGCGAGATCGCCGCAGCATCGGGCGCGAATATCGCGGCCATCGCCTATCATTTCGGCGGCAAAGACGGCTTGCGTCAGGCCTGCGTGCTGAATTTCGCGGAACGGATGGCCAAGGTACTGGTGCAGACCCCCGATCCGCCCGACCTGTCCCCCGAGCTGGCCCGTAAACTGATGCAGATGATTGCGCGCAATATGCTGGCGCAGCTGCTGGGGGACGTGCAGACGCAGCTTTCGGTGGGCTTTGTGCTGCGCGAAATTGCCGAAGACGGCGCGGGCGCGCAGGTTCTGTATGATAATCTGGTTGGCCCGGCGCATCGGCGGATCTGCGCATTGATGTCTGCCGCCACCGGAACATCCGCCGAAGACCCAACCTTGAAGCTGCGGGTCTTCACGCTGATCGGGCAGGCGCTGTATTTCCGGGTGGGCGCCCCGATTGTGCGCCGCAGGATGGGCTGGCAGGCCATTGGCCCTGCTGAAATCACTCAGATCACCGAGGTCGTTCTGGCCAATATCGACGCGATGATCCTTGCTCAGAAAGGGCTGTGACCGTGTTCCTGTGTGCTGTTCCGATTGTTGCCTCGCTGTTTTCGGCCTGCGCCGCCCCCGCGCCGCTGGCGACCGGTTATGTCGAGGGGGACTATGTGCTGATCGCGCCGGTTGCGGTGGCGCAGATCGAAGGCCTGTCAGTGGCGCGTGGCGACCGGTTTTCCAAGGATCAGGTGCTGGTCAGGCTGGAGCACCGCGATGCCGAAATCGCCCGGGCTCAGGCCGAGGCCGCCGTGGCCATGGCGCAAGGAGAGCTGGACAATCTGCGCGAAGGCAAGCGCCCCGAGGAGATCCGGGTGATCGAGGCGGCGCTGACCTCGGCCAAGGCGCAGGCAGCGGAATATGAACGCCAGCTTGCGCGGTTGGAAACCCTGACCGCCCGCGGCGCCGCGACCGAGGCGCAGCGCGAAGATGCGCAAACCGCGGTATCGGTCGCCCGCGCCAAGGTGGCCGAGACCGAGGCCAATCTGTCGGTGGCGCGCCTGCCCGCCCGTCCGCAACAGATCGCGGCCGCCGAGGCGGGGCTGCGGTCCGGTCAGGCGGGGCTGGCGCAGGCGATCTGGGCGCTGGAAAAGCGCACCTTGACCGCGCCTGCGGATGGTATCGTGTCGGATGTGATCCGCCAGCCCGGGGAAATCGCCGGGCCGTCCGCGCCGGTTTTGTCGATCCTGCCCGACCACGCGGTCAAGCTGCGGCTTTATATCCCCGAAAATCGTGTGGCCGAACTGGCGCTGGGCGATCAACTGGCGGTGCGCTGTGACAGTTGCGCGCCGGGGCTGCGCGCGCAGGTCACCTATATCGCCGACGGTCCCGAATTCACCCCGCCAGTGATCTATTCGCTGCAGAACCGCCAGAAGCTGGTGTATCTGGTCGAGGCGCAGCCTGTGGGCGACAATGTCCTGAAGCCTGGGCAGATCGTCGATGTGGATGTTGCGAGTGCGGATAATGGCCGCTGACCCCGCGATCATCGTCACCGATCTGGTCAAGCGGTTCGGTGCGCGCACGGTGGTGGATCACGTCTCTCTGTCGGTCGCGCAGGGGGAAATTGTCGGGTTTCTGGGGCCGAACGGATCGGGCAAGACCACAACGATCCGCATGATGTGCGGGCTGTTGACCCCGGACGGGGGCGAGGGCCGCGTGCTGGGCCATGACATCCGTCACGACGGCCGGGCCATCAAACGCGAAGTCGGCTATATGACCCAGAAATTCAGCTTCTACGAAGATTTGACGATCGAAGAGAACCTGAATTTCGTTGCCGGTATTTACGGGCTCGGGCGGCAGGCGGTGGCCGCAACGCTGGCCGATCTGGGGCTGAGCACACGCAAGGGGCAGTTGGCCGGGGCGTTGTCGGGCGGCTGGAAGCAGCGGCTGGCACTGGCGGCCTGTGTCATGCACCGCCCGAAACTGTTGATGCTGGACGAACCCACCGCAGGCGTTGACCCGAAGGCCCGGCGCGAGTTCTGGGACGAGATCCACCAACGTGCGGCGGATGGTCTGACGGTGCTGGTCTCGACCCATTACATGGACGAGGCCGAGCGCTGCCATCGGATCAATTACATCTCTTACGGCAAGCTGATTACCCACGGCACGGTGCCCGAGGTGGTGCGCGCCGCAGGCCTGACCACGGTTGTTCTGCAAGGCCCGCAGATCGCGCAGGCGCAACGGATGCTGCGCGGAATGCCCGGCGTCGATCAGGTCGCGCCCTATGGCACCGATCTGCATGTGATCGGGGCTGATGGCGCTGCGCTGCGCCGCTCTGCCGCCGAAGTGGCCAGGGCCACGCAAAGCCAGATGCGTGACGCCGAAACCAGTTTGGAAGACGTGTTCATCCAGCTGATGGGCGCCTCAACGGATAACATGACATGAGCCGCTTTCTGTCCCTGCGCCGCCTGTTCACGATCATCCGCAAGGAAGCGATCCAGATGCGGCGTGACCGGATCACATTCGCCATGATGCTGGGCGTGCCGTTGATGCAGCTGATGCTGTTCGGCTTTGCGATCAACAATGATCCCAAGGGCCTGCCCGCCGCGTTGGTCACGCCGACGCAGGATCGGTTCAGTCGCGCGATGGTGTCGGCGCTGGAGCTGACCGGCTATTATCGGTTCACCCATCCCGATGCGACGGCGGCCGAGGCCGAGGCGCTGATCGCGGCGGGTGATGTGAGTTTTGTCGTCACGGTGCCGTCGGATTTTGGCCGCCGGGTCGAACGTGGCGATCATCCGCAGATCCTGATCGAGGCGGACGCGACCGATCCGGCCGTGGCCTCGGGGGCGATCAACACGCTCAGCACGGTGGCGCGCGATGCGCTGCTGCGCGAATCCGGCACCGAGGCCGAGGCGGATCTGGCCGAGGCCAGCCGCCTGAACGTCGTCGTGCATCGCCGCTATAACCCCGAGGGCGTGACGCAATACAATATCGTGCCCGGGCTTCTGGGGGTGATCTTGCAGATGACGATGACAATGATGACGGCGATGGCCCTGACCCGCGAAAACGAACGCGGCACGATGGAAAACCTGCTGTCGATGCCGGTCACCCCGATCGAGATCATGCTGGGCAAGGTGCTGCCGTTCTTCGTGGTGGGGGCGGTGCAGGTCAGCGTGGTGCTGATCGCGGCACGGTTGATCTTTGGCGTGCCCTTCGTCGGCAGCCTGACGCTGCTGCTGGGGGGCGTCTTCGTCTATGTGATGGCGCTGGTGATCCTGGGTTATGTGTTTTCCACCGCTGCGCGCACGCAGATGCAGGCGATGCAGCTGACGTTTTTCTATTTCCTGCCGTCGATCCTGTTGTCGGGCTTCATGTTCCCGTTCCGGGGCATGCCGCAATGGGCGCAATATATCGGGGAAATCCTGCCACTGACGCATTTCTTGCGGTTGATCCGGGCGGTCATGCTGAAGGGCGCCGATGTGCAGGCGGTGGCGCAGCCGCTGGCCGCGCTTGCCGGGTTTGTGGTGGTGTTCGCGGTGATCGCGCTTAGCCGGTTCCGCCAGACGCTGGATTAACGCATCAACAGGATCGGCACCTTGCACGACCGCACCATCGCGGTGGTGGTCGAGCCGATGATCAGGCTGCGAATCCGCGAATGGCCATAGGCGCCCATCACCACCATGTCATAGCCCGCCTCTTCGACGAGCTTGCCCAGCGCGGTTTCCGGCTGGCCCGGGGTGATGCCGGTTTCCGCCGTGATCCCCGCCGCGCGCAGCAGGGATGCGGCATCGGCCAGCCCCTTTTCGGTGGCCGGGTTCTTGGCGCCCACCGCCACGACGGAAACCAGCAGATCGGCGAACAGGGGCGAGCGCGCGATGTAATCCACCGCCTTCATCGCCGAGGTGCCGCCGTCATAGGCGACCAGAACTTTCTTGATAGGACTGAACGCACGCGCGGCGACCAAAATCGGGCGATGCGCCGCCCGCACGATGCGTTCCAGGTTCGACCCCAGATGTCCTACGGCAAAATCCGCCGCTTCGCCGCGCTTGCCGATCAAGATCAGCTCGGCATCGGCTTCGCGTTCGCTCAGGGTCTCGATCAGGTCGCCGTGGCGCAGTTGGGTGGTGACCTCGGTCACGCCGGCCTCGCGCAGCAGGGCTTGCGCGTCGTCCAGAATGGCGCGGCCGCGATGCGCCACCAGCCGGGCCCTCTGTTCGTCCAACGCGGCCAGTTCCGCCATCAAGGCAGTGCGCGCGCCGAGTTTGATAGAGCCCGACAGATCGGACTGATCGGCATTTTCCCGACGTCCCAGAACATGCAACAGATCGACCGGCCCCCCCAGTCGTTTCGCCGCCCAGGCGGCATGTTCGCACACGCTGGTCGAATAGATCGAGCCGTCAACGAAAGCGATGATCTTGGTGCTCATGTCCGTCCTCTCAATGCGCCATCAGCTTGTCGGCGGCGCCGGGTTTGTCATGTATCGCTAGCTTGTCCACCAGCGTTTCGGAAGCCTCATTCAACCCGACCACCGCCACTTCCGCGCCATCGCGGCGGAATTTCAAAACCGCCATGTCCAGCGCGGCAATAGAGGAAATGTCCCAGATATGTGCGCGGCTGACATCAAGGGTCACATGCTCCAGCGCCTCGCGGAAATCGAAGGCGCGCATGAATTCCTCGACCGAGGCGTAAAACAGCTGACCTTCGATGAAATAGGTGCGCGACCGCCCGTCTTCCGACAGCGTAGAGGTCACGCGGAACAGCTGCGCGATCTTGGCGGCAAAGAAGATGCCCGACAGCAGCACACCGACCAGAACCCCGATGCCAAGGTTATGCGTCCAGACCACGGTCACCACGGTCGCGATCATCACCACCGAGGACGATTTCGGATGGCTGCGCAGATCACGGATCGACGACCAGGAAAACGTGCCGATCGACACCATGATCATGATCGCCACCAGCGCGGGCATCGGGATCTGGCTGACCCAGTCGCCCAGCATCACGCAAAACACCAACAACATCACCCCGGCGGTAAAGGTCGATAACCGCCCCCGTCCGCCCGATTTCACGTTGATCATCGACTGGCCGATCATCGCACAGCCCGCCATGCCCCCGATGAACCCGGTCGCGGTATTGGCCAGGCCCTGCCCGATGCATTCCTGATTGCGGTTCGACGGCGTGTCGGTCAGCTCGTCCACCAGGTTCTGCGTCATCAGGCTTTCCAGCAGGCCCACGACCGCCACGGCAATCGCATAGGGAAAGATGATCCGCAGCGTCTCAAGGTTCAGCGGCACATCGGGCAGCAGGAAGATCGGCAGCGTATCGGGCAGCGCGCCCATATCACCCACCGTGCGCACGTCCCAATGAAACAGGATGCTCAGCGCCGTCAGCACAACGATGGTCACCAGCGGCGAGGGGATTGCACGGGTGATGCGCGGAAACAGATAGATGATGGCCAGCGCGGCCGCGACCAGCGGATAGGTCAGAAACGGCACGCGCGACGGGTCCAGCTCGGGCAGTTGCGCCATGAAGATCAGGATCGCCAGCGCGTTCACAAACCCCGTCATCACCGATTTAGAGACGTATTTCATCACGAATCCCAGCCGCAGCAGCCCCGCGCCGATCTGCAGCACCCCGGTCAGCACAGTGGCCGCCAGCAGGTATTGCAGCCCGTGATCGCGCACCAGCGTCACCATCAGCACCGCCGTTGCCGCCGTTGCCGCCGAAATCATCCCCGGGCGCCCGCCGGTGATTGCTGTGATCACGGCGATCGAAAAGCTCGCATAAAGCCCGACTTTCGGGTCTACGCCTGCGATAATTGAAAAGGCAATCGCCTCGGGGATCAGCGCCAGCGCGACCACAAGACCCGAGAGCACATCGGCCCGGATGTTTCCGGTCCACTGGCGGCGGTAGCTGTCGAAGGAAATGCCCAAGTCCTGCCCCTTGCCGTTCCGGGGGGCCGAAACGGTCTGCTAAATCGTTTCTGTCTGGGTGTCTGGCCGGAATGGGAGGCGGCCAGTCTTGGGGCCGGGATACAGGCTGGGGGGCAAAAAGCCAAGCCGCGAAAGGAAATGGGCCGGTGTCCCGGCCCATGTTCAAGTCAGACGAAGCGGTTCCAAAGATTTTCAAGTCGCTCTTGCCGCCCCGACCGGGGCTGCGGGTTGATGCCTTCGCTGCGCACCCGTGCTTCGATGCTGGCCAGATCAGATGTCAGCATCGCGCGGTTTTCCGGCGTGTCCCAATCGGCATAACGCGCGGCCCGGTTCGTCTCCAGCCTGCCATCGTTCAGCAGGGCGGCGGCGGATTTCAACGCACGCGCGCAGACATCCATCGCGCCGACGTGGGCAAGGATCAGGTCTTCGGCATCCAGCGACTGGCGGCGCAGTTTTGCATCGAAATTGGTGCCGCCCGTCTCAAACCCACCCGCGCGCAGGATTTCGTAATAGGCCCGCGCCATTTCCGGCACCGAATCCGGGAACTGGTCGGTGTCCCAGCCGGATTGGTAATCGTTGCGGTTCATGTCGATCGAGCCAAAGATGCCCAGGCTGTTGGCCAGCGCGATTTCGTGTTCGAAACTGTGGCCTGCCAGAATGGCATGGCCTTGCTCGATGTTCACCTTGACCTCGTTTTCCAGCCCAAAGCGGCGCAGGAACCCGTAAACCGTGGCGACGTCGTAATCATATTGGTGCTTGCTGGGTTCTTGCGGTTTCGGTTCGATCAGGATCGCGCCCTTGAAGCCGATCTTGTGCTTGTATTCGACCACCATCGACAGGAAGCGGCCCATCTGCTCGGTCTCGCGCGACAGATCGGTGTTCAGCAGGGTTTCATAGCCCTCGCGCCCGCCCCACAGCACATAGTTCTGCCCGCCCAGCTTCGCGGTCGCATCCATGCAGGTCTTCACCGTGGCGGCCGACCAGGCGAAAACCTCGGGGTCGGGGTTGGTCGCGGCACCGGCCATGAAGCGGCGGTTGGAAAACAGGTTCGCCGTGCCCCACAACAGTTTGGTCTGCGATCCGGCCATCTTTTCACCGATATACTCGACGATTTCCTGCAGATTGCGGGTGTTTTCGGCGAAATCGGCGCCTTCGGGGCGGATGTCGGCATCGTGGAAGCAGAAGAACGGCGCCTGCAGGATGTCGAACATCTCAAACGCCACATCGGCCTTCATCTTGGCCAGCGCGATGGTGTCGCCAAACCACGGGCGTTCAAACGTCTGACCGCCGAACGGGTCGCCGCCGGGCCAGGCGAAGCTGTGCCAATAGGCCACCGCAAATCGCAGATGCTCGGCCATCCGCTTGCCCGCGACGACCTCGTCAGGGTTATAGTGACGGAAGGCGAATTCGTTGATGCTGTCCGGCCCCTCGTAACGGATGTGCGGGATGCCTTTGAAAAATTCGGTCATGTCAGTCCTCGGATTGCGGCCTGCGCCGCAAGGTAGCGGGCATGGCCTTCGTCGAATGCCGATGACAGGGCCGAAACAGGCTCTATCACAGCGGAAATTGTGGGTTGGGTGGCGATCTCGGCGCCCGCGCCGGTGGCCGCCATCAGACCCAGACGCGCCGCGCCATAGGCGCCGCCATAATCGCCCGACACGGGCAGTTGAACGGGGGTGCCCAAAGCCGTGGCAATGGCCGCACACCAATAGGGCGAACGCGATCCGCCGCCCACCGCCAGCAGGCTGTCGATCTGCGTGCCCGTTGCGGCCAGCGCATCGCGGCAGTCACGGATCGCGAAGGTCACCCCCTCCAGAACGGCGCGCGGCGCCGCCATC
>JAQTYE010000008.1 GCA_028749255.1 Paracoccaceae bacterium | reverse complement strand
CGCCTGGTTGGCGCAGCCAAAGATCACGTCATCCACGGCGGCCCAATCCACGCCGCCGTTGCGCGCCATCAGCGCCCTCAGCGGGATCGCCCCCAGATCATCGGCCCGCACCGAGGACAACGCCCCGCCAAAGCGGCCGATCGGGGTGCGGATATAGTCGCAAATATAAACTTCGGTCATCTCAGATCTCCGGAACGATAAGGTCGGCCACCGGGCCGTCGAGGTGCAGCGTGGCACCGGTCAGCGCCTGCAGATCCTTGAGCGAGATCGAGGGCAGTTTTTCGCGCAAGACGAAGTGACCGTCTGCGACATCAATCACCGCAAGCGAGGTATAGATCCGCGTGACGCAACCGACCCCGGTCAACGGCAGGGTGCAGCTTTCCAGCAGTTTCGGCTTGCCGTCCTTGGTCACATGATCGGTGATCACCGCCACGCGCTTGGCGCCATGCACCAGATCCATCGCGCCGCCAACCGCGGGCACGCCCTTGGGGCCGGTGGACCAGTTCGCCAGATCACCGTTCTGCGCCACCTGATAGGCGCCCAGAATGGCCACATCCAGATGCCCGCCCCGCACCATGGCGAAACTGTCGGCATGGTGGAAGAAGGCCGCGCCCGGTTTCAGCGTGATCGCCTTTTTACCGGCATTGATCAGATCCCAGTCCTCGGTTCCCGGCGCGGGCGCCTGGCCAAAACCCAGAACGCCGTTTTCGGTATGGAACACCGCCTCGCGTCCGGGCGGCTGGAATTTGGCAACCATCTCGGGGAAGCCTATGCCAAGGTTGACATAGGCGCCGTCTTCGATGTCTTGCGCGGCGCGCCAGGCGATCTGGGCGTTGGAAAGTTTCTCGCTCATGGTCTCAGACCTCCGGGTATGCCGCATCGGCGCGGTTGAGGATTTCTTCCTGTTGCGGGTTCGCGACCTCGACGATGCCCTGCACGAAGATGCCGGGCGTGATCACCGCCTCGGGGTCGATCCCCCCGGCGGGCACGGCCTGGCTGACCTGCGCGATCGTGCGATGCGCCGCCATCGCCATCAGCGGATTGAAGTTCCGCGCCGCCATCCGATAGGTGAGGTTGCCATAGCTATCCCCCAGCTCCGCCTTGATCAGCGCGAAATCGGCCTTGAGCCAGCGTTCCTGCACATAGGGGCGGCCTTCGAATTCGGCGACGGGCTTGCCCTTGGCCAGATCGGTGCCGAAACTGGTGGGCGTATAGAAGGCCGGAATGCCCGCGCCGCCAGCGCGGATCCGCTCGGCCAGGGTGCCCTGCGGCACCAGTTCCAGTTCGATCTTCCCGGCCAGGTACAGCTCGGTAAAGACCCGCGGATCGGCCGAACGCGGGAACGAGCAGATCATCCTGGCGACCATCCCTTGTTCGATCAACGCGGCGATCCCGACATGGCCGTTGCCCGCGTTGTTGTTGATCACGGTCAGGTCTTTCGGGCTGCCGGTGGCAAGAAAGCGGTCGATCAGCGCGTGGATCAGTTCGATCGGCGCGCCCGAGCCGCCAAAGCCCCCGATCATCAGCACCGCCCCGTCCGGGATGTCGGCCACGGCCTCGGCCAGATTGGCGACACGTTTGTCCATGAAAATCCTCCGCAGATGGTTCGCCGCGACCCTAGGCCCCTGCATTCCATCGCGAAACCGATTTGTGCGTATATTGACATTTGTTCACATTTTGAATATTTGCGTGCGCATGGTGAACAAAACCGACATTATCGCCTCGCTGGGCAAGGGATTGCGCGTGATCGAGGCCTTCCGGGCCGAGCAACCGCGACTCGCCATTGCCGATGTCGCCGACATGACCGGGCTTGACCGGGCCACTGCGCGGCGTTGTCTGCTGACCCTGCACGAGCTTGGCTATGCCCATTATGACGGCAAGTTCTTTACCCTGACGCCGCGGGTTCTGCGGTTGGGCATGGGGGCGCTGGCGGCGCTGCCACTGGCACAGCTGGTGCAGCCCTGGCTGGATCAGCTGAGCGATCAGATCGGGCAGTCGACCTCGGTTTCGATCCTTGATGAAACCGAAATCGTCTATCTGGCCCGAGCTGCGCAACGGCGCGTCATGTCGATCGGCCTGTTGCCCGGCTCGCGGCTGCCCGCGCATTGTACTTCGATGGGGCGGGTGTTGCTGGCCGCCCTGCCCGCGCCAGAGGCCCGTGCATTGATCGAGCGCTCGAACCTGGCGCCGCGCACGACCTTCAGCCTGACCGACCCTGCCGAAATCATGGCGCAAATCACCGAAACACAGCAAAAGGGCTATGCGCTGATTGATCAGGAGGTCGAGCTGGGCCTGCGCTCGATTGCCGTGCCGCTGTTCTCGGCCCAAGGACGCGTGGTCGCCGCGCTGAACACCGGGGTTGCCGCGGTGCAGGTCTCGCCGCGCGATCTGGTCGATCTGTATCTACCGCCCCTGCTGAAGGTTCAGGACGGTCTGCGCCGCGTCCTGCGTTAGTATTCCTGCCCTGCGGCCCAAACCCGCGTGCATGTCATCCCCGGCCCATCAGCCCGCCTTGCAGAAAAAAATGCCGCCAGATCGGTGGCGCTGGCCGGGCATGGTTCAGGTCAGGGCGCGCTGGATCGCGGGCCGCGCCCGCATCCGCGCCATATACGCCGTGAGCACCGGATCGAGGCTCAGCCCCGCCCGCTCGTGCCAACCGATCAGATAAAAGGCCGCCGCATCGGCAATCGAGAAGGCGCCCATCACGTAATCGCCCGCCATCAGCCGCTCGGACAGCGCCGCATAGCCAGCCGCGAGCACCGCACGCCCATGCGTCGCGAGTTCCGCCTGAGCCGCTGGGTCGGCGACGAATTTCTGCGGCACCAAAGCAAAGGTCGCGCCGCGCATGTGCAGGCTCGCGACGATGTAATCGAGCAACTCGATCGCGCGCACCTCGGCTTCAAGCCCCTCGGGCAAGAGCCCCGCCGCCGGATAGGCGCGCGCCAGCCAAAGCGCGATTGCCGGGAATTCGGTCAGCAGGCTACCATCAGGGCGGACGAGCGCGGGCACCTTGCCCTTGGGGTTGAGCGCCAGATAATCGGGGCTGCGCTGCGCGCCGCTCTTCACGTCGATGATGTGCAGCGTGTAGGGTTGCCCGATTTCCTCAAGCAGAACGCGGATACCGATCGAGCACGAGCCCGGCGAGTGAAACAGTTCCATATGATGCGCCTTTCGTTCCCCGGGGCCTGTGGCCGCTGCGGCCTGCCCCTTCTGTTGCCCGCAGTTGACCCGGCAGCGGCGCCCGGTGCAAGGGGAGATGCCGGAAGCGGTTGAAGCCCGTGCCGAATGTCCACCTTGCGGACAACCCCGCCCCCGTGCTTGCCCGATCCACCGTCCAAGGTTTCCTGAGCCCCAGCGAGGAGAGAGACATGACCGACACCCCCCCCAACAGCACCGCCCTGCCCTGCCAGCCCCTGACCGATGCCGACTGGCCAGCAGAGATTGCCGATCTGCGGGGCGGATTTGCCGGCGCGCTCAATGTTTACCGTGTGATGGCGCATCACCCGGCGCTGTTGCGTGCCTGGGCGCCGCTGCGCCAGCATGTGGTGAAGGAAACCGCCCTTGGCCCGGCACGTTCCGAAGTCGTGATCCTGCGCGCCGCGCATCGAATGGGCTCGGCCTATGAATGGGCGCATCACGTCAGCCGCGCACGCACCCTGGGCTTTCCCGACGACCGGATCGCGGCGCTGCGCGGGACCCCCGAGGGCGAGGACGGGCTGATCGCGCGCGCAGTTGATGCGCTTTTTGACCTCAAGCGCCTGCCCGCGCCGCTCGAGGCCGAACTCGCCGCTGCAATCGGGCGCGCGGGTGTGATCGACCTGATCGCCACGGTCGGCTTCTATTCGGTTCTCGGGTATCTTCTGATGACTTACGAGACGCCGATCGACGCGAATATCGCGGCCGAAATGGACGCCGTGCCGCTCTAGCTTCGGGAAGCTTCGGACAGCTCGGCCGCGATCTTGTCGGCGATCTCGCGCAGGGGATCACCGAAACTCTCAAGCGCCTTGCGCGCCGACATCGCGGTGCGGATCCAGATCATCGACACGCAGCCCAGAACCCCGCCCGGCCCGAGGATCGGTGCCGCAATCGAGGCGGTCTGGGGGCGGAACTCGCCCGCCTCGCGCAGCGCCACGCCCCGCGCGCGCGTCTCGGTGATCATCCGCGCGAGCCTGCCCGCGTCAAGAAACGGCAGGTCTGCCGGATCGCCCAGCCGGTGCAGATGCGCCACGATCAGCGCGCGTTCCTCCTCTGGGCAAAAGGCCAGATAGGCGCGCCCCGCCGAGGTGCGCAGCACCGGCAGCCGATAGCCGATCATCGCGCGGTCAATCGACAATGGCGAACGACCGTGGGTGGTTTCCTGAATCACCATCGCGGCATTTTCATAGACGGTCAGATCGAGCGGCCAGACCAGGCGGGCGCTGTAGTCGGCAAAAAGTGGCATCGCTGCCTGGCAGAGCTCGGACCCCAGCGCCGAACTGTCGCCCAGCGAGGCGGCAAGCCGTGTGACCCGCACCAGACTGGCCGAGCCCGAGAAGACCACATAGCCCTCTTCCTCAAGCGTCTCGAGCAGGCGGTAGACGGTCGGGCGCGGCAGGTTCAGCGCCCGCGCGATCTCGCCCGGGCGCGCCTCGCCCGCGGTATTGACATGGCGCAGAATCGCAAGCCCGCGCGTAAGCGCACGCACAGGCTCGGATTTCGTCCGGGGCTTTGCCGGGTCGTTTTCGGGGTCGGTCATGGCGCCACAATGTCATGCCCGGCCCCGCGGCGAAAGCCTCAGACCTCGGCCTTGATCGGGTTCGACAGCACGCCGATGCCCGAGATCTCGACCTCGCAGACATCGCCGTCTTTCATCCACAGCGGCGGAGTGCGGCGCGCGCCGACGCCCCCCGGGGTGCCCGAGACGATCACGTCGCCCGGCAACAGCGGCAGGATCGTCGAGCAATAGGCGATCAGCCGCGGGATCGAGGTCACCAGCAGGTTCACCCCGGTATCCTGAACGACCTGACCGTTGAGCCGGGTTTGCAGATGCAGCGTGGTCGGATCGGGGATCTCGTCGGCGGTCACCATCCACGGGCCAAAGGCGCCGGTATCGGCGAAGGTCTTGCCCGGCATGAACTGATGCGTGTGCTTTTGCCAGTCGCGCACCGAGGCATCATTGTAGCAGGCATAGCCCGCGACATACTCAAGCGCATCGGCCTCGGAAATGCGACGGCCTTGCTTGCCGATAATCACCGCAAGCTCGCCCTCATAGTCGAACTGGTCGCTTTCCAGCGGCTTGAGCAGCGGGGCATCGTGGCCGATCTGGCTGCCCGCATAGCGCGCGAACAAGACCGGGTTCGGCGTCTCTTCGCGGCCGGTTTCCTCGTTATGCGCATGATAGTTCAGCCCGACGCAGATGATCTTGTCGGGGTTCGGAATGACCGGGGCATGCGCCACTGCGTCAAAGGCATAGTCGGCCGGTTCGCTCGCGAGGGCTGCGGCGCGACCCAGATCGCCCGCGGCGAGGAAATCGCGCAGCGTGGGCTCGGCAAAGCGCTTGCCCAGATCGACGATACCCGCGTCGGTCACCAAGCCGTAGCTCGGCACGCCATCATGGATGAAGGAACAAAGTTTCATGGTCAGACCATCTCCGGTTCTTGCAGGGTAAGGGGGTTCGGAAGCACGAGCGCGATCAGCGCGCGCAGCTCTTCGGCGGTATCGGCACCGCCGAGTGTGTGGCGGTCGGGACGCAGCACGGTGGCGCGCGCGCCGAACCGGGCCAGATGCTCGGCCGCATTGGAATTGGCGGTGGTCACGAGGCCCACGCCCTCGGGCAGATCAAGGCCCTGGGTCAGCGCGGCGTCAGCCACCACCACGAAGGCGTGCGGAAAGACGCGGTCCATCAAACGACCGTCGGCCAGACGCGGCTGACCAAAGAGCCGCCCGGCCTTGTCGCCCCGCCCGAGCCCCGACCCGAGCGGCGGGGCGATGCTTTCCATCCGCGCCGAGCCGTCCGACCCCGGAAGCGCAGCGCGCAACGCGGTCTCGGTGCCGATCGTGTTGATCAGCCCGCCCAGACGCACCGCAGTCTGGATATACTCGCGGGCATTGGGTTTGCGCTCGCTTTCATAGGTATCGAGCAACCGTTCGGCATCCTCGCCGGTCACCTTGCCCTGACAAATCAGCGCAAGCTTCCAGTAGAGGTTCGCGACATCACGGGTGCCCGCGCACATCCCCTGCCCCATGAAAGGCGGGGTCTGGTGGCAAGCATCACCCGCCAGAATGAGCCGACCCTTGCGCCAGTCGTCCGCCACCAGCGAATGGAAGACATAGACCGCAGTGCGTTCAAGTTCGGCCTCGTCGGGCTTGATCCACTCCGAGAGCAGTTCCCAGACCCGTTCGGGTTTCGAGATTTCGGCCGAATCCTCTTCGGGGCGCACCGTGATTTCCCAGCGGCGGCGCATGCCCGGCCCGCGGACATAGGTCGCGGGACGCTCGGGCACGCAATACTGGATCGAGTGGTCGCCAAGCTCGGGTTTTTCGCGATTCAGGATCAGATCGACCACCAGCCAGCGTTCGTGGAAGCCGTAGTCCTCCATACCGCTTTCGATGTAGCGCCGGATGAGCGAACGGGCGCCATCACATCCCACGACATATTTTGCCGCGATCCGGTTGACCTTGCCACAAGACATATCTTCGTAGCGGATCTCGACCACCTCGCCCTGATCCTCGACGAAGAACACGTCACAGCGGGTGCGCACCGAGACCTCGGGCCGCGCAGCAAGACCGTCGCGCAACAGCGTCTCCAGATCCGGCTGGTGGAAACGGTAATTCGCGCGCCAGCCCTGCGGCCCCTCGCCCTGCGGGCGCGGCCAGTCAAGCAGCAGCTTGCCATCGCGGTCAAGGAAACGCATCCCGGGATGCAACGCGGTCATCGGCTCGATCTTCTCGGCGATACCGATCCATTGCAGCACCCGCATCACCTCGGCATCGAAATGCACGGCGCGCGGCAGGTGATAGGCGGCGCTTTCACGCTCCAGCACCACGGTCTTGAGACCGCATTGCCCCAGCAGATGCGCAAGCGTGGCGCCTGCGGGGCCATACCCCACGATGGCTACATCGAAGCTTTCCATTGGGTCTTCCCCCCTCGTTACTTGGCGTGTTTGGCGAGTTCGCCGTAGAGCCACGGACAATCCGCGATCGGCGGGGCGCGGCGCCCGTTGCGGCCCGCCTCAAGGCGCATTTCCAAAAGCGCCAGACGCGCCGGATCGTTTTCGTCCAGATAGAGCCGGTCGTGACCCCAAAAACTCGGGCCGACGGTGGTTTCGTGCGGCTCCCAGGTTTCCGGCTCGATCAGCCGCCCGCCCCAGCCATTTTCGACAAAGAACCCCGAAGGCGAATTGGCGTAATAGCTGGTCATGTAGTCGTTGGTGTGCCGCCCGAGCGTATAGGCCACGCGACCCTCTTGCTGCTGCGCCAGATCCAACCCCTGGCCGACATCGTCGAGGTTCTGGAACTCGACCATGAAATGGTGGAACCCCTGACGCCCCGACCCGACCATGGCAAAGGAATGGTGGCGGTTGTTCAGATGAAAGAAGTAGAGGCCATAGGGTTTGAGCCCGTAATCCGAAACGTGGAAATCGAGCAGATCCCGGTAGAACGGCATCATGATCTCGATGTTGTTCACATGCAGCACCGCGTGGCCCATACCAAGCGGACCGGTCATGAAGCCGTCAATCGGGCGACCCGGCACGAAGGGGTCCGAGGCGATCATCGGCGCGTGGAACAGCTCGACCCGGTTGCCGCCCGGATCCGTGAACCAGATCATGTCGCCGACAAAGCGCCGGTCGGCCAGTTCGGGCGTGCCGAGAGTGACCTTGACGCCCGCGGCATCAAGGCGCGCGGCATAGGCCTGCAGATCGTCGCGATGCGCGACCTCAAAGCCCAGAAATGCCAGCGTCTCGCCCGGTTCATCCGACACCAGAAGCCGCTGCACACGGTCATCCATACGGAACGCCAGCGCCTTGCCGCCGCGGTCGATTTTTTGCATGCCCAGCAATTTTCCGGCGAAATCTGACCAGTCGTCGAGCCGGTCAGAGCGCACGCCAAGATAGCCCAGTGCATTGATTGCCATGGTCTTCTCCATCGGTTGAAGTGGCATACCCCTTTATAGCGGGCGCTTGCGCGCCAACGCAGGGGGCGATCCCTGTCCGTCCACTGGGCGGACAGGGTGGCGGTCAGTTCCCGGCCGAGATCGCCGCGGCGCGATCAAGCACGACCTGCGCGGCCGCCGGGTCGGGCTGCCCTGCGACCCAGGCGGCGGGCGCCCCGGCCAAGGCGGCCTCCCAAGCGGCGGTTTCCTCGGCGGTGGGCTCGATGAAGGTGACCTTGCCGCCCGCACGGAAATCGGCCTCGATCTGGGCATCGGCCGCATCGACCACTTTGGCGATCCAGTCCGCGGCCGCCTTGCCCGACATCTCGTCGATCACCGCGCGGTCGGCATCCGACAGCGCCTGATAGGCAGCCTTGTTCATCAAGACCGCCATCGGCGAGGCCATGAACTTTGTCGTGGTGATCGTCGGCGCGACCTCGTTCAAGCGGAAGGTGCGATAGGCATCCATCACCCAGACCGCCCCCTTGACCACACCACGTTCAAGGTTTTCATAGACCTGCGGTGCGGGGATCGACACACCCGAGGCGCCAAGCATGCCGAAGAGGGTCGAGCCGAAGGGCGAGGGCGTGCGCAGCTTCTTCCCAGCCAGATCCGCGGGCAGACGCACGCCGCCATCGGTCATGAAAAAGCGATAGGCCGGCGTCGTGAACAGCGCGATGATCTTGTAATCGGCATATTCCTTGGCCAGCGCCCCCTCGGCCTCGAGCGTGTTCAGGATCTGTGCGCCTTCGGTCGAGCTGGTCACCATGCCCGGCACCTCGACGACGCCCGACAGCGGAAACAGGCCCGGCGTGTAGGTCGGCACCACCAGCGCGACATCGGCGACCCCCGCCTTCACCAGTTCGGCCTGCGCCGGCGGTGCGCCAAGGATCGAGCCCGGGTACAGCCGGAACTGCGCGCTCTTCGACAGTTTCGCATTGGCCTGGTCGATCCAGACTTGCAGAACCTTCGAGGAATAGAAGCCCTGCGGCGGCTCGAAGGACGACACACGCATCTCCCGCGCGTGCGCCGTGCTGGGCGCCAATGTGCCGAAGGCCAGTGCGCCAAGCGCAAGTGCCGCGATGGCGGATTTCAGAGTATGTTGGACCATGGATATCCCTCCCTTGGATGTCCGAAATTCAAATTGCATGATGCGGAAGCCAGGTGATGATCGCCGGGATGGCGATGATCATGGCCACGCGCACCAGATCGGCCAGAACGAAAGGCGCGACGCCGCGCCACAACTCCATCATCTCGATCTCGGGGTTGGTGGTTTTCAGGACGAAAAGGTTCATGCCGACCGGCGGCGTGATCAGCCCCATCTCGACCACCATCACCGCGAAGATGCCGAACCAGACCAGGTCGATCCCCGCAGCCTGGGCAATCGGCACGAAGAGCGGCACGGTCAAGAGCAGCATCGCAAGGCTGTCCATCAGCGTACCGAGCGCCAGATAGATCACCAGCATCAGAAGGATCACCAAAAGCGGTTGATCGGTGATGCCCGAGAACAAGCCGGTCAACCCGAAGGGCAGCCCCGAAAGCGCGAGGAAGAAGTTGAAAAGGTTGGCGCCGATCAGCACGAGGTAGAGCGCGCCGCAGGTCAGCGCGGTGTCCATCGCCGCGTCGAAGAAGCCTGTCCAGTTCAGCCTGCGCGAGAGCAGGCCATAGGCCAGCACGACCGCCGCCCCTATCGCCGCCGTCTCGTTGGCGGTGAACAGGCCGGAATAGAGCCCGCCCATGATCAGCCCGAAAATCCCGACCGGCGGCACCAGTTCACGCAAGGCCTCGACCCGCTCGGCACCACGGGCGCGCTCGCGCTCGGGCGCGGTCGAGATGCCAAGCCAGAGCGGCAGCCAGATCGCAAGGCAATAAAGCGAGATCGCCAGAACGATCGGCCCGGCGGTCGCCAGCATCAGTTCGCGAATGGATTGCTCGGCGATGAAGGCATAGATCACCAGCACCGTCGAAGGCGGGATCAGGATGCCCAGCGTGCCGCCCGCAGCGACCGACCCTGCCGACAACGACCGAGAATAGCCCGCCGCCTGCATCTCGGGCAGCGCGATCCGGCTCATCGTGGCGGTGGTCGCGAGCGACGAGCCCGAGATCATGCCAAACCCCGCAGAGGCCCCGATCGTGGCGAGTGCAAGCCCCCCGCGCCGGTGCCCCAACAGCACCGACATCGCCCGGTACAGCCGCCCCGACAGCCCGCTCTGTGCCGCCAGGTTGCCCATCAGCACGAAGAGCGGCAGCATCGTCAACGTGTAATTGGTCACGCTGTCCCAGATCGTGGTCGCACCCACGGTCATCGCCCCCGAGACGCCGATCACCATGGCAACGCCACCAAGCCCGACAAGCCCCAGCGCAACCGCCACCGGAATTTCCAGAAAGATCAGAACGATAGCGGCAACGAAACCGAACCCGCCCAGCACAAGCCCGCTCATTGCTCACCCCCGGCGCGGCGCCATTCGAACCAGAGGCCCGCACAGGCGGCGACGAACGCCATGCCGAGCGTGACCGAGACCACCGACAGCAGCACCGGCATTGGCAGGCCGAGATCGGCCGAGGTCTCGGGCGAGCCGAGCTTGGAGATCGCATTGGTGCCGAGAATCCAGACGAGCAGCGCCGCGAAGATCAGCGAGGCGACAGTCGAAAGCCGGCCGAGCGGGCGCAGGAACAGCGTCGGCATGAGTTCCGAAAGCAGCTTCGCCGTGACATGGCTGCGCGTCGCATAGCAGACGGGCATCGACAAAAGCGCCCCGAAGCCCACCGAATAGCAGGTCAGCTCGATCGCGCCGGGAACGTTGAAGCCCACAAGTTTGCGCGCGACGACATCGACGACCGTGACCCCTGTGCCGAGCAGGAAGAACCCCGTTGCGGCGCTCAGAAGCCCCTTTGAAATCAGCGGATTGATCTTGCGCACCATCGCAGCGCCCTCCCAAGCGCAACCCACCGCCTTGGCGGTCTGGTCATGTTCTGTCGTGCAAACTGCTGCGTATTCTCCCAAACCGCAACGCGTGCTCCCATCTTTGGGATAGCCGGGGGGCAGGGGGAAGCGAACTGACACGGACAATGTGTCCGACTGGCGGACACATCATGTCATTCAGGCAGTCGAAGCCGTGCGAACCGCCGCCGGCGGCGGTCACGCCCGCCGATCAGTGGGCGACGCCGCGCCGCACAATCTTGCCACAGTAGGGGCCACTTTTCAGCACGGCATGGGCCGTGCCCGCCTCTTTGATCTCAAAGACGCGGTGGATCGTTGGGCGGATCAGATCGACGCCATGGTCCTGCACTGACGAGGGGGGGCGTTGTCCAGCCCCGCCCAAGCCGCGTGCCGTCGGGGTCGGCCTGGGCGGCCTTTGATCTGGGCGCCATTGTGCTCAGGGGGGGCGGCCGCTGGATCGCGGCCACGCTGGGTTAGTCGTATTTACGCAGATCTTCGATGACCTTGCCATCATTGGGCAGGCTGCCGACCGGGACAACTTCGATCACGGCCTTCATCTTCAGCGCTTCGACCACACCCGTCTGATAGCGCGCGCCATCCTCGGCCGGGGTTTCGATACGCACCGTCATCACGTCCATCTCGCCCGCGCGGGTCGCCACGACACGGGCACGCGCGACTTCGGGGTGTGCCGCCACAAAGGCCGCCACCTGTTCTGGGCGCACGAACATGCCCTTGATCTTGGTGGTCTGATCGGCCCGCCCGAGCCAGCCCTTGATGCGCTGGTTGGTACGCCCGCAGGGCGATACACCGGGCAAAATTGCGCCGAGATCACCGGTGGCAAAACGCACCAGCGGGTAATCGGGATTCAGCGTGGTGACGATGACCTCGCCCACCTCGCCTTCTGGAACCGGGTCGCCGGTGCCGGGACGCACGATCTCGACGATTACGCCCTCGTCGATGATCATCCCCTCCATCGCCGGACTTTCATAGGCGATATTGCCCAGATCGGCGGTCGCATAGCATTGCAGGCATTGGATGCCGCGCGCGGCATATTCAGCGCGCAGGCTGGGGAACAATGCCCCGCCCCCCACTGCCGCGCGGGTGATTTCCAGCCGTTCGCCCATCTCGTCGGCCTTGTCCAGAATCACCTTCAGGTAGTCGGGCGTGCCCGAATAGACCGTGGTGCCAATGTCCACCGCAGCACGCACCTGCAGCTCGGTCTGGCCGGTGCCCGCGGGCAGCACGGCGGCGCCAACCGTCCGCGCCCCGGATTCAAAAATCATCCCGGCCGGGGTCAGGTGGTAGCCAAAGCAGTTCTGCACAACATCACCGGGTCCGACACCCGCCGCATGCAGGAACCGCCCCATCCGCCACCAGTCATGGCCGATCTCGCCCGGCTCGTAGATCGGGCCCGGGCTTTGGAAGATATGCGCAAAGGCATGCGCAGGCTTCGTGGTCAGCCCGCCAAAAGGCGCCGCGCGTTTCTGCGCCGCCCCCAGATCAGATTTGCGCAACACCGGCAGACGCGCCAGCGCCGCACGGTCGGTCACAGCGGCCGGATCAACCGCGCCCAGATGCGCGGCCAATCCCGGTGCCTGCATCGCCCGCGCCAGAATGCGCGGCAGGTCCTGCGCCAAAGCCGCATCGCGCGCCTCTCGCGAGCGGGTTTCCAGATCGTCGAAATACTGGCTCATCAGCAGGCCCTTTTCCTTGCGTGCGGCACAGCCGCCCCAGTGCCGCGCCGCAGCATGCTGCGCAGCAATCATTCAAAATCAAATAGTTAACTTACGCCAGCCAGCGCTTGCGACGACGATAACTGCGCACTTCGCGAAAGCTTTTGCGACCTTCGTCGGACATCCCCAGATAGAATTCCTTCACATCGGGGTTCTCGCGCAGCGCCTTTGCCGGGCCGTCCATCACCACGCGACCCGATTCCAGAATATAGCCGTAATGCGCATAGCGCAGGGCCACGTTGGTGTTCTGTTCGGCCAGCAGGAAGGTCACGCCCTCGCCTTCATTCACCGCTTTCACGATCTCGAAGATCTGTTCGACCAGTTGCGGCGCAAGGCCCATCGAAGGTTCATCCAGCAAGATCATCTCGGGGCGGGACATCAGCGCCCGGCCCATCGCGACCATTTGCTGCTCGCCCCCCGAAGTATAGCCCGCCTGAGATTTGCGGCGCTCTTTCAGGCGCGGGAAATAGTTATAGACCATCTCCAGATCGCGGGCGACTGCGGCGCGCCCGTCGGTGCGGGTATAGGCGCCGGTCAGCAGGTTGTCTTCGACGGTCAGGTGTTCGAAACAATGCCGCCCCTCCATCACCTGGATCACGCCTTTGCGGACCAGATCGGCGGGCGAGCCATCCTGAACGCGCTCACCGCGATACAGGATCGAGCCTTTGGTGACCTCGCCGCGTTCCGATTTCAGCAGGTTGGAAATCGCCTTCAGCGTGGTCGTCTTGCCTGCGCCATTGCCGCCCAAAAGCGCGGTGATCCCGCCCTTCGGCACCGCAAGGCTCACGCCTTTCAGCACGAGGATCACATGGTTGTAGATCACCTCGATATTGTTGACCTCCAGCAGGGTGTCGGTCCGGGTTTCCGAAGTCTGAGCGGCGTCGAGCATGGCGTCCTCCGTAGGGGTGGTGCCCCCGGCTGTAACGCCGGGGGCCTTTGTCTTAGTTGCAGCGCTCGGCCGTGCCGCTTTCGGCTGCGAAGGCCGCCGAATCTTCGGCGATCAGCGGGTCGATCACGTCCTTGTCGGCGGTGATCCAATCCGACACCGGACCCCAGGTTTTCGCCATGGCATCCCATTGCAGCATGATCGCAGAGCCCGGGCCGCCGTGGTCGGCACAGGTCGCCGCGATCGGCTGAGCGAAGCCCGGCAGACCCAGTTCGGTCAGGCGCGCTTCGGTCAGGTTCAGGTGTTCGAACCCGTCACGCACTTCTTCCGGGGTCACAGCCGAATGGCCCGCCATCCCCTGCGCTTCACGGATCGCTTCCGAGATGATCATCGCCGCATACATGCCACGCGAATACAGAACGGTGCCCAGCTCATCCGCCGACCCGGCCGATTTGCCCGCATCGAAGACGTATTTCTGCAGGTCGGCATAGACCGGGTAGTTGTTGCCCACGCCGTGGAAGCTGATCGACTTGTAGCCGTTCGCGCCTTCGCCCGCCGGGCCCACATCGTTTTCAGACCCCGACCACCAGATGCCGATGAAGTTTTCCATCGGGAACTTGATGTTCACGGCTTCCTGAATGGCAACCTGGTTCATCACGCCCCAGCCATACATGATCACATAATCGGGCTTGTCGCGGCGGATCTGCAGCCACTGTGATTTCTGCTCTTGGCCCGGGTGATCGACCGGGATCGTGTTCAGCTCGAACCCGTGCTTTTTCGACAGCTCTTCCAGCGTGCGGATCGGTTCCTTGCCATAGGCCGAGTTGTGATAGACCAGCGCGATCTTCTTGCCCTTCAGGTCGTCACCGTTCTGGCTGAGCAGATATTTGATCGCGACCGAAGCGCCATCCCAATAGTTCGCGGGGTAGTTGAAGACCCACTCGAACACCTTGCCGTTGGCCGCCGAGGTCCGACCGTAGCCCGGGGTATACAGAACATGGTGGTCCGCAGTGACCTTGGGGATCAGCTGATAGGTGATACCGGTGGACAGCGGGTTATAGGCCAGCGCCGCCTGACCCTTGGTCGCCTCGTAGCATTCCACGCCTTTTTCGGTGTTATAGGCGGTCTCGCATTCCGGCACCTGCACCTTTTCGCCACCGATGCCGCCATCGCGTTCGTTCAGCAGGGTGAAGTAATCGTTGAAGCCATCCGCATAGGGGATGCCGTTGGCGGCATAGGGCCCGGTGCGATAGCTCAGGTTCGGCACGCTCAGATCGGCCATGGCCGGAGCGGCCAGGGTGATCGAAGCGGCCACGAGTGCTGCGAAAGTCGTCTTCATACGTATTCCTCCCAGAACGTAATCCGTTGATTTAGCGCCGGTTTCCCGGATCTTGTCGGTCCGCCCCGCTTAGTGCGGGAAGGGCCAAAGTCTCAATTTCTCTTTTGCCACACGCCAAAGCTGCGCAAGCCCGTGCGGTTCGGCGATCAGGAACACCACGATCAGGGCACCCACGATCATCAGCTCGATATGCGCGGCCAGATCGGTCGGCCAGTTCAGCGCCCCCACCAGAAGGTTCTTGAGCAGAACCGGCAGCAGCACCAGGAACGCGGCCCCCGCGAAGCTGCCGAAGATGCTGCCCAGACCGCCGATGATGACCATGAACAGGATCAGGAACGATTTCTGGATCCCGAAGGCCTCGCCAACTTCAGCAGCCCCCAGATAGACCGAGAAGAACAGCGCGCCGGCAATCCCGATGAAGAAAGAGCTGACCATGAACGCGGTCATCTTGGCGGTCAGCGGGTTCACCCCGATGATTTCGGCGGCGATGTCCATGTCACGAATGGCCATCCATTTACGCCCCACCATGCCGCGCGTCAGATTGCGCGCCAGCACCGCGACGATGGTCAGCATCACCAGACAGAACATGTATTTCGCCATCGCGCTGGTCTGTGCGCCGGTGACAAACACGCCAAACACGGTACGGTCGGGCGCAGTGATCTGCCCCGAGGCAGAGTAGTTGTAAAACCACGGCACCTTGTTGAACAGCCACACAAGGAAGAACTGCGCGGCCAGCGTGGCCACCGCCAGATAGAACCCCTTGATCCGCAGGCTGGGCAGGCCGAACAGCACGCCGACAACGGCCGTCACACCGCCCGCCAACAGCACATGGACAAAGATCGACACCTCGGGGAAGGCCGTCATCAGCTTGTAGCAGGCGTAGGCGCCCACCGCCATGAAGCCCCCGGTGCCAAGGCTGACCTGCCCCGCATACCCCACCAGCACATTCAACCCGATCGCCGCGATGGCATAGATCAGGAAGGGCACCGCCACCGCGTTCGCCCAATAGTCGTTGATGAACAGCGGGATCACACCGTAAGCCACGGCCAGCACGGCATAAAACCGCAGCCGATCGAATTTGATCGGGAAGGTTTGGCTATCTTCCCGATAGGTTGTCTTGAAATCGCCTGCCTCGCGGTAGAACATCAGATCCTCCCCCCATTAATCGTTTGGGGGATGGCGTCAGTCGCTCCCCTCAGCAGCCCCGCCGAATGCGCATCCAGGAAAAGATCCCGACGCCCGCACCGATGGCTGCCAGCAAGATATTCAGCATTTGCAGACTTTGCGGTTCGCCCGGCGGTGCGGCCAGCGCGATCCAGCCAAAGGCCAGCGCGGCGCCCCATCCGATCGTGAACACGGTTGCACAGGTTTTCATGGCCAAAGGACCTCCCAATCCCTTGCGCGACCATGGTGGGCCGCGCTTGCGTCCCTTTTCTCCGACCGGGGCCTCCACTCCCCTTGGCGATCAGATCCGTGTCAGAATGTCGCACCCGGGCGCACCGATCAACGATTTTCTTGTTATCGCAAACAATTTTCATCGCCGTCACACCCGCTCGATGATCTTTTCGCCGAACAGGCCCTGCGGCCGGAACACGAGGAAGATCAGCGCCAGAACATAGGCAAACCAGTTTTCGGTCGCGCCCCCGATCAGCGGGCCAGCCAGGAACTCGAACAGTTTCTCGCCCACACCGATGATCAGACCGCCGACAATCGCCCCGGGGATCGACGTGAACCCGCCCAGCATCAGCACCGGCAGCGCCTTGAGGGCGATCAGCGACAGCGAGAATTGCACCCCGGATTTGGAGCCCCACATGATGCCCGCGACCAGCGCCACGAAGCCCGCGATCGACCAGACCAAAATCCAGATGAAGCGCAGCGAGATCCCGACCGACAGCGCCGCCTGGTGGTCATCCGCCACCGCGCGCAGGGCCCGGCCCTGTTTCGAATATTGGCTGAACAGCGTCAGCGCCGTCACCAGCAAAATCGCCACCACCGTCGCCACGATGTCGAGGTTATCAACAAAGAAGCCATAGCCGAAAATGCGGTCGGTCAGCCCCTCGACCGTGTCCGAAATGCCTTGCGGCAGGCCGACGTCCAGCTTCTTGATGTCGGCACCCCACATCACATCGCCAAACCCTTCCAGGAAATAGGCCATGCCGATGGTCGCCATGAACAGGATGATCGGCGCCTGATTGACCAGATGCTTCAGCACCAGTTTTTCGATGACAATCGCCAGCACGACCATCACCGCGGCCGTCAGGATAATTGCCAGCACCGAGGGCACGGTCCAGCCGAAATGCGTCAGATGCCCGCCGGTGACCGCGTTGATCAGATGCGCAAAGGGCACCTGGCCTTGCTGAATACCGACCAGCGTCAGCGCCGCGAACAGCGCCAACACGCCCTGCGCATAGTTGAAAATTCCGCTCGCCTTGTAGATCAGCACAAAGCCCAGCGCGACCAGCGCATACATCACCCCCGCCATCAGACCGTTGAGGGTGACCTCCATCGCGTAAAGCAGTTGATCAGGCATGGTGCGCCTCCGTGGCTTGAATGCGGGTCGTGGGGGTCAACTCAGTCATGGGCCACCCCCAGATAGGCGTCGATCACCTCTTGGCTGTTGCGCACCTCGTCGGGGGTGCCGTCGCCGATCTTCTTGCCGTAATCCATCACCACGACGCGGTCGGACAGGTCCATGACCACGCCCATATCGTGTTCGATCAGCGCGATCGTGGTGCCGAATTCGTCATTCACATCCAGGATAAAGCGGCACATGTCCTCTTTTTCCTCGACGTTCATGCCGGCCATCGGTTCATCCAACAGCAGGATCTTGGGTTCCGCCGCCAATGCGCGGGCCAGTTCGACGCGCTTTTTCAGACCATAGGGCAGACGGCCAACAGGCGTTTTCCGAATGTTCTGAATTTCAAGGAAGTCGATGATCTTTTCAACTTTTTCGCGGTGCTCGTCTTCTTCTTTCGACGCAGCCCCCCACCACATTGCCTGAGAGAGCAGCCCCGATTTCATCAAGGTCAGACGCCCGGTCATGATGTTGTCCAGCACCGACATACCATCGAACAACGCGATGTTCTGGAAGGTCCGGGCGATGCCCAACTGGGCCACCTGATAGGGCCGCATCGGCCCGCGCTTGTAGCCCTTGAACCAGACCTCGCCCTCGGTCGGCACATAGAACCCCGAGATCACGTTCAGCATCGAGGATTTCCCCGCGCCGTTCGGCCCGATGATCGCGCGGATCTCGCCGTCGCGAATGTCAAAGCTGATGTCCTGAATTGCGGTTACGCCGCCGAATTTCAGGGTGATATTTTTCATCTCCATCAGCACGCCGCCGATTTTGCGGCCGTCTGCGGTGACGTATCCTTGGCTCATATCGGTCATTCCGCAGCCATCCTTTGTTCCGGGGTCACCGTCGCATCGGCAAGGGTCAGCGTCGCCGTGATCTTGCCCTTGCGGCCATCTTCATAGGTCACCTCGGTCTCGGTATAGACGCTGTCGCGACCATCATAGAGCGCGGCGATCAGATCGGCGTATTTGCTTTCGACGATATTGCGGCGGACCTTGCGGGTGCGGGTCATTTCGCCGTCATCCGCATCCAGTTCCTTGTGCAGGATCAAGAAGCGGTGGACCTGACAACCCGACAGCATCGGATCTTGCGCGACGCTTTCGTTGACCTCGTCGATATGGCTTTTGATCATCGCATAGACGCGCGGATGACCGGCCAGCTCCTGATAGGAGGCATAGGCGATGTTGTTGCGCTCGGCCCAGTTGCCGACCGCCGTCAGGTCGATGTTGATGAAGGCAGTGCAACGGTCTCGACCCGCGCCAAAGACCACGGCCTCAAGGATGTTGGGGTAGAACTTGAGCTTGTTTTCCACATATTTGGGAGCGAACAGACGGCCATCGGCCATTTTGCCCACGTCTTTGGCGCGGTCGATGATCCGCAGGTGCCCGGTGCCTTCTTCGAAGAACCCTGCGTCCCCCGTAGCGACCCAGCCTTCGGCGTCTTTCGTCGAAGCGGTGCTTTCGGGGTTCTTGAAGTATTCAACAAAGGTGCCAGGGCTGCGGTAAAACACTTCGCCATTCTCGGCGATTTTCACCTCGACCCCAGGGCTGGGCACACCGACCGTGTCGGAGCGCACCTGGCCGTCGGGCTGCTGGGTGATGAAAACGCTGGCCTCAGTCTGGCCATACAGCTGTTTCAGGTTGATCCCGAGCGAGCGGTAGAAATCAAAGATCTCGGGCCCGATCGCCTCGCCCGCGGTATAGCCCACACGGATATTGGAAAAGCCCAGCGTGTTTTTCAGCGGCCCGTAGACGAAGAAATCCCCCAGCAGATAGCTGAGCCGATCCCCCAGGCTGACCGGCTTGCCATCCAGAATATCCGGCCCGACCTTGCGCGCGACACGCATGTAATGGTCGAACAGCTTTTTCTTGAACGGGCCCGCATCTTCCATGCGGATCATCACATTGGTCAGCTGGCCTTCGAACACCCGCGGCGGGGCGAAGAAATAGCTCGGCCCGATTTCGCGCAGATCGGTCATCATCGTCGCCGGGCTTTCGGGGCAGTTTACGGTGAACCCCGCCCACATCGCCTGACCAATGGAAAAGATGAAATCGCCGACCCAGGCCATCGGCAGATAGGCCAGAACCTCTTCGTTATGGGTCAGCCGATCAAAGGTGACTGAATTCTTGGCGGTTTCGATGATGTTGCGGTTCGACAGCACGACGCCCTTGGGCTTGCCCGTCGTCCCCGAAGTGTAAAGCATCACGCAGGTGCTGTCATAGGTCAGCTCTGCAATGCGTGCGTTCAGCTCTTCCTCATAGCGGTAATGGCCCGCGCGACCTTCGGATTGCACATCTTCCAGCGCATTCATCCGGGCGTGGTCGTATTTCCGCATGCCGCGCTTGTCGGTGTACATCACATGCTGGATGTGGTGGATCCGGTCCTCGACCTCGACCACCTTGTCGACCTGTTCCTGATCGCCGCAGATAACAAAGCGCGCGCCGCAGTTTTCCAGAACATAGGCCATCTCTTCGGCCACAGCGTCTTGATACAGCGGCACCGGAATCGCGCCGCACATCTGCGCCGCAACCATCGCCCAATAATGCGCGGGGCGGTTCCGCCCGATGATCGCGATGTAATCACCGCGCTCGACGCCCAGGCTCAGGAAACCCAACGCCATCGCGCGGATTTCTTCGGCGGTCTCTGTCCAGGTCCAGCTTTGCCAGATACCGAATTCTTTCTCCCGATACGCGGGCAGGCCACCGAAACGTTTGACGTTTCGGGCCAAAAGCGCCGGAATCGAATGCGCAGATTGCTCTGCCGCAACAGCGTCAGCCATTAGTCCTCCCTTACGCCGGCAAACCGGCGCCCCTTGTCGCAGTGGGCGATTCCTCGGTCCCCCATAGCGTCATGCCGTGACCCTCTGCGTCAAACTTTTCCTGACTTTTTCCAAATTCTTACGAATTCTTACAAGGCAACTTCTTCTCTTTGCCCCACACGGCCACGATGTTAGCGGTGGGACCGGAGGCAGCCACATGACCACTGATGACACACGCGAACGGCTGACGCAGGCCGGTTTGAACCTGATTCAGCAGGCCCTGTCGATCTTTGACAGCGAATTGCGGCTGGCGGTTTCAAACCGTGAATATCAGCGAATGTTCGACCTCCCCGAAGCGCTGACCCGTGCCGGGACGCCATTTTCCGACACGATTCGCTATCTGATCGAGCGCGGCGATTACGGCCCGGTCGCCGATATCGAAGAAGCCGTGTGGTCGCGCGTTGATCAGGCCCGCGCGTTTGAACCGCATTACATGGAGCGCACCCGCGCCAACGGGCGCACGATTGCGGTCGAGGGCTCGCCCTTGCCGCAGGGGGGCTGGGTCACCGTTTACACCGACATCACCGAAATCAAGCGGCAAGAAGCCCTGCTGCGCGCCCATTCGGCCGAGCTGTCCGAACAGGTTCTGGAAAACGCCGAGCGGCTGGCGCAGGCGAACCGGGCCCTTGGCGCCACCAATGCCGCGCTGGAAGAGGCCAAGCGCGAACTGACCCTGATCGAGGCGCGCACCCGGCACGTTACCCAGATGATGCCCGCCCATATCGCCCATGTGGACCGTGACTTCCGCTATACCTTTTCGAACCGCAAACTTTCGGATGTGATGCCGGGCAGTCTGGTCGATGTGGTGGAACTGCGCGTTGACGAGGCGCTGGGGGCCGAAACCTTCGCCCGGATTGAACCGGGGTTTTCCCGCGCGCTGGCGGGCGAGGCCAATGTGATCGAAATCACCCACGCGCCGTCGGGGCGGCGCATCCGTATCGCGCTGACGCCCGACCGCGACGCGGCAGGCGGGGTGAACGGCGTCTACATCCTGTCCACCGACGTCACCCACGAAGCGCAGACCCGCGCGGCGCTGGCGCAATCGTCCAAACGCGAGTTGGCGGCGCAGCTGACCTCGGGGCTGGCGCATGATTTCGCCAATCTTCTGACGATCATTCTGGGCCTTCAGGGGCGGTTGGAGCGGATGGCCCATCTGCCCCCCGAGGCCGCCGAAATCGCGCGCTCGACCCTTGCAGCGGCACGGCGCGGCGGCATGTTGCTTGACCGGATCGCGGCGATTTCGGGTCCACGCGAACTGCGTCCACAGGCGGTGGATCTGCGCGGCTTGTTGCATGATCTGGCGGCCATGGCGCGGCCTACGCTGGGCGCTACGGTCACGCTCGACATCTTCTCTGCGGGGCTTGATGCGCCGATCCTGCTGGATCCCGGCCCCTTGCAGGACAGCCTGCTGAACCTGCTGCTGAACGCGCGTGATGCGATGGCCCCCGCGGGCGGCTACATCACGATCGAGGCTCATGCCGTGCGCGACACCTGGGTCGAAATTGCGGTGACCGACACCGGCCCGGGGTTTTCCCCCGAGGCGCTGGAACGCGGGCTGGACCCGTTTTTCACAACCAAGGGTGGCGAAGGCTCGGGGCTGGGCCTGTCGATGGTCTATGATCAAACCAAACTGGCGGGCGGCACGGTGCGTCTTGAAAACACCCCCACCGGCGCGCGCATCACCCTGCGACTGCCGCTGCGCGCGGCGGAAACCCAGCGCCCGATGCTGGTGCTGCTGGTCGAAGACGACGACGACATCCGCGCGAATGTGCGGGAAATGCTGCGCGGTCTGGGCCATAGCGTGATCGAGGCCACCACCGTCGCCGAAGCCCAGGCCCTGGCCAATCTGCCCGATATCGGCATGGTGCTGTCAGATGTGCAATTGCCCGGTGCCACCACCGGCGTCGATCTGGCGCAGCGGCTGGCGGGGCGGCGGTGCGTCGCGCTGATGACCTCGTTGCCGCCCGGAAATGCGCTGCGCGCCGCAGCGCCCTGCCCGGTTTTGCAAAAACCCTTCACCCAGGCCGAGCTTGCGGCCCTGATCGCCGGAGCCTGCCAATGAGTGCCGCCCAACCGCATGTCGCCATTCTGGACGACGAACCCGAAATTCGCCGGATGCTGTCGGACGCGCTGGAAGAGGCCGGGTTCCGCACCACGAGCTATGGCCGCGCGACCGAATTCGAGGCGGCGCTGAAACGCACCGCGCCCGATGTCTGTCTGGTGGATCTGGGCCTGCCCGATCGCGACGGGCTGGCCCTGGTGCATCGGCTGGCGCTGGAATCGGGCGCGGCGATCATCATCATTTCGGGCCGCGCACAGGTGCAGGACCGGGTCACCGGGCTTGAACTCGGGGCCGATGATTACATCATCAAGCCGTTCGACCCGGCCGAGGTGGTGGCGCGGATCCGCGCGCGTCTGCGAAAGCATCGCGCCGATGCAGGCCCCGCCGCGCAGATCGCGCATTTCGCGGGCTGGCGCGCCTATTTCGACCGCTACATTCTGGTCGATGCGGCCGGCACCGAGACCCCGTTTTCCCATGCCGAAGGCGAGGTGCTGCGGCTGTTTCTGGACGCGCCCAACCGGCTGATCTCGCGCGCGCAGATGCAGGAAAGTCTGGGCGGTGCGGCGGGCGAAAGTTTCGACCGGGCGATGGATGTGCGGATCTCGCGGCTGCGCACCAAGCTGGGCGAAGACCCGAAAAACCCGCGGCTGATCAAGACGATCTACGGCGCGGGCTATATCTTTCTGGGCGAGGTCCGCTGGGCGTGATTTTGCGCTGGCATTGCCCCCCCGCTTCTGATTCCTTGGCACAAACCCCGGATCGAAAGCACTGCCATGCTGACCCTTCTGCTCCACCGCGCGCCCTCTCGGGCGTTCTATCGCGTTGAAATTTCGGACAATCTGTTCGGCGAATATACCGTGCTGCGCGAATGGGGGCGGCAGGGGCGACGTGCGGGCAGCCGGGCGAACTGGTTTTCCAACCTGCGCGAGGCGGTGCATGCGGCCGACCGCTGGCGCGGCAAGGCGGTGGCGCGCGGTTATCGTGTCACGGAACGTCAGACGGCGCGGGGCTGAGCGATGAGTGCGATGGTCCATTGGTGCGGAACGGGGTTGAGTTCGGGGCCGGGACTGCGACGATTGATTGATCAGGGCCGCGCGGTCACGGTCTGGACAATCGACGAACCCACGGCCTACGCGCTGATCGGCGGGCGCCCGGCCCGCATCGCTGCCTACAGCCCCCATGCCCTGCGCGCCGCCGTGACGCCGGGGGATGTCATCGTGTCGATGCTGCCGCCCGATCTGCACCTGAGTCTGGCCGAAATCGCGCTGGACTGCGGCGCACATTTCGTCTGCTCCTCTTACCTCAGCGATGCGCTGCGCGCGCTGGATGCCCGGGCCCGCGATATCGGCGTGACACTGGTGGCCGAGGTCGGCCTGGACCCCGGCATTGACCATCTGATGGCGCATGATCTGGTCGCCGATTACCGCACCAGCGGTCTGGCCACACCGGACACCACGCTGTCGTTCCACTCTTATTGCGGCGGCGTGCCCGCGCAACCCAATGCGTTTCGCTACAAATTCAGCTGGTCACCGCTGGGCGTTTTGCGCGCACTGAAATCACCCTCGCGCTCGATCCGGCATTTCATCGAGTTGCGGGTCAGCCGCCCGTGGGAAGCTGTCAGCCGGTTCGACGCCACCCTGCCCCGCCCCGAGACGTTTGAAGTCTATCCCAACCGCGACAGCCTGCCCTTCATCGCCGATTATCACTTTGATCCAGGTTGGAAGATCGAGGATTTCGTGCGCGGCACGATCCGCTTGATGGGCTGGGCCGACGCTTGGAAGCCCGTTTTCTCCGCGCTGGAAGACGCGGCCCCGGGGGCCGATGATCGCCTGGCCATGCTGGCCGACCAGCTGTGGCACGACAACGCCTATGGCCCGGACGAACCCGACCGCGTGGTGTTGCATGTCGCATTGCAGGCCAAGCAGGCGGGGCGCACGGTCTGGCACAAATCCTGGGCGCTCGATGCCACCGGGGACGCGCGCGGATCCGCCATGGCGCGGCTGGTGTCGGGGCCGGTGTCGCTGGCCACCGAAGCAGTTCTGGCCCACAGCATCCCCGCGGGTGTTCACCCTGCACCGCATGATGCGAAACTGATCGCGGATTGGCTCGCGGCACTGGACACGCAGGCGCAATATCTGGCCAGGCATGATCATCTGGCCTGAGCCGGGGCGCGCGCCTGTCAGAACGGGCAGGGTGCGCTGAAGGTCATGGTCTGGTTGCTGTCCGGGTGCCGGATCCGCAGGCTTTCAGCGTGCAGCATCAGCCGCGGATAATCCCGCGCAGCCCCCGTGGCATAAAGCGGATCCCCCAGGATCGGATGCCCCAGTTCCATCATATGCACGCGCAGTTGATGGCTGCGCCCGGTCACTGGCGTCAGCCGCACCCGCGTGGTGCCGTCCGGGTCATGGCGCAGCACGCGCCAGTCGGTCTGCGCGGGTTTGCCGGTGTCATGGTTCACATGCTGGCGCGGGCGGTTCGGCCAGTCCACAATCAACGGCAGGTCAACCCGGCCCGTCTTCGGCTCCAGATGCCCCCAAAGCCGTGCGATATAGTGTTTCTTGGTCTGCCGATCCTCGAATTGCCGCCCCAGATGGCGCTGCGCGTGGGGGGTCAGGCCAAAGATCATCACGCCAGAGGTGTCCAGATCCAGTCGGTGCACCAGCAGCACCGTCGGATAGGCGCCGCGCAGCCGGTTGATCAGGCAATCGGCCCGATCCTCGCCGCGCCCGGGCACCGACAGCAGACCTGCGGGTTTGTCCACCACGAGGATCTCGTGATCGGCATGCAGGATACGCGGGGCCTCGGACGGCGGGGAATAGATGAACTCGGTCATGTTCCGGGGATGGCGCGGGGCGCGCGGGGCGTCAAGCCTCAGTCGATCACCAGCCGTGCGGCAAGCCCGCCAAACAACACCGCCGCGACCCGGTTCAGCACCCCCATCCGCCGCGCCAGACGGGCGCCCAGCCAGCCCGCGGTCAGCCCATAGCCGATGGTGACAAGGGTTCCTGTAAAGGTGACGATACTTCCCAACAGCACGATCTGCTGCCAGATCGGGCCATAGTCGGGGCGGGTGAATTGCGGCAGAAAGGCCAGCATGAACAGCATCACCTTGGGGTTCAGCACGTTGATCGTCACACCGCGCCGCAGCGCCTCAACCGGGCGGATCGGGGCACGGGCGGTCACCATATGCGGCGCCCCCGCGCGCCAGCTGCGCACCGCGATCCACAGCAGATAAGCCGCCCCCGCCCAGCGGATCACCCCCAGCGCTCCGGGATGCGCCGCCACCAGCGCCGACAGCCCCAGCGCCGCCAGACTGACATGCACAATACCGCCAAGGCCGACGCCCAGACCGGCGGCGGCGCCCGCACGCGGCCCGCCCTGAATGCCGCTGGCGGTGGCAAACAGCACGTCCGACCCAGGCGTCAGGTTCAGCACCAGCCCACCGATCATAAAGGCGATCAGCTGCTCGGTCGGGTAGGTGGCAAGAATGTCAAACATCGGTGCGCTCCGTCGGGACTGGCGAAGCTTAGCCGAACCGCCAGCCCGCGCAATCGCCCTTCGGCGGCCGGGATTTTCCGGGCCCCCACCAAACCGCCGATGATAGCGCCAACTGCGAAATTTACGCTACGTCGCCTTGCCCCGACCAACTAGCGCGAGGGGGGCCACCGCGTTAGGGTTCGCACGCAACCAACTGGGGGATTTATCCATGACCGGCATCGTTATTCTTTCGGGCGCCCGCACCGCCATCGGCACCTTCGGCGGCAGCCTTGCAGGCTTCACGCCGATCGAACTGGCCACCACTGCCGCCAAGGCCGCCATCGCGCGCGCGGGCATCGAGGCCGACAAGATCGGTCAGGTCGTGTTCGGCCATGTGCTGAACACCGAACCCCGCGACATGTACCTGAGCCGCGTCGCCGCGCTGGACGCCGGTGTCACCGTCGGCACGCCCTGCATGAACGTGAACCGCCTGTGCGGATCGGGCGCGCAGGCCATCGTCTCGGCCACGCAGGCGCTGATGCTGGGGGACGCCGATTTCGCACTTGCGGGCGGCGCCGAATGCATGAGCCGCGGCCCCTACATCATCCCCTCGGCCCGGTTTGGTCAAAAGATGGGCGACGCCAAGATGATCGACATGATGACCGGCGCACTGACCTGCCCGTTCGGCACCGGCCACATGGGTGTGACCGCCGAAAACGTGGCCAGCGAATGCGGCATCTCGCGCGATGATCAGGATGCGTTCGCGATGGAAAGCCAGAACCGCGCCGCCGCCGCCATTGCGGCTGGCCTGTTCAAGGATGAAATCGTCCCGATTGAAATCGCCTCGCGCAAGGGCACCGTGGTGTTTGACACCGATGAGCACCCCAAGGCGACCTCGCTGGAGAAACTGGGTGGGCTGAAAGCTGTCTTCAAAAAGGATGGCTCGGTCACCGCGGGCAATGCCAGCGGCATCAACGATGGCGCCGCTGCCGTGGTGCTGGCGCGGGCCGAGGCCGCCGAAGCCGCCGGTCTGAAGCCGCTGGCGAAAATCCTGGGCTATTCGGTTGCCGGCGTGCGCCCCGAAGTGATGGGTCTGGGCCCGATCCCCGCGGTGCAGCAGCTGTGCGAAAAGCTGGGGATGACGGTTGCCGATTTCGACGTGATCGAAAGCAACGAAGCCTTCGCCGCACAAGCGCTGGCCGTCTCGAACGAGCTGGGCCTTGATCCGGCCAAGGTCAACCCGAACGGCGGCGCGATTGCGTTGGGTCACCCGATTGGCGCCACTGGCGCGCTGCTGACCGTGAAGACGATGTATCATCTGGCACGCACCGGCGGCAAACTCGGGCTGATCACGATGTGCATCGGCGGCGGTCAGGGCATCGCCATCGCGATCGAACGGGTCTGATGGGGTTCTCTCCCGAAGAGCGCGCGGCCTTGCTGGCCGCGCCTTTGGTCGGGCCGACCGTTCTGGCCCGGTTCGAAGAAATCGGCTTCGGTTCAGCGCAAGCGCTGGCCGGGGCCGAGGCCGACCACATCTGCCGCCTTGTCGCGGCGCATCTGGGAACCACCTGTTGGGCCAACGCCCCGCGTGCACGGCAGTCGGTGGCCAATGCGATTACGGCGGCGCAGGACTTGCTGGCCGCGCGCGGCTGATCAGGGCCGCAGCCGGATCTGCGCGCTGGCCGAACGCCCGCGCGCATCCAGCACCGTCAGCGTCACAAACCCCGGCCCCGGCATCGGCAGCGTGGTTTCGCGCAGCCTTGATCCAATTGCCACAGGCACCCCGTTTGCCAGCCAGGTAAACGGGGCCACCCCGCCGCGCAGCTTCACCACCAGCCCGCCCTGCGGCGCGTCCAGTTCTGCCCCATCGGGTGGGAAAGCCAGCGCGGGCGCGTCTTCGGGCGCCTCGGCAAAGACCGCGTCGCGCGGGCGGAACCGCTGCAACGGCAGCGGCAGCCGGGCATTCGGCAGCAGCAGCGTCGCAGGCGGTGGCGGCGGCAACGGGTCGGGCGCGGCCTTGGCGCGCGCAAACAGTTCAAACAGAACCGGCGCCGCCAGATCGCCGCCGAACGCCCCGGGCACCGGCGTGCCATCCGCCCGCCCCAGCCAGACCCCCCCCACATGCCGCCCGTCGAACCCCACCGCCAGCGCATCGCGGTGGCCATAAGAGGTGCCCGTCTTGTAGGCCAGCCGCCCGGGGGCCGCGCCATGCGGCGGCGGAATGCGGGCCAGAATATCCATTACCTGCCACGCCGCCACCGCACCAAACAACCGCGTCTGCAAGGGATGGGCGCCCCCGGCTTCGGCCGACAGATGGATCGGCGCGCCCAGCCGTGCCAGCGCAGCATAGGCCTGCACCAGATCTTGCAGCGTGATCCCCAGCCCCCCCAGGCTGATCGCCAGACCCGGCTCGCCCCCTGGCAACCGCGCCTCGGCCCCCGCCCGGCGCAGGCTGGCCATCAGCCGCGCGGGGCCCAGTGCCTCGGTCAGGGTGACCACCGGGATGTTCAGCGATTGCGTCAGCGCGGTGCGGATGCTGACCGTGCCGCGAAACTTGCGGTCGAAATTTTGCGGATGCCAGGAGCCAAAGGCCACAGGGCGATCCTCGATCAGGGTTTCGGGATGGGCCAGGCCATCATCAAAGGCCAGCGCGTAGACAAACGGTTTCAGCGTCGATCCGGGTGAGCGCAGCGCCTGCGTCATATCCACAAACCCCGCGCGGCGATCATCGCTCCATTCCGCGGCGCCGACCTGCGCCAGAATTTCGCCACTCTGATGATCGGCAAAGACCATCGCCGCCGAGACCTGCCCCGCCAACCCCGCCACCGCGCGGCGTGCCAGCGCTTCGGCCGCGCGTTGCAGCCCGGCGTCAATCGTGGTTTCAATCCGCGTGCCCTGCGGCGCTGCCCATGCCAGCCGTTCGGTCAGATGCGGGGCAAGCGCGGGAAAGTCGCGCCGGGGCCCGGGCATCGGTTCGGCCTGTGAGGCGATCAGCTGTTCGGGCGTCAGGACGCCCGCCGCAGCCAGCCGCGCCAGCACCCGGTCACGCGCCACCCGCGCGGCCTGCGCCGCACGATCGGGGCGGCGGCTTTCGGGCGCTTGCGGCAGTGCGATCAGCAACGCCGCCTCGGCGGGGGTCAGACGACGCGGTTCCTTGCCAAGCCAGGCCAGACTGGCGGCGCGCACCCCTTCCAGATTGCCGCCAAAAGGCGCCAGCCGCAGATACAGATCCAGGATCTGCGCCTTCGACAGATGCCGTTCCAGCGCCAGCGCAACCCGCGCCTGCCGGATCTTGCCGTGCACCGTGCCGGTCGGACCCGCCTCCAGCAGCCGCGCGACCTGCATGCTCAGCGTCGAGGCGCCCGAGATGATCCGCCCGGCCCACAACCCCTGCCACGCCGCGCGCAGCACCGCGCGCGGATCCACCCCGGCGTGATCGTAAAACCGGCGGTCTTCAAAGGCGATCAGCAGGCGCAGATAGGCCGGATCGACCGGCCCCGGCGCCAGCCGCCACCGCCCGTCCGCCACCGGAAAGGCACGCAGCAGACTGCCATCGCGGGCCACAACCTCGGTTCCCACCGCAACCACCAGCGCGGGCAGATCGGTGCGCGCGATCCAGTCGTTAAAGCCATCACGCCCGGCGCCGACCAGCGCCAGCGCAACAGCCAGGGCCGCAAGCAGGCGGTGCATTTACTTGATTACCACCTGTTCGGCATCGGTCTGCGCCCGCTGATCGGGGCGATACATATCCTCGACCGAGGCCGCCGGACGATGGAAGCTGCCCGGGCTGACCGCGCGCAGGATATAGGCCAGCCGGAACGGTTTATCCGACCGCCAGTCCAGCGCGGCAAGGAACCGATCCTGCCGGAATTCGGTCATCTCGGTGCTCCCCTCGACCCGCAGCCAGTCCAGCGCCGCCAGATCGCCCGCGCGCAGCAGGTTGGGGTTGTCGATCTCGAACCCTGCGGGCAGCGGATCAGAGACCATCAACCGCGCTGCGACCTTCCCATGCGGAGTGATTTCCAGCACCTCGACCAGACGGTCGCCCTGCCCCACGGCATCGGGCGCGACCTTGGACCCATCCAGCGCGTAGAGCTGCCGGGTGATCGAGAAGCCCTTGCCACCCGCGGGCTCGGGCACCTCGGGCACACCGATGGTGGTCAGCGTCAACACCGCATCGCGGCGGGTGCCGTTGCGGATATCAAGGCTTTGGCCCGCGCTATCGGCCCCGATCATTCGCAGCAGCGGCCCCTCGACCGGCGCGCCGTTGATGGTGAACCCATCCAGACCCGGACGGTCGATCATCGCGTGGGTGGCCAGCAGGGTCCAGGCGGCCTCTTGCGTGGACAGGCGCTGTCCGGCGATCCGCGTCGCAAGGCTTTGGCCCAGATCGGCCAAAGGCACCGCCTGCGACCCCGCCCCTGCGGCCAGTGCCAGAACCGCGGCACGATCCCGCAACGCGGTGCCGTAATCGGCCCGCCAGAGCGTCGCATCCTCGGGCGTCTGCAACAGCGCGCCCGCACGCGCGAACATCGCATCGGCGCGCGTCTGATCGCCATAAGACGCCAGCGCGGCCCCCAGCTGCGCCGCCGCCAGCGGTGTTGCGAAATCGCCGCCCTTCACATCGGCATAATAGCGCAGGTCCGACACCGAGGCCGCGCCTTCGCGCGCCAGCACCATCAAGGCATAGGCCAGATCGCGGCCGCCGCCGTTGCTGCCGCCATCGAAATCGGGGGCGTAATTGACCTGATTGCGCAGATTGTCCATCGCGTTGCGGAAGGCGGCATCGGGCACAGTGTAGCCCTCGTGACGCGCCCGGCTGAGAAAATCGGACACATAGGCATCCAGCCACAGATCGCCCGAGCTGGCAGACCACAGGCCAAAGGCGCCCGAGGCATCCTGATTGGTCAGCACCTTGCGGATCGCCACATCAACCCGGTCGCGCAGATCGGCGGGGCTGGCCAGCCCCATCGTTTCGGCCACGCTGGACAGATACAGCAGCGGCAGCGCCTTTGACGTGACCTGTTCGGTGCAGCCATAGGGGTATGTGTCCAGCGCATCCAAGAGCGCCGCCGTATCGAACTGCGCCAAGGGCCCCACCGCCAGCGTCGCCCGCGCCGACCCCGGAACAAAGCCGCTCAGAGCATTGGCATCGAAGGTGAAGCTGCTGCCCGCCGCCAGATCGAAGCGGGTCTGATGCGCCACGGCCGGGTCGTTTTGCTGCACCGGCAGGGTCAGCAGTTTCTCCAGCAGCTTGCCATCGGGCGTGGTCAGCGCGATGCGGATCTGATGCAGTCCGGCTGCATCCGGCGCCGTGATCGGCACGCTGAGTTCCGCCTTGCCCAGATCGGCCAGATCAACGCCCGACGGCGCGCCGCCAAGGGTCAGCCCGGCCGAGGTCACATCCAGACCCATCCGCCCCGACGGCCCGCTGGCATGCACGATTTCCAAAAGCATCCGCGACTGGTCGCCCGGTGCCAGGAAGCGCGGCACCGAAGCGGTCACCACCACCGGATCGCGCACCAGAACATCGGCCTGCGCCTGCCCCACGCCGGTCTCCGACCAGGCCACCGCCATCAGCCGCACGGTGCCGTTGAAGGCGGGCATCTGGAATTCGGTGCGGGCATAGCCATCGGCGCCCACCTCAAGCGGCCCCGAGAAATAGGCCACCAGTTCTTCGGTGGGGGGCGGCGCTTGCGTTGCCATATCGCGCCCGGCATCGCCGCCCGACCGGATGATCCCGTCCACGCCACTTTGCCCGTCGATCAACCGCCCGTAAATATCACGCAAGCCCACGCCCAGCCGCCGCTGGCCGAAGTAATGCGCCGACGGATCGGGCGATTTGAACCCCGTCAGGTTGAGGATCCCCAGATCGACCGCCGCGATGGTGACATGCGCGGTTTCCCCCGGCGCCACGCCCGCGACTTTGATCGCCACCGGCAGGGCCGCGCGCGGATCGGATGCCGCTGGCACCTCAAAACTGGCCTGCAACTGGCGCGCGCCCGGATCGACCGCGGCATGGGCCAGCCCCATCGCCCGCACCGGGGCGCGTTCGGGCGCGTCCGCATCCAGCGGACGCAGCACCGAGGCCGTGACATAGGCCCCGGCGCCCCAGTCATCGGTCACCGGCAGCTCGATCACGTTCTCGCCCGCGGTCACCGGCACGGATTTCAGCGAAATCAGACGGTTCGACAGCACCGAGACCAGCGCCACGCCATCAGTGGCCGGAACCACCCGCAGCCACGCCACATCGCCGCTGCGATAGCCCGGCTTGTCCAGCGACAGCTCCAGCCGATCAGGGCTGGCCAGCACATCGGCGGGCGCATACCAGCCCGCATCGAAGCCCACCGAACTGGCGGTATAGGTGCCGCCCGTGCGTTCGACCACCAGCTCATACTGGCCCCAGTCCACCGGCACGCCGATTTCCGCCGGGCCATCGGTGCCCAAGGTCAAATCGCCCTGCGCCACCGCCTTGCGATGGGTCACGGCCTCCCAGTTCCACGAGCCATAAAGCGAATACCACTGATAGCGGGTTTCGATACGGTTCAGCACCCAATGCACCGGCATCGGCACGGGTGCGGCCTGCTGACCCAGCGCCAGAATGCGGAATCGCGCCTCGGACCCCTCGGCCACGGTGGCGTCGAACATCGGGCGAATGCCGATCACCGGATCGGCAGGCAGGATGATGCGGCTGATCGTGCGCTCGACGGGGCGCCCCGAGCCTTCCTTGACGCGCACCGTGAAAGTGGCATCGAGCGGGCGTTTGCCCTCGTCGCCCATATCGGGCAACTCGGCATACAGGCTGCCATGGCCTGCGCCATCGGTCAGGCCATCGCCCAGCGGCGCGCTCCAGGGAGAGAACGGCGCATCGTGGCGGGCGAAGCGATAGCCTTCAAACCCCGGAACGCTGGCCGCCGCGCTCAGCCGCAGGTCGCCTTCCATCTCCAGCCCGGCGCCCGGCGCCCCGAACAGATAGCGCGCATCGACGCCGATTTCGGGCATGTCACCCCCCGCCAGCAGCCCGTCGGGCAGGCTCAGGGTGAAATCAATCCGTTCGGGCAGGAAATCCTCGACCAGCAGTTTCGACGAAGCCAGCGGCGCCGCCTTGAGGTCGGCAAACACATCCAGCCGCCAGGTGCCGCGCGGCGCCTGCCCGCCCAGTGCGAATTCGGCAACATGACCGCCCGCGCCCGCATCGGTGGCAATCATCCGGGAATATTCGACACCATCCGGGCGCATCAGAACGGCGGTCAACGGCAGGCCGGGCAGCGCGCGGGTTGCCGCATCGCGGGCCAGAGCCGTCGCATGGATCGTCTCGCCCACCCGGTAAGCACCGCGATCAGTGGCAAGGAACACGTCGATCGGCGGCGCGGGCGGCAAGCCCTCGACCCCGCGATCTGACAGGTCGAATTCGGCATCGGTCAGCGACAGGAACGCCATGTCATCGCCCGAGGCCACCGTCACCAGCGCCGGCGCCGCGGCACCCCGCCCGGCGCTGAGACCCGCGTCGAAATGGGCCACGCCCTCGGCATCGGTTTGGGTGCGGCCCAGCACGGCGTTCGCCTTGGAAATCAACTCGACTGCGACATTGGCGCGCGGCGCGGCATCGGACAGCCCGCGCACCGCCACCGTCAGCCCATCGGTGCCCGCATAGGTGCTCAGCCCCAGATCCGAAATCACGAACCACTGCGTCGCTGCCGGGTTGTCCATCTCGTCCTTGCCCGGAACGCTGGCCTGCAGCGCATAGACGCCCGGCCCCAGCGGCCCGGTCACCTCTTGCACAGGCAGGCGCGTGGTCATGTCGCGGTTGACCTGCATCGCGACATCGGCCGTCCCGGTCCAGACTTCTTCGGCCATGGTGTCGCTGTAATAATCCGCCTGCCAATAATCGAGCGAACGGGCGAAATAATCTTCGCGCATTGCGGCCACCAGATTGCGGTCAGACACCCGCAGCAGGCGCAATTCCAGATGCTCGGTATTCACGGTTTCCACCGGCAGCCCCGCATCCACCGCCCGCGGCAGAACATAGGCGCGCCCCGGGAACCGCACGGCAGGCGAACGGTCACGAATATAGGCGGTGATCGTCACATCCTTCGCCAGCGCCTCGCCCGATGCGGCGGGCAGACCCTTGCGGAAGGTCAGGCTCTGGCGTTCGCCATGGGCGAACCCTTCGACGCAAATCCGGTCACCCGAAGCCTCGACCGACAGGCCAGGTTTGGGCAGCTGCACAAAGCTGGTGTAATCAGTGCCCGCGCGGACCAGATCGGCGTTGAACTGCGCACAGATCCGCGGGCTGGCACTGTCGGCCTCGACCTCGTGGCCCGAAACGCGAAAGCCATATTTCGCGGTGGCATCGTCCAGCGCGGCAGCGATATCGGCGCGCGACGACAGGCCCTGCGCCAACACCAACGCAGGGATCATGTCGCGCCCGCGTCCGTCTGCCTCGAACGCCTGCGCCAGAACACTTAGCGCTTCGGCCTGCGTGGCCTTGCCCGGCGCCCGCAGATACCCGTTGATCGCCGCCGGAATCGCCACATTGGCGCCGTTGCGGGCATCGCGGGCCAAAGCGGTGCGGCCGTAATCCACCCATTGATCGGGCGCATCGGTCAGCGTCAGCAACGCGCCCTGCAAACGCCAGATCTCGGCCAGATCGCCGCGCCCACGCGCCGCAGACAGGGCTTGCGCCAGATCTGCCTCGGACCAATCCCCGCTCAGGTGTCGCCGTCCCAACCCCTGCGCCAGACGCAACGCCGCGTCGAAATCACCGGCACGCAAAAATGCCAGATCAGCCGCGCGTTGTTTCGCCAGCGTTTCCGCCCCCGGCGCCGCCGCCCGGACAAAGCCCGAGAACGCGCCCTGATAGGGGCTCATCGCGGTGATCTGCGCTTTCGGGAAGCACGAATTGTTGCGCGCGTTGAAGGTCACCGCCTCGCAGGCAGGATTGGCCAGACAGGCGGCCTCGCAGGATTCAAGCGTCGTGTCGAAAATCTGCGTCAGATCGCGCCCGGCCAGATCGGTACCTTCGGTAAACACCATACGCCGCGCGGGCACCAAAGGCCCGTCTTGCGCCATCACAGGCACCGCTGACACAAAAAGTGCCGCGGCAAGCGACAAGGCCTTGAACGAAACACGCATACTCAATCCTCCCGAAAGATGCCGCGATGGTCTCATGCGGGTCAGGGTGTGGCAACGGTGGTTACGCAGGTTAAGGCTAAATTCACACGGCTCTGCCAAGGTCCGGCTCAGGTTTGGACATGGGGCGTATGCCGGATGATGAGTGCCAGCATAACGGAAAAATTGGCGCAGGAGCGGCGGGCCAGACTGGCGGCAGAACGGCTGCTGGAGCAGAAGAAACGAGAACTTTTCAACGCGAATCAAAAGCTTGCGCTGCACGCGCGGGCGCTGTCGGACCAGATCGTGCAACAACGCCACGGGTTGCAACGCGCCCTGACCGAGGCCGAATCGCTGAAGGGTGAAAACAGCAAGGTGCGTGTCGATCTGGAACGCGCCAATTCCGTGGCGCAGATTGCGCAGCGGCGGTTGTGGGATGCGCTGGAAACCATTCGCGACGGATTCGCAGTCTATGACAACGCGCTGCGGCTGGTCGTGGCGAACCGCGCCTATCTGTCCTTTTTCCAAGGCGAAATCGCGGTTGCCGCCGGGGTGACCTATGATTCCGTGCTGCGGATCGCGGCGACAAACGGCATGGTCGAGATGGACGGTCGCGACCCGCTGGACTGGCATCACGACATGATCGCGCGAATCCGCCGCGATCAGATCGAGCCCTTCACCCTGACCACGCATCGCGGTCGTCATCTGAAGCTGATCGACCGATGGGGGGCCGATGGTGACCTTGTCTGCCTGACACAGGACATCACTGACATCGTCGAACGCGAGGCTGAACTGGAAGAGGCGCGGCAAAAGGCCGAATCCGCGAACCGCGCGAAATCGGCCTTTCTGGCGAATATGAGCCACGAAATCCGCACGCCGATGAATGGCGTCGTGGGCATGGCCGAACTGCTGGCCGATACCGACCTGACCGAAGAGCAACGGCTTTTTGCCGATACCATCCGTTCGTCGGGCGAGGCGTTGCTGACGATCATCAATGACGTGCTGGACTATTCCAAGATCGAGGCCGAACGGCTGCGGCTTTATCCCGAGGTATTCGATCTTGAACGTTGCCTGCATGAAATCATGGTGCTGTTGCAGCCCTCGGCCAAGGACAAGGGGGTCAAGTTACTGGTCGATTACGACCTGTTCCTGCCAACCCGCTTTGTCGCCGATCCGGGACGGATGCGGCAGATCCTGACCAACCTGCTGGGCAATGCGGTGAAGTTCACCGAAACCGGCCATGTTCTGGCCCGCGTCGTGGGGTTCGAACGTGACGAAGGGCAATACGAACTTCATGTGACCGTAGAAGACACCGGCATCGGCATTGCGCCCGAGTATATCGACCACGTCTTTGGCGAGTTTAATCAGGTAGAAATCGAATCGAACCGCAAATTCGAAGGCACCGGGCTGGGCCTCGCGATTACGCGCCAGCTGATCGAATTGATGGACGGCACCGTCTGGGTGGACAGTGAACCGGGCGCGGGATCTTGCTTTGGTTTCAAGGTTCTGGTGCCGCGGGCCGAACCCGCCGATCCGATCGACAAGCCAGGTCAGCCGATCACGCTGAAGGCGGCTTTGGTGATTGACGATCTGCTGGTCAATCGCGTGATCCTGGAACGACAACTGGAAACCTACGGGCTAGAGGTCACGCTCTGCCGCACCGGGACCGATGCGCTGCGGGTGCTGGATGAGGGCGCCAGTTTCGACATCGTTCTGACCGATCACAAAATGCCCGATCTCGATGGGCTGGAGCTGAGCAGGCGACTGCATGATCGCGGCCTTGAAACACCGATCCTGCTGCTGACCTCTGACCCCGAGACGTTTCAGCAAGCTCGCGACAACTATTCGGTCGCGGGGTGTCTGGAAAAGCCGGTGCTGCGGTCAGAGCTGTTTCACACCTTGCAGCGGCTTTCGTGCGCCCACGCTGCCGCGCCCGAACCATCCGCCCCACCCGAGCCCCCGCAGCCCATAGCACAACGGCAAATGCGCATTCTCGCCGCCGAGGACAACCGCACCAACCAGTTGGTTCTGGGCAAGATGGTCAAGGATTTCGACATCGAGCTGCACTTCGCCAGCAACGGGCGCGAGGCGGTTGAAAAATGGCGCGCGATACGCCCGGATCTGATTTTCATGGATATTTCAATGCCCGAAATGGATGGGCGCGAGGCCACCCGCGCGATCCGGTCCGAAGAGATTGTGGTCGGCGGGCATGTGCCGATTTGCGCCCTGACCGTCCATGCGATGACCGGTGACACTGACTCGATCTTTGCCGCGGGCGCGGATCATTATCTGACCAAACCTCTGAAAAAAGTCGCCCTGGCAGAGAAAATTGCGCAGTATTGCCCGGAAGAGGCTCGCGTGGCCGTGCCGCCCTCGGGATGACGCGGACAGGGACTGAGGGTGCCACGTATGGCATAGCAACCGACCAAAGGCCCTGTTGCGCAAACCGGGCTTGGGATTCATCTTGTGAATGCAGCATGATAATTGTCGGGCATGAGCAAACCGCCCCCCCCCCCCGACCTGCAAGATCAAGGACTGGGCCGCCGATAACCAAGCGCGCAAGCGCCGTGGTTTGCTGACGATCCGTTGGCCAGACCGAG
>JAQTYE010000155.1 GCA_028749255.1 Paracoccaceae bacterium | reverse complement strand
CGTGTCTTACGGCACCTTCTCCTGCACGTTGGAAGGGTTTGACGAGCCGTTCAACACGATGAAAGCGATTGCGGAATATTTCCGCGATCTGGCGGCCGATGACCGCTATTTCGGGGCAGAACCGCCAACCCCCGATGCGGAAATGCTGCATCGGATCGCCGAGCGCGAGATCCATCGCCGGGTCGAGGCCAAGATCAACGCCAATGGCGTGGTGTTGCGCCCGCAACTGGATGCCGCATCCGAACCGATGGCGGCGCCCGCCCCCGACTTGCAGGCCGCCCCCCCGCAGCCGGAACCCCGCGTCGCGACGGCCCCGTTGGCCGAAACCGCTGTGGAACCCGCAGCACAAGATACCCCCGCCACCGCACCTGCCCAGGACCAGCCTGTCAACGAAGCCCCGCAGATCATCTCTCCTGCCTCGAGCGCCAATCCGGTGCCTGATTCTGTCGCCGCCAAACTGCAACGGATCCGTGCCGCCGTCGCATCGGCCCGTGCCGCAGCCAGCGTCACGCCGAGCTATGCCGAAGATGAAGAGGCCATTCTGGACGTGGCGCCTGACGCGCTGTCGAACCCCGCCCTTGATATGGAGTTCATCGACCAAAGCGTGGCCGAGGCCGAAGATTTCGGGTTTTCTCTGGATGTCTCGGGCCCGCTGAGCGCCGAGGATCTGGACGAAGACACCGCCCCCGAAACAGCCCCGATCCTCGAAGCTGCCGATCTGGTGCCGGAACCGGAGGATGAGGTCGAACCGGAAGCCGTGATCGCGCCCATCGCGGAGACCGAGCCCGTCGCAGAGCCGGAGCCGGTGGCACAAGCAGAGCTCGAGATCAGCGCCGCCGCAGAACCCGTGCCCGAAGTCGCCCCCCCCGCAGTGGAAGCCGAAGTTGACCGGCATGCGGAGCTGTCGGCCCGCCGCGCCGCCCGCCGTGCAGCCCGGGCCGCAGCCCTGAGCGCCGCCGCACAGGAGTTGGCACAGCCGGAAGCCCCCGCCCCGGTTGAGGGTGATCTCGCCGTTCAGGAGCAAGACGGTGCCGAAGCGGCGCAAGAGGCGCAGCAAGACACGGACGACGAGCCGCTGCTGGCCTCGGTCAAAGCGGCTTTGGCGCAGCAAGATATCGCCCCCGAAGAAACCTTCGAAGACCAGGCAACTGCTGAGGATACTCCGCCCGAAGCGATGGTACGCGACGCGGCACTCTCGGATACCATGCCGGAGGCCGCCGACGCCGAAGTCCTGCCCGAGCCGGTGGCACCGACCCGCCCGCAAATCCGCGCACGGGTCATCAAGGTGCGTCGCGCCGAGCCGATTTTCCCCGCCGCGCCGGAGCCCGCCATGGCGCAGGAGGCGCCGCAGAAATCGGTCGCCGATCTTGATGCGACCGATATCGCCGAGGCCTTGGCTGCGCGGCTGGCCGCAGAGGCCGCCCCGGCCCCTGTGACAGACCCCAAAACCGCGCTGAGCCCCGAGGAAGAGGCCGAACTGCAAGCGGAACTGGCCGCGCTTGAAGCCGACATCCCCGCGCCGCAGGAGCGCGACGTGGCGCAGGCCGAAGCGGCCCCCGAAGAGACGACCGCGAGCCAGCCCGATGCCGACCCCGAAGCCGACCTGAGCCGCCTGATGCGGCAGGCCGACGAGCAATTGTCGGGCCAGGAAAATCGTCGCCGGTTCTCGGCGATTGCACATCTGAAAGCTGCGGTCGCGGCAACCGTTGCCGATCGCCGGATTCTGGGCGGCGCGAAGCCCGCCGACGATACCAAGGCCTATCGCGATGACCTGAGCCAGGCTGTGCGCCCGCGCCGCCCCTCGGCGCCGCAAGCCCATACCCAACGCCCCGAAGTCGCGCCGGTGCGTGCCGCACCGCTGGTTCTGGTGTCGGAACAGCGCGTGGATCGCCCCGAAGGCGAGGCACTGAACAGCGGTGCCGTGGTGCGTCCGCGCCGGATTTCGACCGCACAGATCGCGCGGGATATGGCCGAGGACGAGACCGACATTCCGGCCCCGATCCCGGCGGGCGAGGCCGCGAGCTTTGCCGATTTCGCCGAAAGCCTGGGCACGCAGGGCCTGTCGGACCTGCTGGAGGCCGCCGCCGCCTATACCGCGCAGATCGAAGGGCGTCCGCATTTCTCGCCGCCGCAGATCATGAAGAAAGTCGCCGCGATGTCGGAAGGTGCCGACGTCACCCGCGAGGAGCGGCTGCGGGTGTTTGGCAAGCTGCTGCGTCAGGGCAAGATCGCCAAGGTCCGCCGCGGCCAATATGCGATCACGGAACAATCGCGCTTCTACGCCGAGGCCAAGCGCGCCTGAACCGCCTGACAGAAACGCAAACGGAGGGGCAATGCCCCTCCGTTTTCATGTCCTGCGCAGTTTGGCCGCTCAGTCGTCGCTTTCGCCACGCCCGACCCCGGTGAACACGGGTTTCAGCGGCAAGATCCACAAGAACCCCAGGCCCACATAAACCCCCAGTTCCGCCCAGATCGGCAGCCGGCCGAAGCGGTCCGCCAGCCAGCCGGTCAGGGTGACCGCAACAACGATATAAAGCGGCAGCCCCACCACCAGAACCAGCAGGGACAGGCGACGACGGGCTTTGTAAGACAGGCTCATGGGCGCCTCCGGCAAGGGGAAGCGGGCACAGACGCGCCCGCCGACAGGATCAATCTTCGAAGGGGTCAGTGACGAGGATCGTATCGTCCCGCTCGGGGCTGGTGGACAGCATCGCCACCGGGCAGCCGATCAGCTCCTCGATGCGGCGGACATATTTCACCGCAGCGCCGGGCAGATCGTTCCAGCTGCGCGCGCCTTCGGTCGAATCCGACCACCCTTCGACCTCTTCATAGATCGGGGTGCAGCGCGCCTGCTGATCTGCGGCCGTGGGCAGATAGTCCAGAACCGTGCCGTCCAGGTTATAGCCGGTGCAGATCTTGATCGTGTCGAACCCGTCGAGCACGTCAAGCTTCGTCAGCGCGATGCCGTTGATCCCCGAAATCGCACAGGTCTGACGCACCAGCGCCGCATCGAACCAGCCACACCGACGCTTGCGCCCGGTGACGGTGCCGAATTCATGGCCGCGGGTGCCCAGACGGTCACCGTCGTCGTCGTTCAACTCGGTCGGGAACGGGCCTTCGCCAACGCGGGTGGTATAGGCCTTGACGATCCCCAGCACGAAATCAATCGCATTGGGGCCCATGCCGACGCCGGTTGCCGCCTGCCCCGCGATCACGTTCGACGAGGTCACATAGGGATAGGTGCCGAAGTCGATATCCAGCAGGCTGCCCTGCGCACCTTCGAACAAGATGCGTTTGCCGGCGCGGCGCAGGTCGTTCATCACCTTCCACACGGGGGCCGCATATTGCAGGATTTCCGGCGCGATCTTGTTCAGCTCGACAATCAGCGCATCGCGGTCGATCGCCTCAAGGCCCAGCCCCGCGCGCAGCGCATTGTGATGCACCAGCGCACGATCCACGCGCAGCTCCAGCGTGGCCGGATCGGCCAGATCGGCAACGCGAATGACGCGACGGCCGACCTTATCTTCGTAGCACGGACCGATGCCGCGCCCGGTGGTGCCGATTTTCGCCTTCGACCCGGCCGCCTGCGCCTCGCGGGCGCGGTCCAGCTCACCGTGGTACGGCATGATCAGCGGGGTATTTTCAGCGATCATCAGGCATTCGGGGCTGATCTCGACACCCTGTTCGCGGATCTTGGCGATCTCGGACACCAGGTGCCACGGGTCCAGCACAACACCATTGCCGATCACCGACAACTTGCCGCCACGCACAACACCCGAGGGCAGAGCGTTCAGTTTATAGACCTTGCCGTCAATAACCAGCGTATGACCGGCGTTGTGGCCGCCCTGAAACCGGGCAATCACATCCGCACGTTCGCTGAGCCAGTCAACGATCTTGCCCTTGCCTTCGTCGCCCCATTGGGCGCCGACCACCACGACATTGGCCATGTCTCTCTCCTCGAGGGTTGCAAAACCGTGCGACATATAGCCGGGGTGGCAACCGGGGGGAACCGGTTTTTCCGCCCTGCGCGTCATCTTTCTGTCATTTCGCGGGGCCGCCCAGGCGGGGCGATTTGCACGCACAGGCCCTGCCGCACCGGAAACCGGGCGAAACAGCCTTGCGCGCCCCGCCTCATGCGCCTAGATAGGCGCGTCTGTTGCAAGAAGGTCCAGCGCACGCATGGAAAACGTCGTTCTCTCCGTCCACCTGATCCTGGCTGTGCTGCTGATCGGCGTGGTTCTGCTGCAACGCTCCGAAGGCGGTGGCCTTGGCATGGGCGGCGGCGGCGGTGGCGGCGTGATGAGCGGCCGTCAGGCGGCCAACGCGCTGTCGAAACTCACCTGGATTTTGGCGGCGGGGTTCATCGTGACCTCGGTCACGCTGACCATTCTGGCGGCACGCAAGGCCGAAGAGGGTTCGGTCGTGGATCGCGTTGTGGCCCCGGTCGAGGCGCCCGCGGCGGTTATCCCCGCAGCCCCGGCTGTGGAACTGCCGCCTGCGGCCGCCGATGCGCCGGTGACCCCGCCTCCCGCGAACTGAGCCCAGACTTAGGGCATTCAGCCGCATTTCACCCAACTGCTTGCGGTCCGGTTGCGGGCGGGCTGCGAATCGTGTAAGCATTAAATCCCGTGATCCCTGACCTGATGGTTAAGGGAACAGACCTGAATTTTGGCTTATCACGGGGGCTTTCATGGCACGTTACGTATTCATCACCGGCGGCGTGGTGTCCTCGCTTGGCAAAGGCCTGGCGTCGGCGGCGCTGGGGGCCCTGCTGCAAGCGCGCGGCTTTTCGGTGCGGCTGCGCAAACTTGATCCCTATCTGAACGTTGACCCGGGCACGATGTCGCCGTTCGAACATGGCGAAGTCTTCGTCACGGATGATGGCGCCGAAACCGACCTTGATCTGGGCCATTACGAACGCTTCACCGGCGTGTCCGCGCGCAAGACCGATTCCGTGTCCTCGGGGCGGATCTATTCCAACGTGCTGGAAAAAGAACGCAAGGGCGCCTATCTGGGTAAAACGATCCAGGTGATCCCGCACGCCACCAACGAGATCAAGGACTTCCTCGCCGTGGGCGAAGATGAGGTCGATTTCATGCTGTGCGAAATCGGCGGCACGGTGGGCGATATCGAAGGCCTGCCGTTCTTCGAGGCAATCCGCCAGTTCGCGCAAGACAAGCCCCGCGGTCAGTGCATCTTCATGCACCTGACGCTGCTGCCCTATCTGGCGGCGAGCGGAGAGCTGAAGACGAAACCCACGCAGCACTCGGTCAAGGAACTGCGCTCGATCGGGCTGCAACCTGACGTGCTGGTCTGCCGCTCGGAACATCCGATCCCGGAAAAGGAACGCGCCAAGATCGCGCTGTTCTGTAACGTGCGCCCCGAGGCGGTGATCCCGGCCTATGATCTGAAGTCGATCTACGAGGCCCCGCTGGCCTATCACCGCGTGGGTCTGGATCAGGCGGTGCTGGATGCGTTTGGCATCTCGCCCGCGCCGAAACCCGACATGACGCGCTGGGAAGACGTGATGGACCGGCTGAACAATGCCGAAGGCGAGGTCCGCGTGGCCATCGTCGGCAAATATGTACAGCTGGAAGACGCCTATAAATCCATTGCCGAAGCGCTGACCCATGGCGGCATGGCCAATCGGGTGCGTGTGAAAGCCGAATGGATCGACGCCGAGATCTTCGAACGTGAAGACCCGGGCCCGCATCTGGAACGGTTCAATGCGATTCTGGTGCCCGGCGGATTTGGCGAGCGTGGCACTGAAGGCAAGATCCGCGCCGCGCAATATGCGCGTGAAAAGGGCATCCCCTATCTGGGGATCTGTCTGGGCATGCAGATGGCGGTGATCGAGGCCGCGCGCAACATGGCCGGTCTGCCCGATGCCGGGTCCGAGGAATTCGACCACGAGGCCGGCAAGAAACGCTTCACCCCCGTCGTCTATCACCTGAAGGAATGGGTGCAGGGCAACCACCGGGTCGAGCGCAAGCTGGATGACGACAAGGGCGGCACGATGCGCCTTGGCGCCTATTCCGCGACGCTGAAAGAGGGCTCGAAGGTCGCCGAAGTCTACGGCACCTGCGAGATCGAGGAACGCCACCGCCACCGCTATGAGGTGGATGTGAAATATCGCGAACCTCTGGAAACCTGCGGGTTGGTCTTCTCGGGAATGTCGCCCGATGGCCGCCTGCCCGAGATCGTGGAACACAAGGGGCACCCGTGGTTCATCGGCGTGCAGTTCCACCCCGAGCTGAAATCCAAACCCTTCGCGCCGCACCCGCTGTTCGCGGGCTTCGTGAAGGCGGCCAAAGAACAAAGCCGTCTGGTCTGATCGCGGTTTGCGCGCCCCTTGGGGGCGCGCCGCACAGAGGGGGCGCTGCCCCCTCTTCCCCTGCGGGGAATTCACCCCCGGGATATTTTCGCCAAGCTGAAATCGAAACCCCTCACCTTCTGACAGGGCGCGGTCTGCGTTGCTTTCAGCTTGACCCAAATATCCCGGGGGGAGCGCAGCGGGGGGCAGAGCCCCCCTGCCCGACGTGATCACGGGCCTGCAACGCCTGCGCCAATTCGCCCACATGCCGTGCCGCCACAGCCCCATTGACGCCGCCAAAAGCCCCGTTAGCCTGTGGCCAAATCAGATAAGGAGACGTCGCATGCGTGATCAGACCCCCAACAGTTGGGAAGCCAGAGCCGATGAATTCTCGCTTTACGGCTTTACCGACCTGCCCTCGGTCCACAAGCGCGGCACAGTGGTGCTGACCCATGGCCAGGGCCCCTATGTGTTTGACACCCATGGGCGGCAGTATCTGGATGCGAATTCGGGGTTGTGGAATATGGTTGCGGGGTTCGACCATCCCGGACTGATCAAGGCGGCGCAGGATCAATACGCGCGCTTCCCCGGCTATCACGCGTTTTTCGGGCGAATGTCGGACCAGACCGTGATGCTGAGCGAAAAGCTGATCGAGGTGTCGCCCTATGACAGCGGCAAGGTGTTTTACACCAATTCGGGCTCCGAGGCGAATGACACCATGGTCAAGACCCTGTGGTTTTTGCATGCCGCCGAGGGCAAGCCGCAAAAGCGCAAGATCCTGACCCGGGTGAATGCCTATCATGGCGTGACGGCGGTCGCGGCCAGCATGACTGCCAAACCTTATAATGCGGTCTTTGGCCTGCCGCTGCCCGGGTTCATCCATCTGGGCTGCCCGCACTACTGGCGTTTTGGTCAGACAGGCGAGAGTGAAGAGCAGTTTACCGCACGGCTGGCCGCCGAGCTGGAAGCGACGATCATCAAAGAAGGCGCCGACACGATTGCGGGCTTCTTTGCCGAACCCGTGATGGGCGCGGGCGGGGTCATCACGCCGCCGAAAGGCTATTTCCAGGCGATCGCGCCAATTTTGAAGAAATACGATATCCCGCTGATCTCGGATGAGGTGATTTGTGGTTTCGGGCGCACCGGCAATACCTGGGGCTGTCAGACCTATGATTTCATGCCCGATGCGATCATCAGTTCGAAAAATCTGACCGCCGGGTTCTTCCCGATGGGTGCGGTGATCCTGGGGTCAGAGTTGGCCGCCCGGGTTCAGGCCGCCGCCGAGGCGATCGAGGAATTCCCGCATGGGTTTACCGCCTCGGGGCATCCGGTGGGCTGCGCGATTGCGTTGAAGGCCATCGACGTGGTGATGAACGAAGGTCTGGCCGATAACGTCAACCGACTGAGCCCGCGGCTCCAGGCCGGGCTGGCCGAGATCGCGCAAAACCCGAATATCGGCGAGTTGCGCGGCGTGGGCTATATGTGGGCGCTGGAGGCGGTGAAGGATCGCGCGACGAAAACGCCATTTGATGGCAGTCTGAGCGTGTCGGAGCGGATCGCCAACACCTGCACCGACATGGGGCTGATCTGCCGCCCGCTGGGGCAGTCGATTGTGCTGTGCCCGCCGTTCATCCTGACCGAACCGCAGATGGACGAGATGTTCGACAAACTCGACCGCGCACTGAAAAAGGTCTTTGCCGAAGTGGCCTGAGGGCGCCCCCGGACCCCCGACTGAAAACCAAAGGGGCGGGCCTTATGGCGCCGCCCCTTTTTCGTGGTTCAGGCTGCGGCGCGCGCAGCCCCCGATAAGGATCAGAGTTTCGACAGTTTCGACTGCAGCTCAGCCAGCTGTTTCTTGATCGTGGCCAGATCTTCGCGGTCCTTGCTGGCAGCAGGGGTTTCGCCTTCGCCTTCGGGGCCCGACGATCCTGTCGGGGTCCACCCCGCCATCATTGATTTCAAAAACGCCTGCTGCTGACGTTGAAGTGCCTCGAACCCGGGCATCGACGCCATCGGATTGGGGAAAGACCCGAAGTTTTCCATCAGTTGCGACTGCCCTTCGCGCAGCATCTCGAAGCTGGCCGCGAGGAACTGTGGCACCACCGATTGCGCAGAGGTGGTGTAGCTGCGCACCAGATCGGTCAGCACATCGACCGGCAGAACGCTCTCACCGCGGCTTTCGTGCTCGGCGATGATTTGCAGCAGATACTGGCGGGGCAGGTCGTCACCGGACTTCAGATCGACGATCTGCACCTCACGACCATCGCGGATAAAGCGCGCAATATCCTCCAGCGTCACATAATCGCTGG
>JAQTYE010000007.1 GCA_028749255.1 Paracoccaceae bacterium | reverse complement strand
GAGGGCCAGACGAGCAACTTGCTGGCCTTGGCGGCGAACCTGGTGGGCACTGGCAAGTCGGTTCGGTTGCTGGAGGGCGACATCCGGCGCAATACGCTGCTGGAATATTTCCCCGAGCTGAAGGGGCGCAAGGGGCTGGTGTCGGTGTTGTCGGGCGAGGTCAGTTTTGACGATGCGGTCGCTGTCGATCCGAAAACCGGCGTGTCGGTTCTGATGGGGCAACGGTCCGCGACGAATGCGGCCGACCTGTTCATGTCCGACACCTACAATAGCTTCATCAAGGAAATGCGCCGCCGGTTCGATTACATCATTATCGACACGCCGCCGGTTCTGGTGGTGCCCGATGCGCGGATCATCGCGAAATCGGTGGATTCGGTGCTGTTCACGGTGCGGTGGAATGCCACGGCCCGTGGTCAGGTCGAAGATGCGCTGCAGATGTTTGAATCGGTGAACCAGCGCGTCACGGGGATTGTGCTAAGCCAGATCGATTCCGATGAAATGAAGCGGTACGGCTATGGCGGGAAATATGGTCGCTATGGGGCCTATGGCAGCTATGGCAGCAACTATTACACCGAGTAAGTTCAGGCGCGCCCCGGGGAACGGGGCGCGCGCGAAAAGCCGAAACTGCTGCGCGCGGGGATGATCGCTGCGGTCAACTCTTTGCCCGGATATCTGCGCCGGGCAGACAGGGCAGGGGCAGACGGGGCTGGCGGGATCGCGCGCCTTATCCGCAGAGGGCAACGAACAGTCTGTGCGTTCGGAGATTTAACGGGGTGATAGCGTCAGATCTTGCGAACGCGGATCACCACGTCAACACGCGTCACCTCGGTCCCCTGCGGCGCAGCGGGAATGCGGGACAGTTCCAGCTCTTCGGCGGGCGCGTCGGAAATCCGGTTCTCGCCTTCCCAGAAGAAATGTGGATGGTTATCCATTCGGGTATCGAAATAGGACCGCGTCGCATCAACGGTGATTTCGTGCATCAGGCCCGCATCGCAAAACGCACGTAGCGTATTATAGACGGTCGCCAACGACACACGTTCGCCCGCGTCATGCGCCGCAGCATAAAGCCCCTCTGCCGTGACATGGCGGTTCATGCCGTCGCCGATCAGCAGGCACGCCAAAGACAGGCGTTGGCGCGTTGGGCGCAACCCCCCGTCAGCAAGCCATTTCTGGCCACGTTCCATTGCAAGTTCAGTCATCGCTGTGCGTCTCCCTGCCGCAGTATATGCGCCAGTATGGCCTTGTTTCAATGGCTTTCCCCGATCAGTGCCGTGAAAGCGGGCAGCTGGTGCCCTTGCGGGACGGTGCGGGGGCCTGCGGGCCTTGCACGCGCGCGGGTGCGGGTGTTAGAGGGAGAGAACAGACCACTGGGGGGATACAGGCCGATGACGGGCTTTCCGACGAGCTTCGACCGGGACGATCTTTTGAAATGCGCACGCGGCGAGCTGTTCGGGCCGGGCAATGCCCAGTTGCCCGCGCCGCCGATGCTGATGATGGACCGCATCACCGAGATTTCGGGCGATGGCGGCCTGCATGGCAAGGGCCATGTGGTGGCCGAGTTCGACATCACCCCCGATCTGTGGTTCTTTGACTGCCATTTCCCCGGCAATCCGATCATGCCCGGCTGTCTGGGCCTGGACGGCCTGTGGCAGCTGACCGGCTTCAACCTGGGCTGGCGCGGTTGGCAGGGGCGTGGCTATGCGCTGGGCGTGGGCGAGGTCAAGCTGACCGGCATGGTCCGTCCCGACCGTAAGATGTTGACCTACAAGGTCGATTTCACCAAGGCGATCCAGACCCGCCGCCTGACCATGGGCGTCGCCGACGGTATCGTCGAAGCCGATGGTGAGGTGATCTATATCGTCAAGGATATGAAGGTCGCTCTCTCCGAGAACTGACCCCCCAACCGACAGGAGGCCCCCATGCGGCGCGTCGTTATCACCGGCCTGGGCATCATCTCGCCCATCGGCAACTCTGCACAAGAAGTCAGCGCCAGCCTGCGGGCCGGGCGTTCGGGTATCGTGTCGGCCCCCGATTATGCCGAGCGCGGGTTCCGCAGTCAGGTCAAGGGTCAACCGCAGATCGTGCTGGAAGATCACATCGACAAGCGCAACCTGCGGTTCATGGGGCCGGGGGCGGCCTATAACTTCCTGGCGATGGAACAGGCGATTGCCGATAGCGGGCTGGAGGCCAGCGATGTCTCCAATGACCGGACCGGGCTGATCATGGGCTCGGGCGGTCCGTCCACCTCGAACTTCTTCGAGGCACACCGGATCACCCTGGAAAAAGGCAGCCCGAAGCGGATGGGCCCGTTCATGGTGACGCGCTGCATGTCATCCACCAACTCTGCCTGTCTGGCGACGCCGTTCAAGATCAAGGGCGTGAACTATTCGATCACCTCGGCCTGCTCGACCTCGGCGCATTGCATCGGCAACGCGGCCGAATTGATCCAGATGGGCAAGCAGGACGTGGTCTTTGCCGGTGGCGGCGAGGAGCTCGATTGGACGCTGTCGTGCCTGTTCGATGCGATGGGCGCGATGTCGTCGAAATACAACGACACCCCCGAAACCGCGAGCCGTGCCTTCGATGCGACGCGGGACGGGTTTGTTATCGCGGGCGGCGGCGGCGTGGTGGTTCTGGAAGAGCTGGAACATGCCAAGGCGCGCGGCGCGAAAATCTATGCCGAACTGACCGGCTATGGTGCGACTTCGGACGGTTATGACATGGTGGCGCCGTCGGGCGAGGGCGGCGAACGCTCGATGCGGCTGGCGATCTCGACCTTGGGCGAAGGCCGCAAGGTCAGCTATATCAACGCGCATGGCACGTCGACGGTGGCCGGCGACGTGACCGAGGTCGAGGCCGTGCGCCGCGTCTTTGGTGAGGGCAATGTGCCGCCGATTTCGTCCACCAAATCGTTGACCGGGCACAGCCTGGGGGCGACGGGCGTGCATGAGGCGATCTATAGCCTGCTGATGATGGAAGGCAAATTCATCACCGCCTCGGCCAATATCACCCAGCTCGATCCGGCGATCCGCCCCGAGGAAATCTGCACCGAACTGCGCGAGAACGTCGAGTTCGACTCGGTTCTATCGAACAGCTTCGGCTTCGGTGGCACCAATGCGACGCTGCTGATGAGCAAATATCTGGACTGAGTTGGTCAAGGAAATCAAATGGCTGATCTGATGAAGGGCAAGCGCGGGCTTGTCATGGGCGTGGCGAATGAACGCTCGATCGCTTGGGGTATCGCCTCGGCGCTAGCAGCCGAAGGGGCAGAGTTGGCCTTTTCCTATCAGGGCGAAGCCTTCGGCAAGCGCGTGGCGCCGCTGGCGGCCTCGGTCGGATCGGATATTCTGGTTGATGTCGATGTGAATGACGACGCCAGCCTTGATGCCGCCTTTGCGCAGCTCAAGGATAAATGGGGCACGATGGATTTTCTGATCCACGCGATCGCCTATTCCGACAAGAACGAGCTGACCGGGCGTTTCATCAATACCTCGCGCGACAACTTCAAGAACAGCCTGGCGATCAGCTGCTACAGCTTCATCGACGTATCGCGTCGCGCCAGCGAAATGATGCCCGAAGGCGGCAGCCTGATCACGCTGACCTATGGTGGTTCGAACCGCGTCACGCCGTTTTATAACGTGATGGGCGTGGCCAAGGCGGCGCTGGAAAGCTCGGTGCGCTATCTGGCCAATGACCTGGGGCCGCAGCAGGTGCGGGTGAACGCGATCAGCCCGGGCCCGATGAAGACGCTGGCGGGTGCGGCCATTGGCGGCGCGCGCAAGACCTATCGCCACAGCGAGGCCAACGCCCCCTTGCGCCAGAACGCCACGCTGGAGGCGGTGGGCGGCACCGCCGTCTGGCTATGCTCGGATTACGGCAACTGCACCACGGGCGAGGTGGTGACGGTGGATTGCGGTTATCACGTGCTGGGCATGCCGCAGCCGGAAAATATCTGATCCAACAGGATAGGGGCGCCTTTGGGCGCCCCGGTCTTTTCAGCTCTCAGTCGTCTGTGGCGGCATCCTTGCTCGGGCGCAGTTCGCGCCGCAGCCGCGCAGATTTTTCCTGAAACTCCTCGGCACTGCCAAAATCGCAGAACTCGCCGTAATAGTTATGCGCGCCCTTGACCCGGCGCGCATGTTTGATCGGGCACCAGTATTTCTCGGTCCGGGCCGAGATTTCGCGCGCGTAGGAAATCACCCCGTTGCCATAGCCGCAATACATGCAATTCAGCTTCTGGATCGCGTTCAGATAGCCCAGATTGTGGCGGTCGATGACGATGTGGTCGCGGCGTCGGACCTTTGCGATGTGGTAGATCGGGAAGCAGATCGCCTGATAGAGCGTCACAAACAGATCCAGCAGCGCAAACGGGATGAGCCCGGCATAGATCACCGGCACGGTCAGCGCGACCAGCAGCCGGGAGCGGCGCAAGAACAGCCACATATGCACGCGCGCGGCGCGGTGGGCCTCGCGCACGCCCTCCTCGAACACGATCCGTCCGCGTTCGACCTTGTAGCGCATGGTCTCTCGGTGGGCGGCCCATTCCTGTTCGATCTGGTCTTCCAGTTCGCTCAGGCGGGCCTGCAGTTTTTCGAGTGTGTCGGGCATGGCGTTCTCCTGTCGAGCCAGTATGATCGCAACCGCGACACCGTGCCAGAGGGAGAGAGACCGGATGCAGCTACAATATTTCACCGCGGCCGATGGCGCGCAGCTGGCCTATCGGGACCGTGGCACGGGGCCGGTGCTGATCGCGCTGGCGGGGCTGACGCGCAACAGCCATGATTTCGATTATCTGATGCATCACCTGCCGGACAACCTGCGGGTCATCCGCCCTGATTACCGGGGCCGGGGCGAAAGTGCCTGGACCGGGGCGGCCACCTATACCGTGCCGCAAGAGGCCGCCGATGTGCTGGCGCTGATGGATCATCTGGGCATTGAACGTGCCGCTTTTCTGGGCACCTCGCGCGGAGGTCTGATCGCGATGTATCTGGCGGCGGTGGCCAAGGCGCGGCTGACGGGCATCTGTCTGAACGATGTGGGCCCGGTGCTTGAGGCCGATGGGCTGCACCGGATCTTTGATTACGTCGGGCGCAATCCGGTGGCGCGTACGCTGGAAGGGGTGGCCGACCGGCTGCCGATGGTGATGCCGGGGTTCGAAAATGTGCCGCCCAGCCGTTGGGCCGAAGAAGCCGTGCGGCATTACAAGCAGACCGATGAGGGCGTGAAGATCAATTACGACCCGGCACTGCGCGAGGCTTTCCTGGCTGCGTTCAAGGGGGATGAGGTGCCGACCGCCTGGCCGCTGTTTGACGCTTGCGCGGGGCTGCCGCTGGCGCTGATCCGGGGCGCGAATTCCGATCTGCTGAGCGCGGCCTCGGCCGCAGAAATGCGGGCGCGGCGCCCCGACATGATTTTTGCCGAAGTGCCCGGCCGCGCACATGTGCCGTTTCTGGACGAACCCGAGTCGGTTGCGGTGATCACTGCCTGGCTGGATCAGGTGGCGCGCGGTTAACCCGCCGCCATCGCGCCCGCCCCGCAATGCAAAACGCCGGACCCGGGGGCCCGGCGTTTCATCATTTCGACAGCCGAGAGGATTATTCCTCGGCGGCGGCTTCGCCTTCTTCGTTGTCGCTCGACCGCAGGCCCGAGGGGGCTGCGAGGTTGGCGATGACGAAGTTGCGGTCCACGGTCGGACGCGCGCCAGCCGGCAGGGTGATGTCGTTGATGTGGATCACATCGCCGATTTGCTTGCCGGTCAGGTCCACGGTGATGTGGTCCGGGATGTCGCCTGCCAGAACTTCCAGCTCAACCTCGGGACGCACGACAGTCAGCGTGCCGCCGCGTTTCAGGCCCGGCGCCGCTTCGTGGTTTTCGAAGGTGACGTGGATGAACAGGTTGATGCGCGACGCACGGTGGGTCCGCATGAAGTCGATATGCGTCGGCATGTCTTTGACAACGTCTTTCTGAACGCCGCGGCAGATCACGCGCACGTCTTCCTCGCCTTCAACCTTCAGGTTGAACAGGGTCGACATGAAGCGGCCTTTGCGCAGGCGGGTCAGCAGCTTGTTGAATTCAAAGTTCAGAGCGACGGGATCTTTGCCGTCCCCATAAACGATGCCGGGCACTTTGCCCTCACGGCGTGCTGCGCGAGCGGCCCCCTTGCCCGTCCCCGTGCGCACCGTGGCTTCGAGAGTTTCGATCTCTTTGGCCATTGTTATCTCCAATTGGTCAAGTTGCGGGCCCCCTCCAAGGGTGTGGGCCCATGAAGGTGCGCGCATAGTCGGGAATCGTGCAAAAGGCAAGGGGGGCTGCGTTCTGCGGGCCTGACACTGGCATTCGCAACAGTTTGGACGCCGTTTCATCACGCTTTGGTAACACGCGCAGGCAAAGCTTCGCGCAGGGTGTCATCATGGTGCGTTGGCCCGGTCTGTATGCAGTGCTAGCTACGGCAGGTCAAAGCGCTTTGGGGGGCAGTATGCAATTGCGGCGGGTGGTGCGGGAAAGCCGGGCGACGGGCGTTGCGTTGGCGGCCCTGGGGGTTTTCTGGGGTGGTTTTGCGGCACAAATGCCGGTGTTCAAGCTGCGCGCAGGGGTAAGCGATGCGGGCTTGGGCGGGCTTTTGCTGCTGTCGGCACTTGGCGGGATGGCGGCGATGGCGGCGGGGCCGCAACTGCAACGGGCACTGGGGGCACGGGCCTTGCCACTGTTTGGCGTGGTATTGGCAGGGGCCGCCCTGATGCCGTTGGTGATCGGATCAGCGGTGGGGCTTGGCTGTGCGCTGCTGCTTATGGGGGCGGCAATGTCCAGCCTGGACATCGCGGCAAACGTCCGCATCTCGCAACGTGAGGCCGAGACGGATCTGCCGTTGATGAACTGGAACCATGCACTGTTTTCGTTTGGTTTTGGCGCGGCGGCTGTGGCGGCGGGTCTGGCGCGCGCGGCGGGCGCCCCGCCCGAGGTGATCCAGCCGGTGTTCGCCCTGATCCTGGCGGGGGCGGCGTTGGCGATGCGTGACGCGGCATCTTCGGATCTGGCGGTCGGAGGCCCGATTGCCACGGCCCAGACCCTGCCGGTTTCGCCCTGGGGGGCGGTGTTGCCCGCGGCCTTCATTCTGTTTGCCGCCTTTGTCGCCGAGAACGCGACCGAGACATGGTCGGCCCTGCATATCGAACGCGATCTTGGGGGCGCGATTGGTACCGGGGCCTTTGGCCCGGCGATGCTGGGCGGAATGATGGGGCTTGGGCGGCTCGGCGGGCAGATGCTGGCCGCGCGGCTTGGCGAGGCGCGTCTGATCGCGGGGTCTGCCATGGTCGGGGTGGTCGGGGCCGTGGTGGTGGCGGTGGCGCCAGTGGCCTGGGTTGCGGTTTTGGGCGTCGCGTTGATCGGGGCGGGCGTGGCGGTTGTGGTGCCGTCGGCCAACTCGCTCTTGGGGCGCAAGGTGGCGCCGGATGCGCGTGCCTGGGCCATTTCGCGCGCCTGGTTGTTGGGATTCACCGGATTTTTCATCGGCCCGGTTGTGATGGGCACGATTGCGCAACGTGCCGGGTTGTCGGTGGCGTTTCTGGCGGTGGCACTGGTCTTGGCTGCGATCTTGCCGGGGCTGGCGCGGCTGCTACGCCGCGCCCCTCAACGCAGGATGCCTCAGCTGTAGGCGTCAAAAAACTCCTTGGGCACCAGCAGGTTCTCGCGCTTCAGATCCTGCACCCGGCGTTCGCCGCACAGGGCCATCGAGGTGTCGAGTTCTTTCTGGATGACCTCCAATGCGCGGGTCACGCCCGGCTCGCCCATCGCGCCAAGCCCGTAAACAAAGGCACGACCGATCATCACGCCCTTGGCCCCCAGCGCCAGCGCCTTGAGCACGTCCTGTCCCGAGCGGATGCCGCTGTCCAGCCAGACATCGGTCTTGTCGCCCACGGCCGAAATAATAGACGGCAGCATGCGGATCGAGCTGAGCGCGCCGTCCAGTTGGCGCCCGCCGTGGTTTGACACCACAATCGCATCGGCACCGACCTGCGCGGCCATTTCGGCATCCTCAGCCGACAGGATCCCCTTCAGGATGACCTTGCCGCCCCACATATCCATCAGTTTCTTGATCCGGTCCCAGTTCAGCGCCTGATCGAATTTTTCGGCGGTCCAGCTGTTCAACGAGGCCGGGTCGGCGACGCTGTCCACATGGCCCACGATATTGCCAAAGAACCGGCGCTTGGTTTGCAGCATCTCGATGCCCCAACGCCATTTCGTTGCCAGATCCAGCATCACCGGCACGGTGAATTTCGGCGGCGCGGTCAGCCCGTTCTTCAGGTCTTTGTGACGCTGGCCCAGCAGTTGCAGATCGACCGTGATCACCAGCGCCGAACAGCCCGCAGCGCGCGCACGTTGCAGCACCTTCACGTTGAAATCGTCGTCGGTCAGCGTGTAGATCTGAAACCAGAACGGCGCGTCGGTATTGTCGGCCACGTCTTCGATTGAACAGATCGACATGGTGGACAGCGTGAAGGGCACCCCGAATTTCGCCGCCGCCCGCGCCGCCTTGATTTCGCCATCGGCGCGCTGCATGCCGGTCAGGCCCACGGGCGCCAGCGCCACCGGCATCGCCACATTCTGGCCCAGCATCGTCGAGGCCGTCGTGCGCCCGGTCATGTCCACCGCCACGCGCTGGTTCAGATGGATCTGCGCGAAATCGGTGGTGTTCTCGCGGAAGGTTTGCTCGGTATACGACCCGCTTTCGGCGTAATCGTAGAACATCTTCGGCGTGCGTTTGCGGTGCAGGCGCTTGAGATCGTCGATGCAGGTAATGACGGGCATGATGCCACCTCCGATTTGGTTAGTTTCTGTTACCAATTCGTGACAAATCGCGCAACCTTTGCTTTGCGCTTGCCAAGGCGCGCGGCCTTGTGTCGAGTGCCCCGACAGGAGTGCGCAATGGAAGATATTCTTTACGGTCTGGGCGGCGGGTTTGTCGCGGCGGCGGCGACGGCAGCCGGGGCGATTCCGGCGCTGATCGGGCTCACGATGACGCAACGCACCGCCGATACGATGCTGGGGTTTGCGGCGGGGGTGATGCTGTCGGCGTCGTATTTCTCGCTGATCCTGCCGGGGATCGACGCGGCCGAGGTGATGTTCGGCACGCTGTGGATTGCGGCGGCGGTGGCGGCGGTCGGCATTGCGCTGGGGGCCGGGTTTGTCGCCTGGCTGAACGCGACGCTGCCGCACGAACATTTCCTGACCGGGCGCGAGGGCGGCGATGCGGCGGCATTGGCGCGGATCTGGTTGTTCGTGCTGGCGATCACCATTCACAATTTTCCAGAAGGCCTGTCGATCGGCGTGGCCTTCGGCGCCGACCGTGCGAACGGGTTTTCGGTGATGACCGGGATTTCGCTGCAAGACATCCCCGAGGGGCTGGCCGTGGCGGTGGCGTTGGTGGGGCAGGGTTATTCGCGCAAGCGGGCGTTTTTCGTGACCCTTCTGACCGGGCTGGTCGAGCCGGTGGGCGCGTTGATTGGCGCGGCCGCGATCAGCCTGTCCTCGGCGCTGCTGCCCTGGGGGCTGACCTTCGCGGCGGGTGCGATGCTGTATATCGTCAGCCATGAAATCCTGCCCGAAACCCACCGCAACGGGCACCAGAACCGCGCCACGGCCGGGCTGATCTTTGGCCTGATCCTGATGATGTTTCTGGATGTGACGCTGGGCTGAGGCGCGGGGCTGAGCGGGACAGGGGGCCTGCCCCCGCCCGCGCGTTTCAGACCGTATCCAGATACAGTTCGGATTGTTCCTGATCGGACAGCTCAGCCATGTAATGGATTTCCTGCCGCTTGGTCATCAGGAAGTTCTCGACGATTTCATCCTCGAAGATCCGCCGCACAAGGGGGCACATCGAAAACGTTTCGATCGCGCGATGCCAGGTCGGTGGCAATTGATCCAGGTTTTGCGCATAGGCATTGCCCTTGATCGGCTCGTCCGGGATCATTTCATCCTCGATCCCGATCAGGGCGGCGCCCAGAATCGCGGCGATCATCAGATAGGGGTTCACATCGCCCCCCGCCACGCGATGCTCGATCCGGCGGGCGGCATTGCCCGAACTGGGGATGCGCACTGCGGCGGTGCGGTTTTCATAGGCCCAGCCGATGCCGGTGGGGGCATGGGCATTGGGCACCAGCCGGTCATAACTGTTTTCATGCGGCGCAAAGATCAGCGTCGATCCCGGCAGTGCGGCCAGGCACCCCGCCACCGCCTGACGCAGCGCATCTGATCCCTGCGGCGTGCCATCGTTGAAGATGTTCTTGCCCTCCGCATCCAGCACCGAAAAATGCGTGTGCATGCCGTTGCCCGCCCACATGTCATAGGGTTTGGCCATGAAGCTGGCGGCAAATCCGTGGCTGCGCGCCAGACCCTTGACCAGCATTTTGAACAGCCAGGTGTCATCGGCGGCTTTCAGCGGGTCTGCCTGATGCATCAGGTTGATTTCGAACTGCCCCGGGCCCGCCTCGGAAATCGCGGTGTCGGCGGGGATGTCCATTTCCTCGCAGGCCTCATAAAGCGCGGTGAAGAACGCGTCGAACGCATCCAGCGCGCGCAGCGACAGGGTTTCCCCCCCGGTGCGGCGTTTGCCCGACCGGGGGCTGGGCGGCACCCGCAGCCGTGACCCGGAATCGTCAATCAGAAAGAATTCCAGCTCTGTCGCGACGACTGGTGTCAATCCGCGCGCCTTGTAGCGGTCCAGCACCCGGGCCAGCGCCTGCCGCGGATCGCCCGCATAGGGGCGGCCATCCATGTGAAACATCCAGATCGGCAACAGCGCGGTCGGCGCCTCCAGCCAGGGCATCGGCAGAAAGCCGCGTTCCGTTGGCATCAGCAGCCCGTCACAATCGCCGGTTTCGAACACCAGCGGGCTGTCTTCGATATCCTCACCCAAGATGTCGAGGTTCATCACCGAAAACGGAAACCGGGTGCCTTCGGTAAAGACCTTGCTTGCGAACCGCGCCGGAATGCGTTTACCCCGCGCCACCCCGTTCAGATCTGCCGCCGCCACGCGAATGGTGCGCACTTCGGGGTGTTCTTTCAGCCAGTCCATATCTCACCTGATGATTTGCGGCCTGATCCTCAGGCGCGGGCGGTGTGCCTGCGGCAAATGACGGTTCAGGCGACGGTTGATCACCCCGAACAGGCCGATCAGCGCCAGTGTGATACAGATGAAATAGAAAGCGGCGATCGGGTAGGGGATGAAGGGATTGAAGGTCTTGTCCGCGAAAAACTTGGCGTAATAGAGCGCGTCGCCGCGTTGCTGATAGGCCGGAAACCCCGAGAAGAAGACCAGCGTCGTGGCGTGAAACAGAAAGATCGCTTCGTTGGTATAGGCGGGCCAGGCCAGCCGCAGCATGGTGGGCCATAGCACCCGGCGGAACTTGTGCCAGCCGGTCAGCCCATAGGCATCGGCGGCCTCGATGTCGCCCTTGGGCACGGATCGCAGCGCGCCGTAAAAGATTTCGGCGGAATAGGCGGCGGTGTTCAGAAACAGCACGAACAGCGCACCGGCCCAGGCCGAGGTCACCCATGACGTCTGCACCGTCAGCCCGAAGATGTTGACGCCTGCGCGGGGCAGCATCACCAACGCCTCATAGGCGAGGAAGAACTGAATGAACAACGGAGAGCCGCGGAACACGAAGATGAACCATTCCGCAGGTTTGCGGATCAGCGGGTTGTCGGCGGCCTTAGCCAGCGCCAACCCGGTGGCCAGAAAGAACCCGAAGGTCAGCGCCAGCACGCCGAAATAGATGTTCCAGATCAGCCCGGAGCCGATCAGCGTGAACTGATGACACAACGTGAAATCGCTGCGCGGCAACAGCCGCTCGCCAAAGCCCAGCGAGCGCAGGCCATACTCGGCGATGATCTCGGTGCAGCTCATGCGCCCGCTCCTCCGGCCATTTTACGCTGCGCCTCGCCCGCCATCGTGGCCTGGCCGCGCGACAGCTTCGCCGTCAGACGGCTCAGCACGATTTCGGACACCCGCGTCATCGCGAGGTAATAGCACAACAGCCCAAGGAAATACCAAACGCGCCAGTCCGGGTGCGGATAGGCGTAGATCTGCGATTTGGTCGAGCCCAGTTCGCGCGCCCAATAAACGATGTCTTCGACACCCAGCAGGAACAGCAGCGGCGTCGCCTTGATCAGGATCATCCACAGGTTCGACAGGCCGGGCAGGGCATAGGTCCACATCTGCGGGATCAGGATGCGGCGGCTGACCTGGCGATGGGTCATGCCATAGGCCTCGGCGGTTTCCAGCTGTGCGCGCGGCACGGCATTCATCGCGCCATACAGCACATTGGCCGCAAAGGCGCCAAACACGACCGAAAACGCCACCACGGCGAGGGCAAAGCCATAGGCCTCGTGCCAGATCTGCGGGCTGGTGGACAACGGGATCTTCGCCGCGGCGCAGACGTTGAATTCACCATTGGCCCAAACGGGTTGCCCGGTCGGCGGGCATTTCCACAGATGGCGGATATATTCGAGCCCCTGATCCAGCGCGACCGGCACAAACAGAAAAAACACGATGTCGGGCACGCCCCGCACCATCGCGGTATAGCCCTTGCCGAGCCAGCGCAGCGGCGTGATGTGACTGCGCGCCGCCAAAGCACCGCCAAAGCCAAACGCCAACGCCACCGGCGCGGTGATCAGCATCAGCGCCAGAACCACAAGGAACGAGCCATAGAACAACATGTGCTTGCCCGAGGTCAGGTAGCACAGGAGCCAGCTCAGGCCCTCGAGTTGGGACGGGTCGGTGCAGGTTGCGAACATGGGGTGTCGGGCGGCCCCAAAGGGCCGCCCCTGTCATCAGAACGTGGCGGCGTCGTCGCCGAACCATTTCTTGATCATCGTGTTAAGCGAGCCGTCGGCCTTCATCTCGGTGATCACGGCGTCGAATTTGCCCTTCAGCTCGGTGTCGGATTTGCGCATGCCGATGCCGATGCCGCCGCCCAGCGGCACATCCGCGCCCGCCCAGCCCATCTCGCCGCCTTCGGTGACGAAGGGCGCCAGCGCGTCCTTGTCCGCAAACACGGCATCCGCTTCGCCGTTTTTCACGGCCGCGACGGTATCGTCGAGCGTGGCGAATTCCAGCAGCGTGGCACCCGATTTGGCAACGTAATCAGCCTGGATCGTGCCGACCTGGGCCGCCACGACGCCGGTCAGATCCGCATCCGGTTTCATCGCCACATAGGCCGAGGCCGCCGGCGGGTAATAGTTTTGCGAAAACGCGATGGTTTCCATGCGCTCATCGGTGATGCTCATGCCCGCGATGATCGTGTCATAGTTGCCCGACAGCAGGTTCGGGATGATGCTGTCCCATTCGTTGGTGACCCATTCGCAGGTCAGCCCGGCTTTTTCGCACAGCGTATCACCCAGCTCGCGTTCGAAGCCGTCAACCTCACCTTTGTCGTTGATGAAGTTGTAAGGAGGATAGGCGCCCTCGGTGCCCATGCGCACGGTGTCCGCCATGGCAAACCCGGTGCACAGCGCCAACGCTGCGGTGGTCAGGATCAGTTTTTTCATAGTCTCAACTCCACTGTTGAAGATCGTGTTTTTGGTTTTCGGGGTCATGCCGGTGCGCTGGCCGACAGGAATTGTTGCAGCCGCTCGGATTTCGGCGCGCCAAACAGCGCCGCGGGCGGGCCTTCTTCTTCGACTTTGCCCTGATGCAGGAAAATGACGTGATCCGAGACATCGGCCGCCAGCCGCATGTCATGGGTGACCAGAATCATCGTGCGGTGTTCCCCCGCCAGATCCTTGATCACCTTGACCACCTCTTGCTGCAATTCGGGGTCCAGCGCCGAGGTCGGTTCGTCAAACAGCAGCGCCTCGGGCTGCATGCACAGCGCCCGCGCGATGGCGGCGCGTTGTTGCTGGCCCCCCGACAGCTGCGCAGGCCAGGCATCCGCCTTTTCACCAATGCCGACCTTGTCCAGAAAACCGCGCGCCAGCGGCTCGACCTGCGCGGCGGGGCGGCCCAGCACGGTCACCGGGGCCTCCATCACGTTTTGCAAAATGGTCATGTGCGACCACAGGTTGAATTGCTGGAATACCATCGACAGGTTGGTTCGAAACCGTGTCACCTGCGCGCGGTCGGCAGGGTGACGGCGCAGGCCTTCGCCAGCCCATTTCACCGCCTCGCCTTCAAACAGGATCTCGCCTTGCTGGCTATCCTCCAGCAGGTTGCAGCAGCGCAAAAGTGTGGATTTGCCCGAACCGGAAGACCCGATGAGCGAGATGACCTGCCCCCGCTCGGCCCGGAGCGAGACGCCCTTGAGGACCTCCAGCTGGCCATAGCTTTTGTGCAGGTTGCGAATTTCGATAACGGGCGCGGGATCGGTCACTTTGGGCTTCTCTTTGTCCGGTTGGTAAACTTGGCGCGATTTTCGGGGGGAATGCAACGGGCGAGTGACAGCTGACGCAGGGGGAGGCGCCAAAAAGACAGGCAGGCGGCGCGATTTCATGCACCTGCCGGGGAAATCAGCCGCGCCGGGCCTGCACCCGCTGCCGGGCCAGCGCCGAATCGCGGTCATTGATGCCCAACAGGTTGGCCGCCAGCCGGATCAGGGCATCTTCCTCGGCCTCGCGCGTTCCGTCGGCCAGCGCCACATCCCACATCGCCTCGATCACGCCGATCCGGTCGTCATGTGCGATCTTGTCCTTCAGGGCGCGGGTGAAGCGCACGGTATCGGGGGCTTCGGCCTCGACGGCCTCTGCCCGTTGGCGCAAGGCTTCGGCTTTGTCGAAACTCAATCCGCGGCGCGCCGCCAGGATCCGGTCGATGCGGATCCGTTCGGCGTCGTCAAAATGATTGTCGGCGCGGGCCAGACGCACCAGAAGCGCCGCCAGCGCCAGTTCGGCATCGTCGGTGGTCAGCGGTTCGGGGTGCGGGGCTGCAAGCAGCGAAAGGAGCGCTTTGATCATGGCCACATTCTAGTGCCTGTGACGGGCGGGGCAAGGGGCGCGGCCCCTGCGCGGTCTCAGCCGCTCCAGCCCTCGACGATACACAGATCGGCGATTGAAACCGGTTGGCGCAGGGCCAGGGCTGCCTGATATTCGGGGCTGGCGTAACAGTCCTGCGCGGCTTGCAGGCTGGGGAATTCGATCACCACGGCGCGCGGGCGCAGGGTGCCCTCGACCACCTCCTGATCGCCGCCGCGCACCAGGAATTTGCCGTCATACTTGGCAAAAGCAGCGGCGTTGGCGGCACGATAGGCCTGATAGGCCTGCGGATCATCCACCGTGACATGACCAATCCAATAGCCTTTCGGAGCGCTGCTCATTTCAAGCCCCCCGCGCGGCTTTTTCGGCGATCCCCGAGGTGCCCATGCGTCGATCCAGTTCGGCCAGAACATCGGTCAGCGCCACGTCGCGGGCGGCCAGCATCACCAGCAAGTGATACAGCACATCGGCCGCCTCGTAGGTCAGGTTTTCGCGGTCATTCTTGACCGCGGCGATGATCGCCTCGATCGCCTCTTCACCGAATTTCTCGGCGCATTTTTCCGGGCCCTTGGCAAACAGCTTGGCGGTCCAGCTGCTGTCCGGGTCGGCGGATTTGCGCGCCGCGATGGTGGCGGCCAAGGTGTCGAGCGTGCTCATGTCAGCCTCACGGGGATGCCGGCGGCAGCCATATGGGCCTTGGCCTCGCCGATGGTGAATTCGCCGAAATGGAAGATCGAGGCGGCCAGCACGGCACTGGCGCCGCCGATGGTGACGCCCTCGACCAGGTGATCAAGCGTGCCGACCCCGCCCGAGGCGATGACCGGAATGCTGACCGCATCCGAAATCGCGCGCGTCAGGGCGAGGTTGAAGCCCGCGCGGGTGCCGTCGCGGTCCATCGAGGTCAGCAGGATCTCTCCGGCGCCTTTGGCGGCGACGGTGCGGGCGAATTCGACCGCGTCGATGCCGGTCGATTTGCGCCCGCCATGGGTGAAAATCTCCCAGCGGCCCGGTTCGACGGTTTTCGCGTCGATCGCCACCACGATGCACTGGCTGCCGAACCTATCTGCGGCCTCGACCACCACATCGGGGTTTGCCACAGCGGCGGAGTTGAACGACACCTTGTCGGCCCCTGCCAGCAGCAGTTTGCGCACGTCTTCGTGGCTGCGCACGCCGCCGCCCACGGTCAGAGGCATGAAACATTGCTCTGCGGTGCGGGTCACCAGATCGAACATCGTGCCGCGGTTTTCATGGGTGGCGTGGATGTCGAGGAAGCACAACTCGTCCGCGCCCGCCGCGTCATAGGCCTTGGCGGCCTCGACCGGGTCGCCCGCGTCGATCAGGTTGACGAAGTTTACGCCCTTGACCACGCGGCCATCGGCCACGTCGAGGCAGGGGATGATCCGGGTTTTCAGCATGGGCAGCGGGCTCCTTTGGCGTCTTGATAACGCCGGGCGCACGGGATGGAAAGCGCCGAGCGGGGGCCAGCCCCCGCACCCCCGGAGTATTTGAACCAAGAAGAAGTGCGATCCTTCTTTCTGGCGCACATATCGCGGGGGGAGAGGGCGCCGCCCGATTGGACCTATGCCTTGAGGGCGGCCAGAGCGGTGGTCAGATCGAGCGCGCCGTCATAGATCGCGCGGCCCGAAATCGCGCCCGCGATCACGCCGGTGTCGCGCAGGGCAATCAGGTCGGGCAGCGAGGACACCCCGCCCGAGGCGATCACCGGGATGCTGACCGCGCGCGCCAGGGCCTCGGTTGCCTCGATATTGGGGCCGGTCATCGCGCCATCGCGCATGATGTCGGTGTAGATGATCGCCGAGACGCCCGCGTCTTCGAAGGATTTGGCGAGGTCAGTGACCATCACGTCGGTTTCCTCGGCCCAGCCCTTGGTCGCCACGCGACCGTTGCGGGCGTCGATGCCCACCGCCACCTTGCCGGGGAATTCGCGCGCGGCCTGGCGCACCAGATCGGGGTTTTCCACCGCGACCGTCCCCAGGATCACGCGCGACAGGCCCTTTTCGATCCAACCCGCAATCGTCGCCATGTCGCGGATGCCGCCGCCCAGCTGCGCGGGCACGGTGATGCGTGCCAGAATCGCCTCGACCGCGGCCGCGTTCACCGGGGCGCCAGCGAAGGCGCCGTTCAGATCGACCAGATGCACCCATTCGCAACCGGCGGCCTCAAACTTGGCGGCTTGGGCTGCCGGGTCGTCGCCGAACACCGTGGCCTTGTTCATTTCGCCGTGCAGCAGGCGCACGCATTGGCCATCTTTGAGGTCGATCGCGGGGTAAAGGATCATCGCCAACTCCTGTCGTTTGGCGCCTTTTGTCATGCGCGCGGGCCCCGGGCAAGGCCGCAACGCCACGTCAGTCTTGCCGGGAATCGGGGGCCATGCCCAGATGCGCGCAGGATCTTTGGGAGGAGACACCATGAAAACGATTATTCTTGCCGCTGCGCTGGCCCTTGGGGCAGGGGCTGCAATGGCCGACCCGCTGGAAGGCATCTGGAAGACGCAGCCCGACGACGGCGCCTATGCGCATGTGAAAATCGTTCCCTGCGGGCCGAATTTTTGCGGCACGATTGTCAAAAGTTTCAATGAAAGCGGCGAATATAAATCGCCCAATGAAGGCAAGATGATCGTGATCGACATGGCGCCGAAGGGCAATGGCAATTACGCGGGCCAGGTTTGGCGGCCCTCGAACAACAAAACCTACATCGGCAAGATCGCCTTGAACGGCAAGGCGATGAAGCTGTCGGGTTGTGTTGCGGGCGGGCTGTTCTGTGCCAAGCAGGCGTGGCAAAAGCTGCAGTGATATCGGCGCGGAAGGTGTCGGAGAAAGGCCGTCCCCCGGGGGACGGCCTTTTGATGTGGCCTCCGGGGGCGCATCACATGCAACGCAGGTCGAAGCTGATGCGGCGCGGCATAAAAGTCAGCGCGATCATGTAAAGTCCGGCATGATCGGTATTCGGGTTCAGGGATATCTCGGTGAACTCGTTGATGATTTTGGCGCCGAATCTGGCTTTCTCAAGATCCGTCGACGCAATAATCCGGGCCTGCGAACTGGTGGTATGGCTCGCGAGCCCTTCGGTGAGCGCGGCCGAAAGCGTTGAGGCCGGGCCGTAATAACTGACGATCATGAGGGCCTGATAATCGCAGCCATCCCCATTGCCGCCAAGAAATACGCGCGTCGATCTGGTCAGGACACGGGCGCCTTCGGGCAATGGCATTGCTGCGAGGGCCACGCCTAGCCGATGGGCGCGCCAGCTATTGGCCAGCATCGGGGCACAAGATCCGACCACAAGACTAATAGCGATGAGCGCGCCCGCAAGAACCTTGGCTGATGGCATGTGCGCAGGCATCGGGTGCTACGGTTTCCAGTTCAGGAAATTGGCGATCAGCCGCAACCCGGTGGCCTGCGATTTTTCGGGGTGGAACTGCGTGCCTACCATATTGTCGCGGCCGATGATCGCGGTGATCGGGCCTGCGTAATCGGCGTGCGCCAGCAGGTGTTCGGGCTGGGCCACCTTGAAGTGATAGCTGTGCACGAAATAGGCGTGATCGCCGGTCGCGATGCCGTCAAGCACCGGGTGCGGGCGGTCGATCACCAGATCGTTCCAGCCCATATGCGGCACTTTCAGCGCGGGGTCGGCGGGCTCGATTTTCACCACCTCGCCCGGCACCCAGCCGAAGCCCTGAGTCAGTTCATATTCGCGGCTGAGCGTGGCCATCATCTGCATGCCCACACAGATGCCCAAAAACGGCTTGCCCTGTTTGTGCACGCCTTCTTCGATTGCCTCGAACAGCCCGGTGAAGCGATCCAGTGCATGACGGCAGGCCGGAAACGCGCCGTCCCCCGGCAACACGATGCGGTCGGCCTTGGCCACCACATCGGGTTCGCTGGTGACAACGATGGTGCCGTGACCGGCCTCGTGCGCCATGCGTTCAAACGCCTTTTGCGCCGAATGCAGGTTACCGCTGTCATAATCGACCAGCGCCGTCAGCATCACAGCGCCCCTTTGGTCGAGGGCAGGGCGCCAGCCATGCGCGGATCCACCTCTACCGCCATACGCAGGGCGCGGGCGACCGATTTGAACGCGGCCTCGGCGATGTGGTGGCTGTTGATCCCATGCACCCGGTCGATGTGCAGCGTGATCCCGCCATTGGTGGACAGCGCTTGAAAGAATTCGCGCACCAGCTCGGTGTCGAAGCTGCCGATCTTCTGGGTGGGCATGTCGCAGTTCCACACCAGATAGGGGCGCGCGGACAGATCCAGCGCGCAGGCGACCTGAGTGTCATCCATCGCCAGGGCGAAATGGCCATAGCGGCGGATACCCTTTTTGTCACCCAGCGCCTGGGTCAGCGCCTGACCGATGGCAATGCCGGTATCCTCGACGGTGTGGTGGTCGTCGATGTGCAGATCACCCCGGGCATGCACCGTGATGTCGATCAGTGAATGCCGCGACAGTTGATCGAGCATGTGATCGAAAAAACCGACGCCGGTCTGGTTTTCATAAACCCCGGTGCCGTCGAGATTGATCTGCACCGAGATCTCGGTCTCGGCGGTCTTGCGCGTGATGGTGGCGGTCCGCATCGCTGATCCTTCGTGTGGTGTCAGCGCCTTATAGGCCGCAAGCGCGGGCTTGTTAAGCGGCGCCGGGGCGAATTGGCGGGGCACAAACACAAAAGCCTTCCCGAGGGGGAAGGCTTTTTGTGTGTTTTGGAGCGGGCGAGGCGATTCGAACGCCCGACCCTAACCTTGGCAAGGTTATGCTCTACCCCTGAGCTACGCCCGCACTCCGTAACACGTCGAACTGGAGCGGGCGAGGCGATTCGAACGCCCGACCCTAACCTTGGCAAGGTTATGCTCTACCCCTGAGCTACGCCCGCGCTGCCAGTTCGGTGGAGCGGGATTTAGGAGATCACGTCGGAGCCTGCAAGAGGAAATTTTACTGAGACCAAGAAAATTGCCGCGCAGGGGTGCGCCCGGCACGGTGCCGCGAAGGCGATGTGACCGATCACACCGTCAGCACCGCGCGAAAGATCCGCAGCAGATCGGCGCGCAGCTGGTCGGGCGGGGCATCGGTCATCTGCGGTAATTCCAGCACGTTGTGGCACAGGCCAAGCCCGGCCACGATGCCCCCCAACAATGCGGCCAGGCGCGTGGCCGTCGCAGGGGCGGGGCCGTGCAGCCGGGCGGCCAGCGGGGCGATGAATTCCTGAGTGATCGCATCTTTGAGCGCCAGACTGGCCGCCGGGCTCGAGAGCGAGCGGATCAGAATCGGAAAGCCGCGCGGACCCGGGCTGCGGTGGTCGCGCAGCAGGAGGGTGCAAAACGCCTCGGGCAGGTCGGGGCTTGCGGACAGCAGTGCGCAATCGTCGCGAATCGCCGCGCGGAAGGCTTCGGCGAACAGCTGTTCCTTGGAGCCGAAGCTGCGATGCACCCAGGCGACATCGACGCCCGCGCATCGGGCGATGTCGCGCAGACCGGCGGATTCGTAGGCGGTCGCGGCAAAGATTTCCTGCGCGGCGCACAGGATCCGCAGCCGGGTTGGCAATGGATCGTTGGCAGGATCTGCCAAGGCGGCGGGGCAGGGGTGTTGAATGGTCATCGCCCGGAACTATGGCCGATCCGCGCCTGCAGGGCAAAGCGCAATGCGCTGCCGTGACGTTTCAACCCAGGCGCGTCAACCGTTGTTGACCCGGCCGCTGCAGCGCGGCACTGTGGGTCGAGGCGCGGGCACGAAGGAGATGGCAATGAACAGCAAAACATCGGGCTGGGCCCTGACGGCCCTGGCCGGGGTCGCCGCCGTGGGTGGCTATCTGTGGTGGCAATCGCAGGCCGCGGGCGCGGTGTTCCCGGGCGTTGCCTCGGGCAATGGTCGGATCGAGGCGGTCGAGATTGACGTGGCGGCCAAGGCGGCCGGTCGGCTGTCAGAAGTGTTGGTCAGCGAGGGCGATCTGGTCACGGAAGGTCAGCCGTTGGCGATGATCGATTCGCGTCAGCTGCAAGCCGCGCTGCATCAGGCGCAGGCCGAAAAGAAACGCGCCGAACTGGCCGTCGATACCGCGATGATCGTCGTGAAGCAGGCCGAGGCCGAGAAACGCGCCGCCGATGCCGGGGTGGAGCAGGCCATTGCGGCCTCTGCCGCGACTTGGAAACAGTATGAACGCACCGAGGCATTGGCCAAATCTTCGACCGCGTCCGCGGCCGCCCTTGATGCCGACCGTGCCACGGCACTGAGTGCCAAGGCGGGCATTGCCGCTGCCGAGGCACAGCAGGCCGCCGCCGAAGCCGCGATCAATTCGGCGCAATCGGCGGTGTTGAACGCGAAGGCTGCAGTCGAAGTGGCGCAGGCCGCCATCGAGATGATCGAGGTGCAGCTGACCGACAACACCCTGACCGCGCCGCGCGAGGGGCGGGTGCAATATCTGGTCGCTCGTGCGGGCGAGATCGTGGCCTCGGGCGGGCGCGTGGTGAACCTGGCCGATCTGGGCGATGTGTCGATGTCATTCTTTCTGCCCACCGCGCAGGCGGGCCGTCTGGCCATTGGCGACGAGGCCCGCATCGTTCTGGACGCCGCGCCCGATTGGGTGATCCCGGCCAAGATTTCTTATGTCGCCGATGTGGCGCAATTCACGCCGAAAACGGTGGAAACCGAGATCGAGCGCGAAAAGCTGATGTTCCGCATCAAGGCACGGATCGACCCCGATCTGCTGCGCGCCCATATCGACCGGGTCAAGACCGGCCTGCCCGGTGTGGCCTATGTGCGCACTGATCCGGGCGCCGCATGGCCCGCAGCGCTTGAGGTCAGGCTGCCGCAATGAGCACCCCCGTGCCCGCAGGGCTGGTGGCGCGGCTGAACGATCTGGACCTGTCTTTCGGCAAGGTCACGGCGCTGAACGGGGTCAGTCTGGGGATCCCGGCGGGTGTCATGGCCGGGCTGATCGGGCCGGACGGGGTGGGGAAATCCTCGCTCCTGTCGCTGATCGCCGGGGCGCGGGCGCTGCAAAGCGGCGATTTGCAGGTGCTGGACGGCGACATGCGCGATGCGGGCCACCGTGCGCGCGTGTGTCCGCGCATTGCCTTCATGCCGCAGGGGCTGGGGCGCAATCTGTATGCCACGCTGTCGGTGCGTGAAAACGTCGATTTCTTTGGCCGACTGTTCGGCCATGGCGCGGCAGAGCGGGCGCGCCGGATCGCCGATTTGTTGCAGGCCACCGGGCTTGCCCCTTTTGCAGACCGGCCTGCGGGCAAGCTGTCGGGCGGGATGAAGCAGAAACTGGGCCTGTGCTGTGCGCTGATTCATGACCCCGATCTGCTGATCCTGGATGAACCCACGACCGGTGTTGACCCGCTGTCGCGGCGCCAGTTCTGGGATCTGATTGACCAGATCCGCGCCGGGCGCCCGGGCATGAGCGTGCTGGTCGCCACCGCCTACATGGAAGAGGCGGCGCGGTTCGATTGGCTGTGTGCCATGCACGGCGGAAAGGTGCTGGCGACCGGCACGCCCGCCGATTTGCTGGCGCAAACCGGGGCGGATGATCTGGACGCGGCGTTCATCGCACTCCTGCCTGCCGAAGACCGCGCGGACCACCATGGCGTGGCGATCCCGCCGCGCGTCGATGACACCGACGCCATCGCCATCGAGGCCACCCATCTGACGATGCGCTTTGGCGATTTCACCGCAGTGGATGATGTGAGTTTCCGCATCGAAAAGGGCGAGATCTTCGGCTTTCTCGGCTCCAACGGGTGCGGCAAGACGACGACGATGAAAATGCTGACCGGTCTGCTGGCGCCCAGCGACGGGCAGGCGCGGCTGTTTGGCGAGGAACTGGATGCGGGTGATCTGAACATCCGCCGCCGCATCGGGTATATGTCGCAGGCGTTCTCGCTTTATGGCGAACTCAGCGTGCGGCAAAACCTGGTGCTGCACGCGCGGCTGTTCGGCTTTGACCCGGCACGGATCGCGCCCCGCGTGGCCGAGATGATCGACCGTTTCGATCTGGCCGAGGTGGCCGATGAATTCCCCGAAGGCCTGCCGCTGGGGATCCGGCAACGGCTGTCGCTGGCGGTCGCAATGATCCACGCGCCCGATATCCTGATTTTGGACGAGCCGACCTCGGGCGTTGATCCGGTGGCCCGTGACGGGTTCTGGACGATTTTGGGCGAGTTGTCGCGCCGCGACGGGGTGACGATTTTCGTTTCGACCCATTTCATGAACGAGGCCGAGCGCTGCGACCGGATTTCGCTGATGCATGCGGGGCGGGTGCTGGTGTCGGACGCGCCCGCGGTGATTGTGGCGCAGGCGGGTGCGGCCACGCTGGAAGAGGCGTTCATCCACCATCTGGAAACAGCCATCGGCGCGGGTGAGATGGCCCCGGCCACCGTTCCGCCCCCGCCGATCCCGGCCCCCGCACCCAAACGCGCGGGCTGGTCGCGCGCTTTCAGTTTGCGGCGGCTGTTCAGCTATTGCCTGCGCGAGGCGCTGGAACTGAAACGCGATCCGATCCGCGGCACGATGGCCACGCTTGGCACGGTGATTTTGATGTTCGTCGTGGGCTATGGCATCAACCTGGATGTCGAGAACCTGAAATTCGCGGTGCTCGATCACGATCAGACCGGGATCAGCCGCGATTATGTCGCGCAGATCGCGGGGTCGCGCTATTTCACCGAAACCCCGGCGCTGACATCCTATGACGATCTGGATCAACGGATGCGGGCGGGCAAGATCGCGATGGCGCTGGAAATCCCGCCGGGTTTTGCGGCCAGTCTGGAACGCGGGCGCGATGTGTCGGTGGCCGCCTGGATCGACGGGTCAATGCCCGCGCAGGCGGAAACCACGCAGGGCTATGTGCAGGGGCTGCACGCCTGGTGGCTGACCGAAAAAGCGCGCGAACTCTATGGCGATGCCGCGGTGGCGGGCGATTTCACCATGGCCACGCGCTATCGCTACAACCCCGATGTGCAAAGCTTGCCGGCGATGGTGCCCGCCGTGGTGCCGCTTCTGCTGATGCTGATCCCGGCGATGCTGGCGGCGCTCAGCGTGGTGCGCGAAAAAGAGCTGGGGTCGATCGTGAACCTTTACGTCACCCCGGTCACGCGGTTCGAATTTCTGCTGGGCAAACAGTTGCCCTATATCGCGCTGGGGATGGTCAATTTTGCAGGCCTTGTGGCGCTGGCGGTGTTTGTGTTCGGCGTGCCGGTCAGCGGCAGCCTGCCCGCACTGACCTTGGCGGCGCTGCTGTATGTCACGGTTTCGACCGGCATGGGGTTGTTGATTTCATCGTTCATGTCGAGCCAGATCGCCGCGATCTTTGGCACGGCCCTGCTGACCTTGATCCCTTCGGTGCAATATTCGGGCATGATCGACCCGGTCAGCTCACTTGAAGGGGCAGGGGCGATGATCGGCCATATCTTCCCCGCGACCTATTTCGTGACGATTTCACGCGGGGTGTTTTCCAAGGCGCTGGATCTGGCGGATATGCGCCCCGATTTCATCGCGCTGGCAATTTCGGTGCCCGTCGTGGTGGGGCTTGGCGTGGCGCTGTTGCGCAAACAGGCGAGGTAGGCGATGCGGCTGGCCAATATCTGGAACCTCGGCATCAAGGAATTGCGCGGTCTGTTGCGCGATCCGATGCTGTTGGTGCTGATCGTCTATGCGTTCACCCTGTCGATCCATACCGCAGCCAAGGCGATGCCAGAGTCGCTGAACAAGGCCAGCATCGCGATTGTGGATGAAGACCGCTCTGCGCTGTCGGCGCGGATCGCGGGGGCCTTCTATCCTCCCTATTTCATGCCGCCTGAAATCATTTCGGCGGCCGAGATGGATGCCCGGATGGATGCGGGGCTTGATACCTTTGCGTTGGATATTCCGCCCGATTTTCAACGCGATCTGCTGGCCGGGAAACAGCCGCAGATCCAGTTGAACGTGGATGCCACGCGGATGACGCAGGCGTTTACCGGCATGGGCTATATCCGGCAGATTGTGACCGCCGAGGTGAATGAATATTTGGGCCGTCACCGCACCGAAACGGATCTGGCGGTCGGGTTGGTGCTGCGGTCGCGGTTCAACCCGCAGCTGGACCAGATGTGGTTCGGCGCGATTTCCAACGTGATCATCGCGATCACCATGCTGGGGATCGTGCTGACTGGCGCCGCGCTGATCCGCGAACGCGAACATGGCACGGTCGAGCATCTGCTGGTGATGCCGGTCAGTGCCGCCGAGATCATGATTTCCAAACTCTGGTCGATGGGTGCGGTGGTGCTGCTGGCATCAGCGTTTTCCATCGTGGTGGTGGTCGAGGGCCTGCTGGCGGTGCCGATCCCCGGCTCGCTCGGGCTGTTCCTGCTGGGCACGGTGCTGCAGCTGTTCGCGGTTTCGGCGATGGGGATCTGGCTGGCGACACTGCCGGGTCAATGCCGCAATTCGGGCTGTTGCTGGTGATTACCTTCCTGCCGATGCAGGTGCTGTCGGGAACATTGACGCCGCGTGAAAGCATGCCTGACATCATTCAGTATATCATGCTGGCCGCACCCAATACGCATTTCGCGATTCTGGCACAGGCGGTGCTGTTCCGGGGGGCGGGGATTGCCGTGGTCTGGCCGCAGCTTCTGGCGCTGTTCGGGATCGGGGCGGTGTTGTTTGCACTGGCGCTGCGGCAGTTCCGCGCGTTCCTGCGCTAAGGGCGGCGGCGGGTTTCCCCGCCGCGCGCCGGATCAGTCCAGTTCGATCAACAGGTCTTTGGCGTCGATTTGACTGCCCGGGCTGACATGCAGCGCCTTCACCGTGGCTTCGCGGTCGGCGTGGATGCCGGTTTCCATCTTCATCGCTTCGATGGTCAGCAGCAGATCGCCCGCCTTGACCTTTTGGCCGACCGTCACCCCGACCGAGGCGACCGCACCCGGCATCGGCGCGCCGATGTGATTGGGGTTGCCCAGCTCGGCTTTGGGCTTGGCCTTGGTTGCGGCTTTGATCGCGCGGTTCGGCACCCGAATGGTGCGCGGCTGGCCGTTGAGTTCGAAGAACACCTTGACCTCGCCCGCTTCATCCACCTCGCCCAGCGTCTGGAACCGCAGCTCCAGCGTCTTGCCGGGGTCGATTTCCGCAGTGATTTCCTGCCCTGGCTCCATCCCGTAGAAGAAGACCGGCGTTGGCAGGGTGCGCACCGGGCCGTATTGGCGATGCCGCCCCATGTAATCCAGAAATACCTTGGGATACATCAGATAGCCCGCCAGATCCTCGTTATCGACGGTATAGCCGTTCAACTCGGCGGACAGTTTCGCGCGGGTTTCCTCGATATCGACCTGGGGCAGATGTTTGCCGGGCCGTTCGGTTGATGGCACCTCGTCTTTCAGCACCTTTTTCACGATGCCCGCAGGCCAGCCGCCGGGCGGTTGCCCCAGATTGCCGCGCATCATGTCGATGACCGAGTCGGGGAAGGCCACATCCTTGGCCGGGTCCAGAACGTCGGCCTTGCTGATGTTTTGCGCCACCATCATCAGCGCCATGTCGCCCACGACCTTGGAGCTGGGCGTGACCTTGACGATATCGCCAAAGATCTGGTTGGCATCGGCATAGGCCTGCGCCACCTCGTGCCAGCGCTCTTCCAGACCCAGGGACCGCGCCTGCGCCTTGAGGTTGGTGAACTGCCCGCCGGGCATTTCGTGCAGATACACTTCGGAGGCCGGGGCTTCGAGACCGGATTCAAAGGCGCGATACTGGTGGCGCACGGCCTCCCAGTAATTCGACAGGGTGCGAATGGCCGCGATGTTCAGGCCGGTGTCGCGCTCGGTATGCGACAGCGCCTCGACGATGGAACCAAGGCAGGGCTGCGAAGTGCCGCCACTGAACGCGTCCATCGCCGCATCGACCGCATCGACGCCCGCATCGGCCGCCGCCAGAATTGTGCCTGCGGCAATCCCGCTGGTGTCATGCGTGTGGAAGTGGATCGGCAGGCCGACCTCGGCCTTCAGTGCGGTGATCAACTGCCGTGCGGCGGCGGGTTTCAGCAGCCCGGCCATGTCCTTCAGCCCCAGCACATGCGCGCCTGCGGCCTCCAGCTCCTTGGCCATCGCGACATAATACTTCAGGTCGTATTTCGCGCGGTCCGGGTTCAGGATGTCGCCGGTATAGCAGATCGTGCCTTCGCAAACCTTGTTCGCCTCAATCACCGCATCCATCGCGACGCGCATGTTTTCAACCCAGTTCAGGCTGTCGAACACACGGAACACATCGACGCCGGTTTCGGCGGCCTGTTTCACGAAGAACTGCACGACGTTATCGGGATAGTTGGTATAGCCCACCCCGTTCGACGCGCGCAGCAGCATCTGCGTCATCACATTGGGCATCGCCGTGCGAATGTCGCGCAGCCGCTGCCATGGGCATTCCTGCAAAAAGCGATAGGCCACGTCGAAGGTCGCGCCGCCCCAGCATTCGACCGAAAACAGATCACCCAGGTTTGCCGCATAGGCGGGGGCGGCCTTGATCATGTCGATACTACGCATCCGCGTGGCCAGCAGGCTTTGGTGCCCGTCGCGCATCGTGGTGTCGGTGATCAGCAGCTTTTGTTGCGCCTTCATCCAGTTGGCCACAGCCTGCGGGCCCTCGGCCTCCAGCAGGTCGCGGGTGCCTTTGGGCACCGGACCCATCGGCAGCGGCGCGCGCGGTTTGCGCGCCTCGGCGGGCGGTTTCGCACGGCCTGCCGTTTCCGGGTGCCCGTTGACGGTGATGTCGGCGATATAGGTCAGGATTTTCGTCGCCCGGTCGCGGCGTTTCTTGAACTGGAACAGCTCGGGCGTGGTGTCGATGAACTTCGTCGTATAGCTGTAATCCAGAAAGGTCGGGTGTTTCAGCAGGTTGATGACGAAGTCGATATTGGTGCTGACGCCGCGGATGCGGAATTCGCGCAGCGCGCGGTCCATCCGGGTGATCGCCTGTTCGGGGGTCTGCGCCCAAGCGGTGACCTTGACCAGCAGACTGTCGTAATAGCGCGTGATCACGCCGCCCGCGTAAGCCGTGCCGCCATCCAGACGGATCCCCATGCCGGTGGCACTGCGATAGGCGGTCAGGCGGCCGTAATCGGGGATGAAGTTGTTTTGCGGGTCTTCGGTGGTGACGCGGCATTGCAACGCGTGGCCCGACAGGGTGACATGCGCCTGATCAGGCACGCCGGTGGCCTCGGCCAGGGTGGCGCCCTCGGCGATCTTGATCTGGCTTTGCACGATGTCGATGCCGGTGACCTCTTCGGTGACCGTATGTTCGACCTGCACGCGCGGATTGACCTCGATGAAATAGAACTGCTGGCTGTCCATATCCATCAGGAATTCGACGGTGCCCGCGTTCTGATAGCCGACCGCCTGACCGATTTTCAGCGCCAGCGCGCAGACCTCGGCGCGTTGGGCGTCGGTCAGATAGGGGGCGGGGGCGCGTTCGACGACCTTTTGATTGCGGCGCTGCACGGTGCAGTCGCGTTCAAACAGATGGTACAGCCCGCCATGGGTGTCGCCCAGCAGCTGCACCTCGACGTGGCGCGCGCGCAGGATCATCTTTTCCAGATAACCTTCGCCATTGCCAAAGGCGGCCTCGGCCTCGCGGCGGCCCTCGCGGACCTTTTCGACCAGTTCGGATTCAGACAGGATCGGACGCATCCCGCGCCCGCCGCCGCCCCAGCTGGCCTTGAGCATCAACGGATAGCCGACCGCCGCCGCTTCGGCCTTGATCGCGTCAAAATCCTCGCCCAGCACTTCGGTCGCCGGGATCACCGGCACGCCCGCGGCAATCGCCACCCGCCGGGCGCTGGCCTTGTCGCCAAGTGCGCGCATGGTTTCGGCGCGCGGCCCGATGAAGGTGATGCCCGCAGCGGCGCAGGCCTCGACGAAATCGGGGTTTTCCGACAACAGGCCATAGCCCGGGTGGATCGCATCGGCGCCACATTCCTGCGCCACGCGGATGATTTCAGGGATCGACAGATAGGCGCCAACGGGCGACAGGCCCGCGCCGATGCGATAGGCTTCGTCGGCCTTGAACCGGTGCAGGGACAGCTTGTCCTCTTCGGCATAGACGGCGACCGTCTTCTTGCCCAGTTCGTTGGCCGCGCGCATCACGCGGATGGCGATTTCGCCACGGTTGGCAACCAGAATTTTGCGGAACATGTCAGACCCTCCCCGACAGGTGGAATGGCGGAAACCTAGCGTCGCTGCGTTGCGGCGCAAGCGAAAATTGCGAAATTGAGCAAATTAACTGACCAATTTTGACCAGTTTGCAAAGTTTTCCACGGCGCTCTGGGGCGCTACGGGCCCACTTGACTTGGCCCCTGCGGCGCAGGCAAGCAGGGCGGATGATGGATCTGCGCCCCGTGGGCTATATCATCGGCATGTTGTGTATGGTTCTGGGGCTGGCGATGCTGGTGCCGGCGCTTGTGGATTTCGCACATGGCAATCCGCATTGGCGCGCCTTTCTGGAGGCGGCGATCATCTGCGCCACCGCGGGCGGGCTGCTGGCGCTGGCCTCGCGCGATGCGCTGCGCCATATGCTGACGCTGCCGCAAAGTTTTGTCCTGACCTCGCTTGTGTGGGCGACGCTGCCTGCGGCGGGCGCGCTGCCCTTCATCATCGGGGCGCCGGGCCTGTCGTTCACCGACGCCTATTTCGAGGCGATGTCGGGGCTGACCACCACCGGCACCACGGTCATTCCCGCGTTGGATGATCTGCCGCCGGGCACCAATATGTGGCGTGCCATCCTGCAATGGCTGGGGGGCTTGGGCATCATCATTGTGGCGATGATCTTTTTGCCGGTGATGAAGGTCGGCGGGATGCAGTTCTTCCGGTCCGAAGGGTTCGACACGCTGGGCAAGATCTTGCCGCGCGCGATGGACATTTCAACCGCGCTGATCCGCATCTATGTCGGGCTGACGGTGATTTGTGCGCTGGTCTATGCGGCGCTGGGGATGACGGCCTTCGATGCCATCGTGCACGCGCTGACCACGCTGTCCACCGGCGGGTTTTCGAACTACGACGCCAGTTTCGCGACCTACAAGGGCGCGCCGGAATATGCGGCCTCGGTGTTCATGCTGCTGGCGGCGATGCCGTTCATCCGCTTCGTGCAGTTGACGCAGGGCCATGTCGGGCCGATCTGGCGCGACCCGCAGGTGCGGGCCTTTTTGCGCTGGCATGCCTATGCGATCGCGGTGATCGTGCTGTATCGCATCTTCCGCCACGAGGCCGATTTCTGGCCGACCCTGCGCGAGGTGACCTTCAACGTCGTCTCGACCTTCACCGGCACCGGCTATGCCAGCGAGGACATCACCAAATGGGGGCATCTGGCCTTTGTGGTGCTGATCATCACCGGGCTGATTGGCGGTTGCACCTCTTCCACCGGCTGCTCGATCAAGGTGTTCCGCTATCTGATCCTGTTCGAGGCGATCCGCGCCCAGATCCGCCGTTTGCACAGCCCGCATCGGGTGGTGCGGGTGCGCTATGCCGATCAGCCGGTCGAGGATGAGGTGGTCAATTCGGTGATCGCCTTCTTTTCGCTGTTCATCATTACTTTTGGCGTGCTGATTGTCGGGCTGTCGATGACCGGACTGGAAACCAAGACCGCCCTGACCGCCGCATGGACCGCGATTGCCAATGTCGGGCCTGCCTGGGGCCCCGAGGTGTCGGGGAACGGCGCGGTCAATGCCTTCCCGGACCCTGCGAAATGGATGATGGCGGCGGGGATGTATCTGGGTCGGCTGGAGCTGATGTCGGTGCTGGTTCTGCTGTTGCCACGGTTCTGGCGCAGCTGAGGGTCGAGGGCCGCGGCAACGGCCCCCGCCGTCGGGGTCACTTCCAGCAGGCGATCTGCACCGTCAGCCCCTGTGCGATTTCAGCCAGATCTTCGGCCGCCAGCGCGCCCGATGCGTCCGAGGCAAGGGGGGCAAAGCCACGCTCGGCCAGCGCGGGGGCCATCGCAGAGGATTGCACCGCCACTGCCAGATCCTGCGGCAATAGCTTGTCTGGCGCATGCCCATCGGGCAGCAGCATGCCGATCACCGCGCCGGTCGTATCCAGCACCGGGCCGCCCACGTCCCCCGGCAGCACCCGCGCGGCCAGCCGGGCCTGCGTCGCCTCGCCCGCAAGCCCGGTCAAATCGGACAGCGTGCCAAAGCTGAGCACCGGGGCCGACAGCGATTCCGGGTAGGAAAAGCCCGCCACGGCCACTTCGGCGCCCGGGCCGATCGCCAGGGTCTGGAACGCCGCGACGCGGGCGGGGGCCAGTGGTTTGCGCGGGGTCAGCACAGCAATGCCCAGAGCCGCATCACTGAAGGCCAGATCGACATCCTGATCCTCGACCGTGATGCGCGTGCAGGTATCAAGCCCGGCAGCGGCGGTCAGCACCGCGCCCTTGTCATCGACATAAAACCCCGAATGCGCAAACTCCGGGTGGCGCACATTCAGTCCCGACAACAGATCGGCGCGGTCCACTGCCAGCGGTTTGCCCAGCGTCGCATCCAATGCGGTATCCCCCAGCGGTTTGAAGCTGGCCTGCATCGCCGCCAGCACGCGCGCCATCCGCGCCTCTTGATCGGCGGGATAGACCAGGGTGAAGCCCTTGATCAGCCCGCCCGCCAGCTTCGCCTGGGTATAGGAATGGATACGCGCATTCTGTCCGGTCAGGGTGAACGCGTCGCGGTCGCGGCTGCGCGCCCCCTCCATCGGCACGATTTCCAGCGTCTGCATCACGTCATACAGGCCGAACAGCGCGTTCTGGTCGCCCTGCTGCGAGATGAGCAGAACGCTGACGCCCGAGCCGTCCTTGGCGCGGTAGTGCACGAACGGAGGGTCGTAATGGTCGAATTCGACAAGCCCCAGCGGCAGTTCGATGGCGATGCCCGATTCCGGTTCTTCGGTCAGGGTCAGGCCCAATGCCGCACGTTCAGAGGCGACCGCATCCAGCAATTGCGCCTGCTGCGCCGAGGCCAGAACGCCGGTCGGCTCAAACCCCTGCGCGGTTTGCCAATCGGCAATCGCGCTGCGAGTGCCGCGCCCGAACGCGCCGTCGATGGTGGAGCTGTAAAACCCCTGCCATTGCAGGGCGGCCTGAATTGCCATCCGCTCTTCGCGCGGCAGTGCCACCTCCCGCCGCCGCGACTCGCTCAGCGTTTCGACGGGTGCCGGGGTGGGGTCGGCCGTGATGGACGGGGCCGTGATGGGGGGCGCCGCTTGCGGTGCTGTCGGGGCAGGGGCCTCGGTCGTGGGTTCGGAGGGGGCTGTCGCCGCCTCGGGGGCTGCACTCAGCCCGACGCCGACCGGCCAGAATTGCTGACGGAATTTCGACCCGTCCGAGACATAGCTGTCAAGCGGAATGACCCGTTCGCCGCGCAGCAGGCGCAGCCGTGCCTCTGCGTCTTGCAGGCTGTCGAAAGGCCCCAGCGCAATCGCATACCAGCCGGTAGACATCGCATAGCCCGCCACGTCGGGGAAGCTGCCTGCCCAGTCGCGGGCGCGCTCTTCAGCGCTGGCCAATGACGGGCGCGCCTCGATTTGCACCCAGGCGGGTTCGGCCCAGGCCATCCCCGTCCAGAGCATTCCGGTCAACCCGGCCCCGACCACGGCCGAAATGGCCCTGCGCACTGATTTCATTCGTTACATCCTATTCTTGCGCTCTTCGCGTTCTGGGTGGGCACGTTAACAGGCTCAGCGGCGACGTCACCCCAAAATGCGCGGAAATCGCCTGCCGGGGCGGCCCGGACGGCCCGGCCCCCGTTGACCCCCGCGCGCCCCTTGCCTAGAGAGGGGGCGCTTTCAGCCAAAGGGGTGCCTTTCGTGTCCAACACCGCCGCGACCAAACCCGCCGCTCCGCGTTCGTTTCAGGAGATCATCCTGCGCCTGATGACCTATTGGGCATCGAAGGGCTGCGCGGTGCTGCAACCCTATGACATGGAGGTCGGCGCGGGCACCTTCCACCCGGCCACCACGCTGCGCTCGCTTGGTTCGACGCCTTGGGCTGCGGCCTATGTGCAGCCCTCGCGCCGCCCGACCGACGGGCGCTATGGCGAAAACCCGAACCGGCTGCAGCACTATTACCAATATCAGGTGCTGATCAAACCGAGCCCGCCGGATCTGCAGGCGCTGTATCTGGGCAGTCTTGAGGCAATCGGCATTGATCTGGAACTGCACGACATCCGTTTTGTCGAGGATGACTGGGAATCCCCGACGCTGGGCGCCTGGGGCCTTGGCTGGGAAGTCTGGTGCGACGGCATGGAAGTGTCGCAGTTCACCTATTTCCAACAGGTCGGCGGGCATGATTGCCGCCCCGTCTCGGGCGAGCTGACCTATGGTCTGGAGCGTCTGGCGATGTATGTGCTGGGCATCGACCATGTGATGGACATGCCCTTCAACGACCCCGACGCGCCGATTGCGCTGAAATACGGCGATGTGTTCCGCCAGACCGAGCAGGAATATTCGCGCTGGAACTTCGATCAGGCCGATACCGCGATGCTGTTGAGCCATTTCGAGGATGCAGAGGCCGAATGCGAACGTATCCTTGCCGCCGATCCGGTGGACGGGGCAGGGCGGCGCATCGTGATGGCGCACCCGGCCTATGATCAATGCATCAAGGCCAGCCACCTGTTCAACCTGCTGGACGCGCGCGGCGTGATTTCGGTCACCGAACGGCAGGCCTATATTGGCCGCGTGCGCGCACTGGCCAAGAAATGCGCCGATGCCTTCGTCACCACCGAAGCCGGCGGTGCCAAACCCGAGGGTGTCGGGGCGTGAATGGCAAGGTTGTCGGGGGTATTATTGTGCTGAGTGCGCTTTTGACCGGGGCCGCGGTCTTTTACCTGCAGGAATACGCGTTTTACAAACCGGTTCTGGCCACGGCGCCCGCGGCGGAAATCCGGCTGACCTCGGTTGAAACCGGCCAGCCCGAACCGATCCTGGCCGAGGGGTTCGAAGGCATCGACGCCGACAGCTCGCCGCTGCGGTTTCGCGGCTGTTTTCACACGCCCCTATCGCTGGCATTGCTGACCGAAACCTTCACCGTCTACGATCAGGCAACGCCCCTGAACGGCCCGAACTGGTTTGGCTGCTTCGATGCGGCCCGGATCGGTGCCGATCTGGAAAGCGGCGCGGCGGTGGCGTTTCTGTCCGAACATGAAATCCGTCCCGGTGTTGACCGGGTCGTGGCGATTTATCCCGATGGCCGGGCCTATGCCTGGCACCAACTGAATGAAAACGCGGAGAAGTGACATGCCCGATCTGCTGATTGAACTGTTCTCCGAGGAAATCCCGGCGCGGATGCAGGCGCGGGCGCGTGAGGATCTGCGCAAGCTGGTGACCGATGGTCTGGTCGAGGCCGGGCTGCACTACGCCCATGCCGCCGCCTTTTCCACGCCGCGCCGTCTGGTGCTGGCGCTGGAAGGCCTGTCCGAACACAGCCCGACCCTGCGCGAGGAACGCAAAGGCCCCGCCACCTCGGCGCCTGAAAAGGCAATCGAGGGGTTCTTGCGCGCGACCGGGCTGACGCTGGACCAGCTGGACGTGCGTGACGACAAAAAGGGCCAGGTCTATTTTGCCGTGGTCGAGAAACCCGGCCGTGCGGCGCCCGAAATCGTGGCCGAGGTGCTGGACAAAACTATCCGCACCTTCCCCTGGCCGAAGTCGATGCGCTGGGGCGCGGGTGCGTTGCGCTGGGTCCGGCCGCTGCATTCGATCCTGTGCATCCTGACGACCGAGGCGGGCGCCGAAGTGGTGCCGCTGACCGTCGATGGCATTGCGTCGGGCAATACGACCGAGGGCCACCGCTTCATGGCGCCGGGCCGGTTTGCCGTGACCAGTTTCGACGATTACGCCGCCAAGCTGAAAGCCGCCAAAGTGGTGCTGGATTCGGCGGAACGCGAAGACATCATCTGGCATGATGCCACGCAGATGGCCTTTGCGCGCGGGCTGGAGCTGGTCGAAGACAAGGGCCTGCTGGCCGAGGTTGCCGGGCTGGTCGAATGCCCGGTCGCCTTGATGGGCGATATTGCCCCCGATTTTCTGGGCCTGCCGCCCGAGGTGCTGCAAACCTCGATGAAGGAACACCAGAAATTCTTTTCGGTCAAAAACCCCAAGACCGGGCGGATCGAGGGTTTCGTGACCGTGGCGAACCGCGAAACCGCCGACCATGGTGCGACGATCCTGAAGGGCAACCTCAAGGTGCTGTCGGCGCGGCTGTCGGATGCGAAATTCTTTTGGGAAAACGACCTGCGGCTGGTGAAATCCGAAGGGCTGGAAGGCATGGGCGCCGGGCTGGCCAATGTGACCTTCCACAACAAACTGGGGTCTCAGGCCGCGCAGATCGAACGGATCGAGGCGCTGGCGCGCGAAATCGCGCCTCTGGTTGGTGCCTCGCCCGATCTGGCCGCCGAAGCCGCGCGGGTGGTGAAGGCCGATCTGCGGTCTGCCATGGTTGGCGAATTCCCGGAACTGCAGGGCGTGATGGGCGGCTATTACGCCCGTGCGGCGGGCCTGCCCGATGCGGTGGCCAATGCCTGCAAAGGTCATTATTCGCCGCTGGGCCCGTCCGACGATGTGCCGACCGAGCCGGTGACGGTCGCCGTCGCGCTGGCCGACAAGATCGACACGCTGACCGGGTTCTGGGCGATTGATGAAAAACCCACGGGCAGCAAAGATCCCTTTGCCCTGCGCCGCGCGGCGCTTGGGGTGATCCGGCTGGTGCTGGCGAATGGGTTGCGGCTAAAGCTCAGTGATATTCTCCCTCCGGCTTTGAGGCGTGTTTCCGGTGACAGTTTGCTTACTTACGCCGACATGTCAGACGTTATCTTTAAGAGGCCCCAGACGGGCCTTCCTTTGCTACACTCTCCCGTTGATTGGGAAACGTCTGAAGTTCTTGATGCCCTCGCTCACGCGGTCAAGTCAGATGATCTCAATTTTGACGAGCGTAGGGCCGCTGCAGAATCCCGCGCGGCACGTGTGTTGGGCGGGAATGCGGACGAGGTGCTAAGCCTCCTCTCCTTCTTCCACGACCGCCTGAAGGTCTTCCTGAAGGACCAGAACATCCGTCACGACGTGATCGACGCCTGCCTTGCGATGCCGGGCACTGACGATCTGACGCTGCTGGTGAAACGGGCCGAGGCCTTGGGCGCGGTTCTGGCCACCGAGGATGGCGCCAACCTGATTGCGGGCTTCAAGCGCGCGAACAACATTCTGGCGCAGGCCGAGGCCAAGGATGGCGTTGAATATTCCTATGGCGCCGACGTGAAGTTCGCCGAAGGGGCCGAGGAAGTCGCGCTGTTTGCCGCGCTGGATACTGCCGAAGCCGCAATTGCGCCCGCGATGGCAGCCGAGGATTTCGCCACGGCGATGGGCGCGATGGCTGCATTGCGCGGCCCGATTGACGCGTTCTTCACCGCGGTGCAGATCAACGCCGAGAATGAAATCGTGCGCCGCAACCGGTTGAACCTGCTGTCGCGGATCCGTCAGATCTGCCTGAGCGTGGCCGATCTGACCAAGCTTGAGGGCTAAGTCCCGCTGCCCGTCCCCGCAGGGGGGCGGGCGGATTTAGTTCGGCAAATTCATCACTTTAAGTGACGCTACGTCCTTCATCCAATTGTCGCACTTGCGCGGGGCGCGTTTCAGCCTATCCTGCCAAGGGACGAGGGGCATGCTGCAATGCAGAAACACACTGATTTCGCTGAATTTGTCGAGCTGACGCCGGGGGCTGCGGTCAGCCTGAACCGGCATGGCTGGCGGGCGAAATGCCTGCAGCGGCTGATCCGGCTTGACCTGCCGGTGCCGCGCACGGTGGCATTGCCTTGCGAAACGGTGCGCGCGATTGCGGCGGGGCAGATGCCCGACACCCAGGCGTTGGCGGCGATTTTCGGCCCTGATCTGCTGGTTTCGGTGCGCTCCAGCCCGGAAAACCCCGAATGGGGCGGGCCGGGGACGGTGCTGAACGTCGGCATGAACGACACGATGCATGGGCTGTTGACCGATAGCCACGGACGCGAGGCGGCAGATGCGCTGTATCTGCGGTTCGTGCAGAATTACGCGACCCATGTGGCGCGGCTCGACCCTGATATGTTCCATGCCGATCCGGGCCCGCAGGCGCTGAGCGCGGCGATGGCGGCTTACCGCGCCGAAACGGATGACGATTTCCCGCAATCGCCCGCGCAGCAACTGGCCGAGGTGCTGCGCTCGATGGCGCGCGCCTGGGAAGGCACGACCGCGCGGCTGCTGCGTCAGGCCAAGGGCGCGCCGCTGGAGGCGGTGCTGGGGCTGGTGGTGCAGGAAATGGCGCTGGGTATCGGGCCGGGCCTGTCGGGATCGGGCACGATCCAGTTTGTCGATAGCGTGACCGGTCTGCCGCAGATCACCGGGCGTTTCCGCGGCCAAAGTCAGGGACGCAAGGCCTCGGTCGAGACGCTTTTCTTGACGCAAGACCCGCGCGGCGCCTCGCTTGAAGAGGCGGCGCCTGCAGTGTTTGACGAATTGCGCCATTACGGCGCCGCCTGTCGCGCGAAGCTGCGCGAAGAAATGCAGCTGGAATTCGCGGTCGAGGGCGGCAAGGTTGCGGTGATTGACGCGGTGCGGGTGGTGCGTAGTTCGCGTGCCTCGGTCAAGATCGCGGTGGCGCTGGCCAGCGATGGCATGATTTCGCGCGAGGATGCGCTGTTGCGGGTCGAGCCGCGCGCGCTGAGCGAATTGCTGCACTATCAGGTCGATCCGCGCGCCGCGCGTGACCGTCTGGCGCTGGGCATTCCGGCCAGCCCGGGGGCGGCGACCGGCAAGATCGTCTTCACGGCGACCGCCGCGCAGGCCAGTGCAGCGCGCGACGAGCCCTGCATTCTGGTGCGCCGCGAAACCTCGCCCGAGGATATCCGGGGCATGCACACCTCGGTCGCGGTGCTGACCGAACGCGGTGGTGTGACCAGCCATGCGGCGGTGATCGCTCGCGGCCTGGGCCTGCCCTGCATCGTCGGCTGCACCGATATTCAGATCAACGGGCGCGACCGCACGCTGCGGGGCCCGCAAGGCTGGATCTTCCGCGAGGGTGAGGTGATCACCGTCGATGGCACCAGTGGCGAGGTTCTGGTGGGCGCGGCCGAGATGCTGGAACCGGCGCTGGACGATGCGTTCCGTACGCTGCTGCGCTGGGCCGACAATGTGCGCGACATCGGGGTGCGCGCCAATGCGGACACGCCCGATGATGCCCGCACCGCACGGATGTTCGAGGCCGAGGGCATTGGTCTGGCCCGGACCGAGCATATGTTCTTTGACGAAGATCGCCTGACGGTGATGCGCGAGATGATCTTTGCCGATACCGCCAATGACCGGCGCATCGCGTTGGAGCGGCTGTTGCCGATGCAGCGCGCCGACTTCATGGCGCTGTTCGACATCATGGCGGGGCTGCCGGTCTGTATCCGGCTGTTCGACCCGCCGCTGCATGAATTCCTGCCGCATGACCGTGAAGGCATGCGCGAACTGGCCGAGGCGCTGGACCGCCCGCTGTCCGAAGTGACGCGGCGTGTCGAGGCGCTGAGCGAGTTCAACCCGATGCTGGGGATGCGCGGCGTGCGTCTGGGCGTGACCGTGCCCGAGATCTACGACATGCAGGTGCGCGCGATTTTCGAGGCGACGATCGAGGCCAGCAAACGGGGCGCGCCGGTGGTGCCCGAAATCATGATCCCGCTGGTTTCGGCCTCGCGCGAGGTGGAAATCGTCAAGACCCGGATCGATTCGGTCGCGGCGGCGGTGAAGAACGAGATGAAGGCCGATTTCACCTTTCGGCTTGGGGTGATGGTGGAAACACCGCGCGCCGCGCTGCGGGCCGGCGAGATTGCCGAGCACGCGCATTTCCTGTCCTTCGGCACCAACGACCTGACGCAGATGACCTATGGCCTGTCGCGCGACGACGCCGGGCGGTTCATGTCCACCTATGTCAATCAAGGCGTCTATGCCGAGGATCCGTTCCATATTCTGGATGTCGAAGGTGTGGGCGAGCTGCTGCTGATCGGTGCGGGCCGGGGCCGCGCGGCGCGCCCCGATGTCACGATTTCGGTCTGCGGCGAACATGGCGGCAACCCCGAATCAATCGCCTTTTGCAGGGCGGCGGGCTTTGACTATGTGTCGTGTTCGCCGTTCCGGGTGCCTGTTGCGCGGCTGGCTGCGGCGCATTTTGCGCTACTGGCCCCCAAGGGGCGAAGCGGGCTGTAATTGTTGCTGAACCGCTCCGATTCCTCTGGTGTTTTCAAAAACTTG
>JAQTYE010000154.1 GCA_028749255.1 Paracoccaceae bacterium | reverse complement strand
GCAGATGCCCGCGGGACACGCCGTAGAATGCGGCGATCTGCCTGCGCGCATCGGTCAGCTGGCGCAACAGTGCTGCGCGGGCGGGCGGCGGCATCGTGGCCTCGACATAGACCCCGGGGGCGGCGCGTTCGAGCCCGTAACACCCCGGACAGATCGCGCCGCGCAGCACCGGATAGAACCACACGACCGCGCCCAGACCCAGAACGGCGCCAAGGCTGATGGCGATCAGAAACTTGCGCAAAATCCGCATCATTGCCCGAACCTAGGCACCGGGCGCCGGGCCAGCAAGCCCTAGCGCGGCACCCGCGTCAGTTTGCGCAGCACGCCATGCAGGGTCTGCACATCGGCCCGCGTCAGCCCGAAGCGCGTCCACATGTTGCGCAGATTGCGCTTCATCATTGGCGCCTTGCCTTCGGGAAAAAAGAACCCGACTTCCTGCAGCCGTTCTTCGTAGTGATCGCCCAGTTTTTCGACCTCCAGCGCCGAGGCGGTCTCGCCGCCCGCAAGCCCGGGGTCAATCGGCGCCACATCCATCGTCTGGCGCGCGAATTCATAGCCCGTCAGCAGCACCGCCTGCGCCAGATTGAGCGAAAAGAACGCCGGGTTCACCGGCACGGTGATGATCGCGTTGGCGCGCACGATGTCGTCGTTTTCCAACCCGGTGCGTTCGGGCCCAAACAGCACCGCCACCTTTTCACCGCGCGCGATGCGGGTGCGCGCCTCGGTCATCGCGGCTTCGGGGGTGTAGATCGGCTTGGTCAGCTCGCGGCCGCGCGCGGTGGTGGCAAAGACGAAATCGCAATCGGCAATCGCGGCCCCGGTGTCGGCAAACACCCCGGCGTGGTCCAGCACCTGCCCCGCCGCCCCCGAGGCCATCGCCACCGCTTTCGGGTTGGGCCAGCCATCGCGCGGATTGACCAGTCGCAACCGATCCAGTCCGAAATTCAGCATCGCCCGCGCCGCCGCCCCGATATTCTCGCCCATTTGCGGGCGCACCAGGATGAACAGCGGAAATTTCGGGGTATCTTGCATGGGCAGGCTCCTTTCCCCCGCCATAAGGCGCCACGCGCCCACTGGCAAGGCCGCCGCCCTTGCGTTAGAACGCCTCAAACCGAAAGGACGTGCCATGGCCGACACTGAACGCCCGCAGATCTATCTGATTACCCCGCCGAGCTTCGATCTTGATCTTTTCCCCGCGCAGCTCGAGCGGGTTCTGGCCGCGCATGAGGTGGCTTGCATCCGCCTGGCGCTGGCCACGAAAGACGAGGACGCGCAGGGCCGCGCCGCCGATGCCTGCCGCGAAGTGGCGCATCGCCACGACGTCGCGCTGGTGATCGAAAACCACATCAAGCTGGTCGAACGGCACGGGCTCGATGGGGTGCATTTGACCGATGGCGCGCGCACCGTGCGCTATGCCCGCAAGGAACTGGGGCAAGAAGCAATCATCGGCGCCTGGTGCGGGGCCTCGCGCCACGACGGGATGAACGCGGGCGAGGCGGGCGCGGATTACGTCTGTTTCGGGCCGGTGGGCGAAACCGCCCTTGGCGCGGGCGAGTTGGCCCCCGAGGATCTGTTCGCCTGGTGGTCGCAGGTGATCGAAGTGCCGGTGGTGGCCGAAGGCAACCTGACCGAAGACCTGATCCGCCATTTTGCCCCGATCACCGATTTCTTCGCCCTGGGCGAGGAAATCTGGCGCGAGGACGACCCCGCGGCGGCGCTGGGGCGGATGATCGCGGCGATGAGCTGAGCGAAAGGACCGCAGGCGGATGGCAGAGTTCTGGCTGGGCGACAGCAACGGGCCGATGGGCGATGTCGGCGCCTTCATGGACAGCGAACTGCGGGTAGACCGCGCCGATCTGGCCGCCCATATCCGCCAGCTTGACGGTCCACGCAATCTGATCGCGATTGCGGGCGCGCCGGGTGCGGGCAAATCGTATCTGGCAGCCGAACTGCTGGCCACGCTGAATACCGCCGCGCCCGGCTCGGCGGCCGTGCTGCCAATGGACGGGTTTCACCTGAGCAATGAAACGCTTGAAACCCGTGGCCTGCGCGCTGTCAAAGGCGCGCCGGACACCTTCGACGTGGCGGCCCTTGCCCGCACGCTGGCGCAGGTCCGCGCCGGCGGTGCCGATCTGCGCGCCCCCGGCTTTGACCGCGCGGCCGATGCGGTGATCCCCGATGGCATCACCATCCCCGCAACCGCACGCTATGTGCTGGTCGAAGGCAATTACCTGCTGCTGACCCGGCCGGGCTGGCGCGATCTGTTTCCACTGTTTGACCTGACTGTGCGGCTGAACGTGCCCGAACCCGTGCTGCGCGTGCGCCTACTGCAACGCTGGCAGGCCTGCCCGCCGCCCGGAGGCGACATCGCCGCACAAATCGAGCGGAACGACCTTCCGAACGGGCAAATCCTGCGCCGAGAAAACCGCGCCGCCGATCTGGTGATTTCCGGCTGAGGGGGGCTCTGCCCCCGCGCGCACATGACGCGGCGTCGTGATTGGTGTGCGGGGGCCGAATTTGCTAGGGTCAGCCGAACCCCGGAGCGCCCGATGACCCGTTATACCCTACCCCATTCGTTCAAAGAACATTTCGCCGACGGCGTGATGCATGTGCTGGGCGTGATCGCCGCGGTTGCCGGGGTCAGCGCCCTGATGGTCTGGGCCGCGTTAAGCACCTCGGGCGCGCAGATCTGGCCGCTGATCGTTTATGCGGTGGGGCTGCTGGCGTCCTTCGGGTTTTCGGCGGGCTATAACCTGACGCTGCACGCGCCCACCCGCGCATTGCTCCGCCGGTTCGATCATGCGGCAATTTACTTTTTGATTGCAGGCACTTATACGCCGATGGCCTTGCTGGGCCTGGGCGGGGTCACTGGGCTGTGGCTGACCGGCGCGATCTGGGCGCTGGCGCTGTTGGGCATGGTGATGAAGCTTGGCTTCTTTCATCGGTTCGAGCGCGCGGGCTTTTGGCTCTATCTCGCGATGGGCTGGCTTGGGGTCGTTGCGATCTGGCCGCTGGTGCAGGGGCTGCCGCTGGCTGTGCTGATCTTGCTGGGGGTGGGTGGTGCGATCTATACCCTTGGCACGGTGTTTTACAGCCTGAAATCACTGCCGTTTTCGCGCGCGATCTGGCATGGCCATGTGATTGCGGCGGCGGCAACCCATTATGCCGCCGTGGTGATGATCGCGGGCCTGCACTAGGTTCAGAGCGGCTCGATATCCCCCATCGCACGCTGGGCGTGGAACTGCGCCACAAAGGCGCCGAGCCTCCCGCCGCCAATCGCATCCCGCAGCCCCTGCATCAACTCCTGATAGTAATGCAGGTTGTGCCAGGTCAGCAGCATGCCTGAAATCATTTCCTGCGCCTTGAACACATGGTGCAGATAGGCGCGCGAATAGTTGCGGCACGCCGGGCATGTGCAATCCTCGTCCAGCGGGCGCGGGTCGTCCATGTGGCGCGCGTTCTTTATGTTGACCTGGCCGCGCCGGGTCCAGGCTTGCCCCGTCCGCCCGGACCGCGAAGGCAGCACGCAATCCATCATGTCGATGCCGCGCTCGACCGCGCCCACAATATCATCGGGCTTGCCCACGCCCATCAGATAGCGCGGCTTGTCGGCGGGCAGGAAGCCCGGCGCGTAATCGAGCACGCCAAACATCGCCTCCTGGCCCTCGCCCACCGCCAGACCGCCGACGGCATAGCCCTCGAACCCGATCTCGGTCAGCGCGCGCGCCGATTCCTCGCGCAGATCGCGGGTCACCCCGCCCTGCATGATGCCAAACAGCGCGTGGCCCGGACGGTCACCGAACGCCTCGCGCGAGCGCAGCGCCCACCGCATGCTGAGCTGCATGGATTTGGCGACCTCGTCCTCGGTGGCAGGCAACGCGGGGCATTCATCGAAGGCCATCACGATGTCAGACCCCAGCAGACGCTGGATTTCCATGCTGCGTTCGGGCGTCAGCATATGTTTGGAGCCGTCAATATGCGACGAAAACCGCACGCCTTCCTCGGTCAGCTTGCGCAGGCTTGCCAGGCTCATCACCTGAAACCCGCCGGAATCCGTCAAGATCGGCTTGTCCCAGTTCATGAACCTGTGCAGCCCCCCCAGCCGAGCGATCCGCTCGGCCGTCGGACGCAGCATCAGGTGATAGGTGTTGCCCAGCAAAATATCGGCGCCGGTGGCCGCAACCGATTCCGGCATCATCGCCTTGACGGTCGCGGCGGTGCCAACGGGCATGAAGGCGGGGGTGCGGATCTGGCCGCGCGGGGTCGAAATCACGCCAGTGCGCGCCGCACCATCGGTGGCGTTGAGGGTGAAGCTGAATTTCTGGGTCATCGGCACGCTCCTGCGGTCAGGGGCCGGGTTCTAACGCAAGCCCGCGCCGATGGGAAGCGCTACAGCGCGCAGCGGTGATCCGTGACAGATGAGTATTTTTGCCAAGAAGACGCGCAAACGCAGCGCGGCGATTTCTTCTTGGGTCAAATACTCAAACCCCGGCCGCCACACCGTTCATTTCTCGGCCTTTTTCTCCCAGCGGCCGCTTTCTTCGCTCCAATACTGCGCCTTTGCACCGGCGCCGGTCAACTCGCGCCATTGCCCGCGGGCGTGCTCTACCGCTTGCGGGTCATTGCCGTCGAACAGGATCCAGACCCGGTCATGCGTGGCGATTTCGGCTGCGGTGACGGCGGCGCCGTCGATTGCCATCACCGCCTGACGGCCCGGCGCGCAGGGGCTGGTGGTCAGCAGCACGGGTTGCAGCGCGTCATGCGGCCCGCCTGCCAGCCCGTGCGGCAAGAAGCTTTCGTCGCCGCCCAGCCACAGCCGTTCATCAAGCCACGCCATCCGTCCCGCATCGCGCCCGCGCAGTTCAATCCGCCAGCCCTGCCCCAAAGCGCGGGTCGAGAGCGTGGTGACCACGTCCTCCAGCGGGCTGTGGGTCAGGTGGTAAAACAGCGCGGGCATGCGCTCAGCCTTCGAACCGGTCGCGGATCAGCCGATCCAGCGTCATCACCCCCCAGCCGGTCGGGCCCTTGGGCGCCAGCGTGGTCTCGCCGGGCGGCAGGGCGACCCCTGCGATGTCGATATGGCACCACGGCACATCAGGTTTCACGAATTTCTGCAAGAAGGCCGCCGCAGTGATCGAGCCTGCGGGGCGTCCGCCGGTGTTCTTGATATCGGCCAGACGCGATTTGATCAGGCTGTCATAGGCCGGCTGCAAAGGCATCCGCCAGGCCCCCTCGCCCTCGGCGGCGGCGGCTTTCAGCAGATCATGCGAAAGCTCATCGTCATTGCTGAACACGCCCGCATTGTCATGCCCCAGCGCGATGATGATCGCGCCGGTCAGCGTCGCCAGGTTGATCATCGCGCGGGGCGCGAAGCGGTCTTGCGCATACCACAGCACATCGGCCAGCACCAAACGCCCCTCGGCATCGGTGTTGATCACTTCGATCGTGTCGCCCTTCATGGATTTCACGATGTCGCCGGGGCGTTGCGCGCGGCCATCGGGCATGTTTTCCACCAGCCCGACCAGCCCCACGACGTTCGCCTTGGCCTTGCGCAAGGCCAACGTGCGCATCACGCCCGCCACCACGCCCGCGCCGCCCATGTCCATCGTCATCTCTTCCATACCTGCCGCAGGCTTGATCGAGATGCCGCCGGTGTCAAAGGTCACGCCCTTGCCAACCAGCGCAAAGGGCGCTTCGTCTCCGCCGCCAGCCCACTGCATCACCACGACCTTCGACGGGCTTTCCGAGCCCTGACCCACGCCCAGAAGCGCGCGCATGCCCAGTTTCTCCAGATCCGCCTCTTCCAGGATCTCGACCTCCAGGCCCAGTTCCTGCATCGCGGCCAGACGCGCGGCGAAATCATCGGTGGTCAGGATATTGGCGGGCTCGTTCACCAGATCGCGGGTGAAGAACACGCCTTCGGCCAGCGCGGCATGGGGGGCGGCCTGCGCGGCCACGGCTTCGGGCTTGGCGACCATGACATCAACCGCACCGAAGGGTTTCTTGTCTTCGGTGTGGTAATCAAACCGATAGGCCCGCAGCGCCAGCCCAAAGGCCACTTCGGCCGCGCGCGGGTGGGTTTCCGCCAGCACCAGCGCACCCTCCGGCCCCAGAACCTTGGCCACCGCGGCCCCCGCCTTGCGCGCCTCGGCCACCGCCGCACGGCGCGGCAGGGCGATCAGCAGCACAGCCTCTGCCGCCACCCCCGCAGGCCAGCCAAGCGTCAGCGAATCGCCGGGCTTCAGCGCGGTGAACGCCTCGGACGCGACCGCCCGGGACACAGCCCCACGCATCAGGCGGTCAAGCTTGCGCGCGCCCGGCGAAAGTTTGCCTGCCGGGTCCAGCAGCACCGCGATCAGCCCGGGGCGCGCGGCCAGCGTCTCCAGATCGGTTTCGCGAAAGTGAATGGCTGCGGGATGGGTCATGGTGGTCTCCGAAAACGGGTTGAAAGGTGGGCTGCGGGGCAACGGGGCGCAGGCTTGCGCGGAATGTCGCGCCCGAGCCTAAGGCGCGCGGGGGAAAATGAAAAGCGCAGGCGTGCGCCCTTTCCCCGCAGGCGCGGACGCGGTAGAGAGAAAAAAACGCATCCGGGGGGATGGACGGCTTGACGCGACTGGACCGATATCTGCTGCACCAGCTGATGGCGCTGTTCGGCTTTTTTGCGCTTGTGCTGGTGTCCGTCTATTGGGTCAACCAGGCTGTGCGGCTGTTCGACAAGCTGATCTCGGATGGCCAGACCGCGCTGGTGGTGCTGGAATTCACCGCGCTGACGCTGCCCAATGTGATCCGGCTGGTGCTGCCGGTAGCGGCCTTTGCCGCCACAATCTATGCGGTCAACCGGCTGGCGCAGGACAGTGAACTGGTGGTGATGCAGGCCACTGGCGCCTCGCCGTGGCGGCTGGCGCGTCCGGTGGCGATGTTCGGGCTGATCGTGGCGGTGCTGATGCTGGTTCTGGTGCATGCGCTGGTGCCCGCCGCGCGCGCGCGACTGGCTGACCGGCAGGCACAGATTTCCGAAAACGTCACCGCGCAATTCCTGATCGAGGGCAGTTTTCAGCACCCGACCAAGGGCGTGACCATCTATATCCGCGAGATTTCCCCCTTGGGCGAATTGCTGGACCTGTTCCTGTCCGACAGCCGGTCGACGGGCACGCGCACGAGCTATACCGCCGAAAAGGCGCTGATCGTGCGCTCGGACAGTGGACCCAAGCTGATCATGCTGGATGGTATGGCGCAGACCCTGCGGTTTGCCGACAACAGCCTGTCGATCACCCGGTTTTCGAATTTCACCTATGATATTGCAGGGTTGATGAAGGCCACGCCAAGCACCCGGCGCAGCTGGGAAGAGCTGACCACCTGGGCGCTGATCGCGCCAACCCCCGAGGTTCTGGCGTTGACCGGATCGGATCCGCAAAGCGCGCGGCTGGAACTGCATCAACGGCTGGCGCAGCCGCTGCTGGCGCCGGTGGCGGCGCTGATCGGGTTTGCCGCACTGATGCTGGGCGGATTTTCGCGCTTTGGCCTGTGGCGGCAGATCGGGCTGGCCACGGTCGGGCTGATCGTGGTGCAATTCATGGCCAACGCCGCTTCCAGCGCGATGCGGGGGGCGCCCGATCTGTGGGGGCTGGCCTATCTGCCGGTCGCGCTCGGGCTGGCTGCGGCGGTGGTGTTGCTGTGGCTGGCCGGGCGCCCGCGCCGAAGTCGCGCGCCACGCGGCAAGGATGCCGCGCCCCCGACCGGAGGCACCCCGGCATGACGCTCTCGCTCTATATCGCGCGCCGTTTCGGACGCAGCCTGTTGATGGTCGGCGCGACCTTCTGGGGCATCTTGTTCCTGATCGAGATGGTCGAACAGATCCGCCGCTATGACGCGGCCAAGGTCGGCCTGCGCGAGGCGGCGATCTTGTCGGCGCTGACGGTGCCTGGATCGCTTTATACCATCTTGCCGCTGATCGTGATGCTGGCGGCGGTGGTGCTGTTTCTGGGGCTGGCGCGCAGTTCTGAACTGGTGGTGGTGCGCGCGGCGGGGCGGTCGGCGCTGCGCATGCTGCTGGCGCCGGTTGCGGTGGCGCTGATTTTTGGCGCGCTGATGGTGGCGGTGGGCAATCCGATCGTGTCGGCCACCGCGAAGGCCTATGAAACGCTGGCCGGGCGCTATACCGCGGGCGGGGCGCAGGCCGTGTCGATCGGCCGCGAGGGCGTCTGGATGCGACAGGGCACAGACGAGGTGGCCGGCGGTCAGGCCGTCATCCGGGCCGCGCGTGCCAATCTGGACGCGACCGAGCTGTATGACGTGACCTTCCTGATCTTTGCGCCGGGTGCAGGCCCGGTGCGCCGGATCGACGCCGCCACTGCGCAGTTGAAACCCGGCACCTGGGTGCTGAGCGAAACCAAGGATTGGCCCCTTGGCGCCTCGACCAACCCGGAACGCGATGCTGTGGTGGCCGCCGAATTGCAGCTGCCGTCGGATCTGACCGCGGATCGGATTCGGGACAGTTTCGGCACGCCCTCGGCCGTGCCGATCTGGGATCTTCCGGGCTTCATCGCCGCACTGGAAAAGGCGGGCTTTTCGGCGCGCCGTCACATGGTCTGGTTCCAGATGGAACTGGCGCAGCCGCTGGTTCTGGCGGCGATGGTGCTGATCGCGGCAGGGTTCACGATGCGCCATGTGCGCTTTGGGGGCACCGGCTCGATGGTGCTTTTGGCGTTGGGGGCGGGCTTGGGGGTTTTCTTCCTGCGCAACATATGAATTTCCCTGCGGATTGGCTCTTTAACAGATTGTAATTCTTTTTTAATAGATAGAATTTCATCGCCACCAATTTCTTCAAACAAAGCGCTT
>JAQTYE010000153.1 GCA_028749255.1 Paracoccaceae bacterium | reverse complement strand
GGCCACAGCGCGGTGGTTTCCGGCAGGCTATGATCCTTCGCCCGCAGTAACACCGTGTAGGGATTGCCCACAACCGCGGCGTGCGTGTGGCCTGTCAGATCACAAAAGGCATCATTCACCCCAAGGATCTCCCCAGCGGGACCAAGTCGCAACAAAAGATGCGTGCGGACAATGGCGGCCAGTTCTTCCTCGACCCGAAGGTGTTTTTGCGGGGTGGAACGACGCAGAAAATGCACGGAGAGACCCTTTCCCTGGTGACCCCTCAGCCATATCGCGAAAATCTTAGGCGCCGATTAACGCGCGTCAGAATATCATCCTACGTCGATCAAACGGATTGCGCGATCTTGTTCCATCAGCCACAGCGCAACGCGGGCCGCCCGGCCGCGCGGCCCGCTCAGATCGGGGTCGGTCGCCAGCAGTGCGCGCGCATCGCTTTGCGCCACCGCCATCAGCCCCGCCTGCCGTTCCAGATCAGCGATGCGGAACCGCGGCAGGCCCGATTGCGCGGTGCCGATCACATCGCCCGCGCCGCGCATCGCCAGATCTTCCTCGGCGATGCGAAAGCCGTCCTCGGTCTCGCGCAGGATTTGCAGACGGCGTTCGCCGGTCTCGCTGAGCGGCGATTGATAGAGCATCAGACAGGTCGAGTCGGCGGTGCCGCGCCCGACCCGCCCGCGCAGCTGGTGCAGTTGCGCCAGACCAAAGGTTTCGGCCCGTTCGATCACCATGATCGAGGCGGCCGGCACGTTCACGCCGACCTCAATCACCGTCGTGGCCACCAGAACGCGGGTGCGCCCGGCGACAAAATCCGCCATTGCGGCATCTTTTTCGGCCCCCGGCATCTGACCATGCACCAGCCCCACGACGCCTTCGCCCAAGGCCGCGCGCAGGCTGCGAAACCGATCTTCGGCCGAGGCCAGATCGACATGTTCGCTTTCCTCGACCAGCGGGCAGACCCAATAGGCCTGCCGCCCCTCGGCCACTGCACGCGCCAGATGGGCGACCACCTCGTTCAGGCGTTCGGTCGAGATCAGCGCGGTTTTCACCGGTTGTCGCCCGGGCGGCTTTTCATCCAGCAGGCTCAGATCCATGTCGCCATATTGCGCCAGCGCCAGGCTGCGCGGGATCGGCGTGGCGGTCATCACCAGCACATCCGCCGCCGCCCCCTTGGCGCCCAGTTCCATCCGCTGCGCCACACCAAAGCGGTGCTGTTCGTCGATGACGACAAGCCGAAGATCCTGGAAAACAACGTCTTTCTGGAACACCGCATGAGTGCCGACCAGAATACCGATGGCACCCGAAGCCAGATCGGCCAGCTTCGCCACGCGGTCCGCGCCCTTGTCACGGCCAGTCAGAATATCCAGCCGCACGCCCGCCGCCGCAGCCAGGGGCGCCAGCCCCTCCAGATGCTGCCGCGCGAGGATTTCGGTCGGTGCCATCATCACGCCCTGACCGCCCGCCTCGACCGCCGCCAGCAATGCCATAAAGGCAACCAGCGTCTTGCCCGCGCCCACATCGCCCTGCAGCAAGCGGTTCATTCGGCGTGGTTCGGCCATGTCGGCGGTGATCTCGGCAATTGACCGGGCCTGCGCGCCCGTAGGCTTATATGGAAGCGTTTCCAAAACCTTACGGGACAAAGCTCCAGTGCCCTTCGTGACCCGCCCCTTGGTCCGACGCGCCTGCCGCCGGGCCAGCGCCAACGTCAACTGATGGGCGAACAACTCATCATAGGCCAGACGCGCGCGGGCCGGCGCGGTGCTGGTGGTATCGGCGACACTGCCGGGTGCATGGGCCGCGCGCAACGCATCGGCCCAATCGGGCCAGCCTTCGCGCGATTTCAACGATGGGTCAATCCATTCAACCAGATCGGGCAATCGCGCCAGCGCGCCCGCCGCCGCCTGCGCCATCTGCCGCTGGGTGATCCCCGCGCTAAGCGGATAGACCGGCTCGAACCGGGGCAGATCGCCTGCATCCTCGGGGCGCAGGATATGATCGGGATGGACCATTTGCGCGATCCCGTCGAACAGCTCCAGCTTGCCCGACACGATCCGACGCTGCCCCACAGGCAATTGTTTTTCCAGATAATCCCCGCGCGCGTGAAAAAAAACGAGCTGGAATTCGGCCTCGGCATCACGCACCTGAACCCGGCTGGGGCGACCACGCGACCGCGCCGGGATATGCGCCTCGACGGTAACCTCGACACTGACGATGGCGGGCGCCACCACATCACGGATCGTGGCAACGGGACGGCGGTCGATCACCGAATGCGGCAAGGTCAGCGCCACATCGCGCGGCCGTTCCAACCCTGCGGCCGCAAAGGCCTGCGCGGTTTTCGGGCCGATCCCCGGCAGGGTCTCGACGCTGGCAAACAGCGGAAACAGGATCGGCGGGCGTCCGGTCATCCGGCCCCCGCAATCACAAGCCAGGCGTCTTCGTCGATCACCCGCACCCCCAGATCAGCGGCTTTTTTCGCCTTGGACCCGGCACCGGGCCCCGCGATCAGAATATCGGTCTTGGCCGAGACCGAGCCCGCGACCTTGGCACCAAGCGTTTCAGCCCGCGCTTTCGCCTCGGCCCGCGTCATTTTTTCCAGCGTGCCGGTGAATACCACCGTCAGCCCGGCGATCTCGCTATCAGAGACAACGCGCGGCTGGGCAGCTTGGGGCGTGACCTGCGCCAAAAGGTTTTTCACCGCCTCCGCATCCGCAGAATGGTTGAGCGAGGCGATCAGTGACCGCGCGGTCGTTTCGCCCACCCCATCAATCGCCAGCAGGTCCTGCCATGCGGGACCGTCCCCCCCATCAGCCTGCGCAACCAGTTCGGCCAGCCGCTCCCAAGTGCCGAATTGTGTCGCCAGAAGCTGCGCAGTGCTTTCACCGACATGGCGCAATCCGAGCGCGAAGATGAACCGCGCCAGAGGTATTTTGCGTTTTTCCTCAATGGCATCGAACAGGTTCTGCGCCGATTTTTCGCCCCAGCCTTCGCGGTTTTTCAGCTGTTTCATGCCGGAGCCATAACGCGCCTGCAGGGTGAAAATATCGGCAGGCTCGCGAACCCAGCCGTCTTTATACAACGCCTCGACCTGTTTCGCGCCCAGACCTTCGATGTCGAACGCGCCGCGGCTGACAAAATGCTTGAGCTTTTCAACCGCCTGCGCCGGGCAGATCAGCCCGCCGGTACAACGCCGCACCGCGTCCCCCTCTTCGCGGATCGCATCCGATCCGCATTCGGGGCATTTATGCGGAAATTCAAAAGGTTGCGCATGAGCGGGACGACGCGCAAGATCCACATCAGCAACCTTCGGGATCACGTCGCCCGCGCGGTAAACCTGCACCCAATCGCCTTCGCGAATATCCTTGCCGCCGCGGATCTCGGCACCTTTGGAATCGCGCCCGGCGATATAATCTTCATTGTGCAGCGTGGCATTCGACACCACCACGCCGCCCACCGTCACCGGAGCAAGCCGCGCCACCGGGCTGAGCGCGCCGGTGCGGCCGACCTGAATTTCGATCTTTTCCAGCCGCGTCCAGGCCAGTTCAGCAGGGAATTTATGCGCAATCGCCCATCGCGGCGTGGTCGAACGAAACCCCAGACGGCGCTGCAATCCCAGATCGTTGACCTTGTAAACAACGCCGTCGATGTCATAGCCAAGGCTGGCGCGAGCCTGTTCGATCTGGCGGTAATGCGCCAATAAATCCTGCGGCCCATCACAAAGCGCAGTCAGCGGGTTGATCTGAAATCCAAGCGTTTTCAAATGGTTGATAGCACCCATCTGGGTATCAGACAGGGGTTCGGAGAGCGCCCCCCAGGCATAGGCAAAAAACCGCAGCGGGCGCGCGGCGGTGATCCGGGCGTCCAGTTGGCGCAACGATCCGGCCGCCGCGTTGCGCGGGTTGGCGAAGGGTTTCTCGCCCCGCTCTGCCTGCCGGACGTTGAGCGAGGCGAAATCGGCGTGACTCATATAGACTTCGCCACGCACTTCCAAAATGGCAGGTGCATCGACCAGATGCTGCGGGATATCGGCAATGGTGCGCGCGTTTTCAGTAACGTTTTCACCCACTTCCCCATCGCCACGCGTGGCAGCCTGCATCAGCACGCCGTTTTCATAGCGCAACGACAGCGACAAACCGTCAATCTTGGGCTCCGCCGTACAGGGCAGCGGCGCATCTGGGGCAAGCCCCAAATAACTGCGCACGCGATCATCGAAATCGGTGATGTCCTCGTCGGAAAACCCGTTTTCGAGGCTGAGCATGCGGATTTCATGGGTGATCTTGCCGAAGCCCTCGGCCACCGCTGCGCCAACCTTGCGCGTTGGGCTATCGGGACGGGTCAGATCGGGGAAGCGTGCCTCGATCGCGCTCAACCGCTGCTTGAGCGCGTCATATTCGGCATCCGAAATCTCGGGCGCGTCAAGGGTGTGGTAGGCCGTATTGGCCGCCTCCAGCGCCGCAATCAGGCCCGGCAATTCCGTGGCGGCTTGCGCTTGCGTCAGCTGGCCCACATCGGGTCTATCGGTTCCCGTCATCATCTTCCCCTTCGGCTGGCCTCAAGTGATAGGGTCAGCCGAAGGGAGCGTCCAGAGGGTCGCGGCGGTTTCAGGCACCGATGGCAATGCGGCGTTCCATCTCGCCCGGGTCGGGATCGCGCAACACATAGCCACGGCCCCAAACGGTTTCGATGTAGTTGTCGCCGCCGGTCACTTCGGACAGTTTCTTGCGCAACTTGCAGATGAAGACGTCGATGATCTTCAGCTCGGGTTCGTCCATGCCGCCATACAGATGGTTGAGGAACATCTCCTTGGTCAGAGTGGTGCCCTTGCGCAGCGAGAGCAACTCCAGCATCTGATATTCCTTGCCCGTCAGGTGCACCGGCTTGCCGCCCACATCGACGGTTTTCGCGTCCAGGTTGACCGAAATCTTGCCCGTGCGGATCACCGATTGGGCGTGGCCCTTCGAGCGGCGAATGATCGCATGGATGCGCGCCACCAGCTCTTCACGGTGGAACGGCTTGGTCATGTAATCATCGGCGCCAAAACCGAAGCCCTTGATCTTGTTCTCGGTGTCGTCGGCACCGGTCAGGATCAAAATCGGCGTATCGACGCGCGACAGCCGCAACTGGCGCAAAACCTCGTGCCCATTCATGTCGGGCAGGTTCAGATCCAGCAAAATCAGGTCGTAATCATAGAGCTTGGCGAGGTCGATCCCCTCTTCACCAAGGTCCGTGCAATAGACGTTCAAATTGGCATGGGTCAGCATCAATTCGATGCTGCGAGAGGTCGTGGGATCGTCCTCCACCAACAAAATCCGCATCCTGGGTTCTCCGCGTTAATCCCTCGATCACCATTCACCTTTGCAGCAATTGGTTAACACCGGGTTACCTTCGCACGGTTTTGTTACATTGCAACCTAAAGTTGTCTGTATTTTTGAATGGCCGTCACCTTGAGCCCGGCGATCCCGTGTTTCTGCACCGCCTCGGTCCAGATTTCGAATTCTTCTTCCGACAGCTCATAGCGTTCCAGCACTTCGGCACGGGGAATCAACCCATAGGCCACAGCCTGCACCAGCACGGCCTTGCGGCTGGCGACCCAGCGTCGGGTTTCCTTTGGCGGCAGATCCGCGCGGGTCAGAATCGTGCCATCGGGCAAGGTGACCGAGCGCGGACCATCGACTTTTTTCAGATACATGGGCACACCCCTTCATCTTTGTGATGCTCAAGATGCGCCTTTCGCCTTAACGACGGGTGAAACGTGGGGTTGTGAGTAGTTCGCATTTTCCTATATTCCTCCGGGTCTGGTTAAAGGACCCTTCAGATGCGCAAGGAATTCCCTCTCAACTCCCTCGGTTTTGCCAAGCCCCCGTCCGAGACGCGGGTCGTGGTGGCGATGTCGGGGGGGGTCGACAGCTCGGTCGTGGCGGCGAAGCTGGCCGAGGAAGGCTATGACGTCGTGGGCGTCACGCTGCAGCTTTACGATCATGGCGCGGCGCTGGCCAAAAAAGGTGCGTGCTGCGCCGGGCAGGACATTCACGACGCCCGCCGGGTGGCCGAGGAAATGGGCTTCCCGCACTATGTGCTGGATTACGAAAATACCTTCCGCGAGGCGGTGATCGACGAATTCGCCGATGCCTATCTGGCAGGCGCGACACCGGTGCCCTGCATCCGCTGCAACGAGCGGGTGAAGTTCAAGGATTTGCTGGAAACTGCCAAGGATCTGGAGGCCGATTGCATGGCCACCGGGCATTACATCCAGCGCAAGATGGGCGAAAACGGCCCCGAGCTGCATTCGGCGGCCGATCCGAACCGCGACCAAAGCTATTTCCTGTTTTCGACCACGCCCGAGCAGCTGGCCTATCTGCGGTTTCCGCTAGGGCATCTGCCGAGCAAAGCCGAAACCCGGGCGCTGGCTGCGAAATACGGGCTGGCGGTGGCGGACAAGCCCGATAGTCAGGACATCTGCTTCGTGCCCAACGGCAATTATGCCAGCGTGATCGAAAAGCTGCGCCCCGGCGCGGCGGACCCGGGCGAGATTGTCGATATGGACGGCACTGTGCTGGGCACGCACAAGGGCGTCATCCATTACACGATCGGCCAACGGCGGGGTCTGGGCATCGGCGGCCTGGGCGATCCGCTGTATGTGGTCAAGCTTGACCCCGATCTGCGCCGCGTGATCGTCGGCCCGAAAGAGGCGCTGTCCACGCGGATCATCCCGGTGCGCGAAATCAACTGGTTGGGCGATGTGCCATTTGACAGCCAGCCCGAATGGCAGGTGCTGGTGCGGGTGCGCTCAACCCGGCCACCGCGCCCGGCAGTGATCCGGCCGATTTCGGCGACCGAAGCCGAGGTCGAGCTGTTGTCCCCCGAAGAGGGTGTCAGCCCCGGACAGGCCTGCGTCTTCTATGCCCCCGAAGGCACGCGCATTCTGGGCGGCGGCTGGATCTGGAAAGGGCGCTGAGCCCCGCCCGAAATCCGGTCCCGCAGACCCAATGGAAAAGGGCGCCAGATTGGCGCCCTTTCGTGTTTTCAGCGATGGTTTAGCGCACCAGAACATAGGTGCCGGGGGCCGCGTCCAGCACCGGATACCCGGCCTCGGCATTGCCCAAGGGAGGCGGGGGCACTTCGCTGCCACCGATCTTGCGCATCCATTCCGCCCAAGGTTGCCACCACGACCCGGCGACCTTCGGCACGCTTGCGGCCCATTCTTTCGGGCCCGGATGGACGGTGCCAGCCTCGTGGCTGAGCAGACGGTATTTCGCCCGCGGGCTGCCCGGAGGGGCAACGATGCCGGTGTTATGCCCACCCGAGACCAGCGCGAAGGTCACGCCGCTGCGGATCAGATAGGTCAGTTTGAACACCGAATTCCACGGCGCGATGTGGTCGTGTTCGGTGGCGACCGCAAAGACCGGCGCCTTGATGTCGGCCAGATAGATATGCGAACCGCCCGCGACCATCCGACCATCGGCCAGATCGTTGTTCAGGAACAGGTGGCGCAGATATTCCGAGTGCATCTTGTACGGCATCCGGGTCGCATCTTTCGACCAGGCGCCGAGTTCGGACGCGGCCTCGCGTTCCCCCATCATGTATTCGCGCACCATGTGCGACCAGATCAGGTCTTGCGATTTCAGCATCGAGAAGGTGCCCGCCATCGCGGTTTTATCCAGATAACCTTCGTCCCACATCATGTCTTCCAGCAGCGCAAGCTGATCGGCATTGGTGAACAGGCTCAATTCCCCCGCTTCGGTGAAATCGACCTGCGCCGCCAGCATCGTCAACGAGGCCAGCCGGTCATCGCCATCGCGCGCCATCGTCGCCGCCGTCACCGACAGCAGCGTGCCCCCCAGGCAATAGCCCAGACCATGCACTTTTTTCGCGCCGGTGATTGCCTGGATCGCGTCAATCGCGGCCATCGGACCCAACTGACGATAATCATCAAAGCCCAGATCGCGGTCGCCTTCATCCGGGTTTTTCCAACTGATGCAGAACACGGTGAAGCCCTGCCCCACCAGCCATTTGATCAGGCTATCCTGCGCGGTCAGATCCAGAATGTAATATTTCATGATCCAGGCCGGGACGATCAACAACGGCGTGGCATGTGCCGTTTCGGTGGTCGGCGCATATTGGAGCAGCTCGATCAGGCGGTTGCGGAAAACCACCTTGCCCGGCGTGCAGGCGACTTCTTCGCCCGGGGTGAACTCGATCGAGGCGGAGTCATCCTTCCCGGTCAGTTTCTTGGCGATATCCTGGGCCATATATTGCGCGCCGCGGAACAGGTTCTTGCCGCCCTCTTCCTTGGTGCGGGCAATCAGCTGCGGGTTGGTGGGCAGGAAGTTCGAGGGCGAGAACATGTCCAGCATCTGGCGGCCATAGAATTCGACGACCTTCTCATGTTTGTCCTCGACGCCGTGAATGCCTGTCGTGGCATTGTGCCACCACTGCTGCGCCAGAAGGAAGCTTTGCGAATAGAGCGAGAACGGGAATTTCGACCATTCCGGCCCTGCAAAACGGCGGTCCTGTTTCAGCGGCTCGACGCATTCGACGCCCTCGCCGCCCATCGCCTGGCACATCATCTCGGCCATCAGACGCTGCACCTTGCGCGACGATTTCCAGACCAGTTCAGCCTGTTTTCCCGGGCTCATCGCCAGATGTGCGGCCCAGTCGGAATAGGCCAGCCCCAGCGAGATCGGCGAGATCCCGCCTTCCAGCTTGCCCATTTGCGCATGCACATAGTGATCCAGGCTGGCGAAGGCCTCTTCGGCGCTGCGCTTGATCACGGCCTCAGGCGTGACCTCGGCCACAGGGGTCACCGGCACCGGCAATTGTACGGCGGGCTCCACTTTGGCGGGCTC